>JBBRFY010000053.1:0-20954 GCA_038241205.1 Cytophagales bacterium
ATCATGTACATGGTGCCTGCAGAATTGTTGAAGCGCAATTTTGTGAAAAGGATTGCTGTCAATCAGCACTCCATCCATATCGAAAATAAAAGCGTAATCCATTTGTTAACTGTTGAAGTGTTTAAGTTTTTTAGTGTTGAAGTAAAGAGAGAAATATTTTATTCGCTACAATATTATTAAAATCAATTTTCCAATATGGGTTAGTAAACGATAATTCTCTTTACCACAAACGTATTGTTAACAGAGAATTGAAGGATGTACATGCCCGCAGATAATTCAGAAACATTCAAATGAAAAATTTCATTACCATTAATGTGTATGGGTTCACCAATTTTCTGACCGATGGAAGAATACATTTGCATCAACATTGCTCTATCTAAAATAATGGTAGCGCCATCTTCTTTTGAAACCGGATTTGGATAGATTTTTATAACCGGATTTTTAGGCAGCTCCATACTTCCATCGTTTCTTAATAAACGCACACCACCTAAAATTGTACCCACTACAATAGCGGGCCGATTGGAATTAAAAAGATTCACTATGGTTGGCCAGATTTTTCCACCAAGATTTTGTGTGGTGTATGAAGAATCTAATAGAGGATTTAAAATAATTTCGGTTATAGCTTCATTCAAATTTGAAGCATGTTGAAAATCTGGCACAATGGTAAGTTGGCCATATTGATTTCCGAGAATTAAATCTTTTTTACTATCACCATCTAAATCACCAACTGCGGTAGTTAAGTTTTGCCTTAGCACGCTGGAGCCCATACCCAAGTATTCAGTGTTTATTAACGAATAATTCTGCGAACCTGTAGAACTATTATTTTTCCAATATTGTAATGCTCCGTTATTTTTTCCAATAAGAATGTCGTTAACGCCATCAAGATCAACATCGGTAATCAAAATGTTTTCAGATGATGTAAATGTAAAATCAACTACTTGAGGTGTTTGATTGGCGAAGTTAAAGATCGAATTACCTTTATTTGCTAGGTAAAAAAGTTTTGTGCCTGACGTATTCAATGATGAAGCTGTAAAAACAAGATCTGTTTTGCCATCGCCATTCATGTCTGCAAACTGAATTTTGAGATTGAATAACTGCAGCGCTGAAAATTGAACGTAGTCTTCATCTACCAAAGTAAATTCAGGATCTATTGATGTGCCTGTGTTTTTATAAAGGTGTATGGTAGCGGGAGCATCTTCTGATACATATTGGCTGATGAACATATCGTAATCACCATCGCTATCATAATCTGCGAAAGCAGGCACAGCATTGTCGCCAACTTCAATCATTCTATCTTGAAGAAAATCTTTTTCTGCCAATGTAAACGATGGATGTGAAGTTGATCCATTGTTTTTAAAAAACCAATTTGATTTTTGAAGGTCTGAATCGAAATAGGCTCTTGAATAAATATTGGGTGAGGCAATCAAATCTTTGGTTCCATCAAAATCAAGATCTTCATAAAAAGCAGCTGGAAAAATTACAAAGTCAACTGGATTGGCAGCGGGAAACTGACTCGCTGAATGAATGATTGGGTTCGAATTATCGCCATCATTTTTTAATAGGTAAAGGTTATTGCAAGAGGCCTCGGCATACAACACATCAAAATCGTCATCTCCATCTACATCCATAACCAACAAACTTTTTCCACCGGCATGTTTTGTGCGTCCAATAATAGAAGATGAAGGCGGGCAATCTTCATTGTTAAACGCAAACTCACCACAGCGACATTCGGTAAATCCGCCCCACTTCTGTGTCTGCCGTTCAAAGTCTAATGAGTCGCACGTGCCGTATCGTTCTTTGCTAAAATTTTTATGATACTCTAATGTGCCATTGCCCTGATAGCGCATGTTGAAAATATCAAGATCGCCATCGCCATCAGCATCCACAAGAGCAGGTAAGTCATCATATTGAAGTTGGAGATTTACCTTTCCTGAAAAGCCCAGCGTAAGCAATGCTTCACTTTTAGGATTGCCTGGGCTTGTGTAAAACAAAAAGGGTTTCCATGAAAGATTTTCTCCGGGTTCAGTTGTGTTGGTATATACTTTCATTCCAAAAATGTCGCCCGTGAAAATATCTTTTTTGCCATCGCAATTATAATCGCGAAGCAAAAGCCAATTTGTTATTTCGCTGGGAAAAAGCATTTCATATTCAGGCGCATAACGATATTGGTTATTAATATTGAGAAAGGTAATTACCTTATTCGCCATGCGATCAAACAAAGCGAGATCATCCTTTCCATCGTTGTTTAAATCGATGGTATTATATTGAGCAGCATTTAATCCGCCTGCCCATGGCATGTCTAACGTATTTCCATTACCGTCTTTAACCGTAACAGTTTGGTCGAGTAAGTAGGTAAACTGTGCCTGAAGAACAGTTGGAAGAAAGAAGGCCAACAACAGTATGATCCTACACATTAAAAATTAATTTATTTTTTACTTAACGTTAAATGGAGCTTGCCTGTTATCTTGGAGCAAAAATCAAATGTACGATTTAAGATGTACGAAGTACGATTGAGTTTTTCTTAAATTTTATGATCAATTACTTTAATTCCGTATTTAAAACATCTCTATTATAATCCTCCAACCGAACGGGTATGATGCGATGAAGAAAAACTTACGTAAACCGAATAGAATCTTAAATCAAAAATTGCCTTTATAGTTTTATAAAATGGAAATAGAAAAATTATATCAACATTACCTGTCGTGCGGAAAAATCTCTACCGATACTCGTAAGATTGAGCAGGACTCATTATTTTTTGCCCTAAAGGGCGACAATTTTAACGCCAACGAGTTTGCACAAGAAGCCTTAACGAAAGGTGCGCTGTTTTCGGTTGTTGATGAAGCGCGTTATGCGGTAAACGATAACTGTATTTTAGTTGATGACGTGCTAACTACGTTGCAAAAATTGGCGCGTCATCATCGTGACCAATTATCAATACCAGTTATTGGCTTAACCGGATCGAACGGAAAAACTACCAGCAAAGAATTATTGCATGCCGTGTTGAGCAAAAAATTTAAGACACTTGCAACAAAAGGAAATTTAAATAATCATATTGGCGTACCGCTCACTATTTTATCAATTGATAAATCAGTGGAGTTAGCTGTTATTGAAATGGGCGCGAATCATGTTGGTGAAATTGCACACTTGTGTTCCATTGCAAATCCAACGCACGGATTTATTACCAACATAGGTAAGGCGCACATTGGTACGTTTGGTGGATTTGAAAATATTGTTCGCGGAAAATCCGAGTTATATCAACATCTACTCACCAATAATGGAGTGGTGTTTATCAATTCGCAAAATGAAATTCTCGCCAACATGGCGAAGCGATTTACGGATCCAATTTTTTATCCTGCTGCTGGTGATTATTATCATTGTGAACTGATCGGTGCTGATCCGTTTGTAAAAATAAAGACAGAGAATGGAGAAAGTATTTTCACTGAAATTATTGGTAGCTATAATTTTGAAAACATGGCGGCCGCATTGTGTATCGGAAAATATTTTGGCGTAGATGCTGTTGATGCGAACGCAGCCATTGCAGAATATACACCGGGTAACATGCGCTCGCAAGTCATTCAAAAAGGTAACAACACAATTATTCTGGATGCCTACAATGCAAACCCAAGTTCTATGCAGGCGGCTATCGAAAGTTTGGCGGATATGAAAGCAGAACATAAAGTGGCGATTGTGGGTGATATGTTTGAGTTGGAAGCGGAAGCTGAAATAGAGCACCGAAATTTAGGCAGGTTGTTAAAACAGAAAAAGATTGAACATGTTTACCTATGCGGTACGTTAGTGGCTTCAGCGAAAGCGGAACTGACGGATGCATTGCATTTTGAAAACAAAGCGTTATTAATTGAAGAGTTGAAAAAGAACCCGATACGTAATGCAACAATTTTAGTGAAAGCATCTCGTGGTATTGCATTGGAAACAATACTGGATTATTTAGGATAAAATAAAAATGGACCCATCATGAACTTTGAAATTATTCTTAAATTTTTAAAAGATCTCGGTAAAAATAACGATCGCGACTGGTTTGAAAAAAATAAACCAAAATACCTTGCAGCCAAAGATAGCTTTGATGAATTTGTAGCGCCATTGTTAGACGAACTTATTAAAGTTGATAATGCATTGCTGGGTCTCAATCCAAAAAAATTAACGTTTCGTATTTATCGTGATGTGCGTTTTAGTAAAGACAAACGTCCTTACAAAACCAATTTTGGCGCTTCTTTTTCTCCTGCCGGAAAAGGTATGGGCAAGCCTGGGTATTATTTACAAATTGAGCCGGGCAATAAAAGTTTTGTTGTCGGGGGACTCTATATGCCGGAGCCGGAGAATCTTGCCAAGGTGCGACAAGAGATTGACTACAATGGAGACAAGCTGATGAAGATTGTGAATGACAAGAAATTGAAAAAACATTTTTCCGGTCTTTCGGATGAGGATAAATTAAAAAGAGCACCGAAAGGTTTTGATGAAGACAATAAATATATAGAGTGGCTAAAATTGAAGAGCTTTATTATGACACGCCCACTTAGTGATGTTGAGGTAAAGGATAAAAAATTTATGAAAACGATAGTCGAATCATTCAAAGCACTTAAGCCTCTGAATGATTTTTTAACAGAGGCCCTTCATTAGTTCTTCTTATGTTGCGAATACTTGTATCGATTAACACCGTCATCTTTATTGCTTTAGGCGGCATTCATTTTTATTGGTTAATGGGAGGGAAGTGGGGATTAGCTTCATCGCTTCCATCCAATCCATCTACGCAAGAATTACTTTTTAAGCCATCGGTAATAGGAACGCTTATTGTTGCTTGTGGCTTATTGCTTTTTGCGATTATTACGTTGGGGAATTTGATTGTATTTCCGTTCGATATTGATCAACGTTATTTTCATTGGGGAAATTTAGTAATCAGCGTTATTTTTCTTCTTCGTGCTGTAGGCGATTTCAAATATGTGGGATTTTTCAAGCGCATCCACGAAACACCATTCGCAAAAATGGATTCTCGTTTTTATTCTCCATTATGCTTCATTATTTCGGTTATTGAATTCCTAATCTTCCAAATGACAGCAAGTAGGTTATAATTTTCTTTTTTATAAATCGTACATCGTGCATCTACAATCGTACTTTATTAAAGACTTTTCCACAAATACAAAGTCGCATACGCTTCCCAACCTTTATATTTTTTAAAAATCTTCTTCACTTCATCGAGACTTGGTTTTTCTTTTAATCCCATTTGGTTCTTAATGGCGTTGTGTACACCAACGTCTTCCAATGGAAAAGCATCTGGATATCGAAAGGTTTTCATCAAGGCATAGTTGGCAGTCCAATTACCTACTCCTTTAATGTTCATCAATCTTTCTTTTGCATCGGTCAGCGATAAGCCTCTTAATTTTTCTTTTGAAATTTGCCCATCCACAAATGCTTTCGCGATAAGCACAACGTATTTACTTTTTTGTCTGGAGAATTGAAGTGGTAATAAATCATCATCGGTAAGCAGTGCAACCGCCTCTGGTTTTGGAAACATATAATATTCTTGATTTTTGTATTCTTGACTTAATCCAAACTGTTCAACAAACCGTTGCTTGAGTGTGTACGCAAAAGATAAATTAATTTGTTGTCCGAGTACTGCCCACACTAACGACTCAAATAAATCGGGTTGACCAACAATGCGATAGCCACGATATGCTTTCATCAACGGAGCAAGTAATTGATCCTTCTTCGCCATGGCATAAAATGGTTTTAGATTTGTATCCAGATCAAACCATTCTTTAATGTATTGAATTACGCCTGCTTTTACAGCGGCATTTAGTTTTGTCTTTAAAAACTTGACGATTAAATGTTTTTTAAACTGATGAATAGAGAACAGCACTTCAGTATCAGCAATATGAAGTGCTTTGAAAACTTTATCGTCTTCTAAGGTATGAAGTAGTTCGCGTGGAGATCGCTTTAAAAAAGTAAGTGCCAAATCAAAACTAAAGTTATCTGGCATAGGTAATCGAACGATGCTCATTTATATCGGCACAAAGAATTATCGGCTTTTATGAAATAGGATTTATAATTTAATGCATTCGGATCCATGCATCCTTTTAAATTCAGCAATTCTATTTTACGAAATTGGATGGGATGACTTTCCGCTTGTAAGGCAATGTATCCTTCGCTCAATCGCATTCCTTGTTTTTGCATCCACTGAACTGAGTCCGCAGCATCTTCTTTTGTCCAATTCATAAAGCGACCTGTCAGATTATGATCCACTGTTGGATGCTCATAGGTAAGTACAGTATCACCATTAACGATGTGATGGATAATTGAATCTCCCAAAACAATTACCTCTGCATTTACCCAAAGATTTTGATCGAAGTATTTCGAATCAGAATCCAGGCAATGAACATCTACCAGTTTTCCATTTTGTTCAAACTCGGTTCCGGGTGTGCATAAATTTCCGGTATGACTTTGTCGTTGGGAATCACTTGCCAGAAACTGCATCTCTAGTGAGACGGGAAATGCCTGATGCAACACCAATGATTTTGCTGATTGAGAATGAATCATCAGGCCGCTGTTCAATCGTGCATAATCAGGCCCACCTTTAAGTTGCTCACCATTGAATCGATATTGAACGCGTACTCTATAATAGGAGTAAGACTGATGATAATAGATGTGACCAAACTCATTGGTGAAGGTATCATAGTTGTTGTATGAAACACTCAACACACTATCGGTAACCTGAAAGGTATTTTTAAAATTATCGTTCAAAGCATATCCTGCAATTTTAATATCCCATCCGCTTAAATCTTTTTGGTTGAATAGCGAAATCCAATCTTCTGTATTAACAAATGATTCTTTTGGCGATGAACACGATATCGCTAACAATGAAAATGCGAAGGCTAGAACTGTGTTTGGTTTCATTAATATTTCTTTAGTGTGGTGAAGGTAATACACCTTCATCAAATAATCTCATTCATCTGAACGATTAGCAAGTTTTGGGTTGAGCACCTGATTCTCTATCAGCATTTTTGATAAAGAAAAAGTATGAACAATTTGAATTGGAATGAGAAGTACGATGCATTAAATGAAAAGGGTTATACTGTCGAAGCAATATGAAGCATGGTGTAAGCGAAGTGAAATCAGGAAAGCGATATGCTTTGGGAATAATTTTTCATGATGCGGTGTGAATACCTTTCACGCAAAGACGCAAAAGAAATTCGCAGAGAACGCAAAGAAATCTAGTTGTTATTTTGCGTATACTTCATAACAAGACTTTGCGTTCTTTTTATTTTAAACTTAGCGCCTTTGCGTGAAAGGTATTTTTTGTACGTTAAAGGCTAACCTCATTGAAAATGATTGAACACACTAATCTAAATTATACTCAGGTCTTTCGATTGATCAGACAAAATAAATTCCTTGTTGCTGGCAATACGATATTAAAAATTTATGGTCAACTGAATTGTTCATCGGGTATTCGAATGAAGAAAGAGAATCGTGTCTTTTTTACAAATGAAACGGAAGCCAAATTGTTTTACTTCCGTCCTTGTGGCCATTGTATGAAGGCAGAATATCGGCAATGGAAACTCAGCAAGAAGCAGGTTGAAAAGGCTAGATTAAACGCGCAACTTTGAGTCATCAAAATATATAACTTTATGAACGTGGCCGAAGAAGTAAATTTTAATTATCAACGTATTGAAGAAGCCATTCAATATCTGGAAAAAAATTTCCAACGTCAACCTGAATTGGATGAAGTGGCGAGAGAAGTACATCTTAGTCCATTTCATTTTCAACGACTTTTTTCTGAATGGGCGGGCATTAGTCCGAAACGATTTCTACAATACCTTACGGTAGATTTTTTAAAAGAGAAATTACTTCATTCAAGAAATTTAGTCGAAGCAGCAGAGTCAGCCGGATTGTCTAGTCAATCGAGAGTATATGATCTCTTCACAACACTTGAAGCCGTTACTCCTCAGGAATATAAACTTGCAGGCTGCGGTGTTCACATTCAATATGGGTTTCATGAAACGGTTTTTGGACTTTGTTTGATGGGTGTGACCGAACGCGGAATCTGTTGGTTGTCTTTTCTTTCAACAGAGGAAGATCCAAAAATTGAGATCGAGAAAATGAAAGAGCATTGGCATAGTTCTGTTTTTCATTTGAATCAGGAATTAACATTGGCCTTTGCGCAGCAAATATTTGCGGCTGAACCTGTAGCATCAAAAAAGAAACTCCGTCTTTTTGTGAAGGGTACAAACTTTCAAATCAAAGTGTGGGAGGCGTTGTTAAAAATTCCGATAGGTAATGTTACTACCTATCAAGGTATCGCAGCACAAATTCAAAATCCAAAGGCGATGCAATCGGTTGGTTCGGCAGTAGGATCAAATCACATTGCCTATTTAATTCCATGTCATCGTGTAATTCGTAAAGATGGAATTTTAGGCGAGTATCGTTGGAGCGCGATTCGGAAGAAAAGTATTATCGGTTGGGAGATGGCGAAAACAGATACGTAAAAAGGGTTGACTTTTTAACCAGAATATTATTTATATAAAGTGATATAGAAATACAAGTAATCCTGTAAAGGCGGGCTTAGGATTTTCTTTAATTTCGAGAGTTACTTCTATTTCAAATTTAGTAACACCTCGCAAGTTGATTATCGAATGCAACTTTGCCCTCAACCGCACTTCGCTATCGACCACAACGGCTTGATTGAATTTCAATTTTTCAATGCCGTAGTTGATCATCATTTTTGTATTGTGGAATTCAGCAATCTGTTCCCACAGGTGAGGAATGATTGAAAGTGTTAAGTAGCCGTGCGCAATGGTTTTTTTAAATGGACTTTCAGCAGCGCGTACCGGGTCGGTATGTATCCATTGATGGTCGATGGTAGCATCGGCAAATAAATTAATCTGTTGTTGAGTGATCTTCAAATAATCTGAAACGCCAAGTTCTTTGCCTGCATGGCTGGCAAACTCATCGAAACTGCTGATAATTAATTTACTCATGGTCTTTCTTTGGCACCAAGATAAATAACATCTGTTTAATATCCCGCAGCTTTGGCCGATTGCTTTTAACAATCGAAATTTGATACATGGAGTTCATAACAAATACATTCTCATTAATAAGCGGTCCGGTTAGAACAATTAATCCTCCGGCTTTAAAGCCGTTAGTCGACACTGATGTGTTAACTTCCATTGATCCGAAGACGCTTGAAGACTCGCATGTTTATGTTCACTGTTATGTTGATGCATTGCCGGAGGAAATATTGATCAGGATTTGGAAGACTACCTTTCTTGTCGATCGGTCTTCAGGTGCAAAGGCGGAATTGATGCATGCTGAAAATGTTTCTATCGCTCCGTTGTGGACAATGATTCCGGGCGGAAGCCCGTTTCGGTTTCTTCTTATTTTCTCATCGCTACCAAAGTCATGTACACAATTTGATTTTGTGGAAGAGATTTCACAACCGGGTGGTTTTTTCTTTACCGACATTGCGCGTAACCAACGCGATGTGTATCACATCACTATTTTATAAGTAGGGATATATTTTTTAGTAATTGACAATTGATAATTTACCTATTGCAATACTTTCGCCACCACCATTGAAAAACAATTAAAGCCCAAATGCGTGCGTGGATGTCGCCAGGATTGGAAGAGAAGAGTTGGCTTTTTAATTTTTTAATTTCTGAATAATTAAAAATGTTCTGCTCTTCAATAAATTTCTCTGAAAGTAAATCGTCTACAATTAATGATTTCATTTCTTTTCGAAACCATTTTAACAATGGAACTTCAAATCCTTTCTTCGGTCGGTTGTATAATTGTATTGGTAAAATATCTTTAAAGGCATCTTGCAAAATCCGCTTCCGCAAGGCTGGTGTTATTTTATAATCATCCGGTAAACTGAAAACAAAATTCACAACGTCAACATCTAAGAAAGGCACGCGCACTTCTAATCCATTTGCCATGCTCATCAAATCGACTTTAGTCAACATATCGTTTGCGAGAACAAGTTGCATGTCGGTGTAGAGAATGTCATTGATACTTTCTTGTTCTGGAATCGATTTAAGAATTTCAGATTTTAAAGTTTGATAGTCATTTTGCGAAAGCTGCTCTTTCGATTTTTCGGAAAATAAGTTTAACACATCTTCCTCTGATGCAAAGCCTGCCCATTTCCAATATCGCTCTTTTGATGTGAGCTTCATGCCTTCGCTAAACCGCGACAACTGTCTTGCCTTATTTGCTAAAGGATTACTTCTTGATTGTGGCAACGCATTCCAAAGAGGATGAAGTGCACCCACCAGATTTTCTTTCCATCCTTTATTAATAATGCGATGGAACGCTGCGTGCTTATTATAACCGCCCAACATCTCGTCTGCGCCATCGCCCGAAAGGGCAACCGTTGCATGCTTGCGAGTTTCTTTGCTTAAGATGTAAACATTAATGGCAGAAGAATCTGCAAAGGGTTCATCGATGTAATCTAAGATTGAGTAAACGTGTTTATACAAGTCATCATTCGTAAGAGAGAAAACAGTATGTTCTGTTTTGAAATGATGGGCAACTAATTTTGCGTATTCGGTTTCATCAAAAAACTTTTCATCTCGAAAGCCGATGGAAAAGGTATGTAGATCAGGTTTGTGTTTGCTGGCCAGTGCCGTAACAACAGACGAATCGATACCACCACTTAAGAATGAACCGATAGGTACATCTGCTACAAGTCTACGCTGCACGGATGTTTCGAGAAGTTGTGTTAATTTTTGTTTTGCATTTTCATACGATGGAACTTCGGCATTTTCCGCATTCTTTTTATTCGGTATTTCGTAGTACTGATGTATCGATAATTTTTTATTTCTTATTTCCAAGTAATGTCCAGGCATCAGCTTCTTTACCTGTTCAAAAATTGTGTGCGGTGCAGGTATGTAATTCAGTTGGAAGTAAGTGTATAAACTGGTGTGATCGATATTTTTCTCAACGCCATATTGGAGAATGGATTTCATTTCAGAAGCGAAAAGAAATTTGTCTTCATCAAAAAGATACAGCAATGGTTTTATTCCATAACGATCACGCGCGACAAAAAAACTTTGTTCTTGTTTATCGTAAATACAAAAAGAAAAAAATCCATTGAGTCTGTTCAGGCATTTTTCTTTTTCGTGAATGTAAAGTTTGAGAAGAACTTCCGTATCAGAGTGTGAATGAAAGACAATACCTTTTGTTTCGAGCTCCGCCTTTAACTCGCGATAATTAAAAATCTCTCCATTAAAAATAATGCAGTAACGTTTGCTATCATCCCACATCGGTTGGTTGCCACCTTCTGTGGTATCAATAATTGAAAGGCGTCTATGACCTAGACCTACCCATTCGTCAATATATATATCTTGAAAATCAGGTCCTCGTTTTTCCAACACCATGGTGGCATTGGTAACATGTATCTTGTTGAATTTGCCAACAAGATTAAATGCGAAGATGCCGGTTATACCGCACATGATTTTATGTTAAATGACAAAAGGTAGTGATCGTTCTCCGCACAATATTATTATTTATAAATATCGTTGAGTACAGCAGCCAACCGAATGCCGGCTTGATTGATTCTTAGTCGCGCAATGTGGAGGTATTTATATGCATAGAGATAGCTAAGTTTGCCGTTACCATAATCATACACTTGTGGACGATAGCTCATGCTTTCGTTTGCCCAATCGCGCACGGTCGATTTCTGCCAGGCCAACAGTTGTGTAGCATCGGGTGCTAGTAATGAGGCTCCTAGTTCCGTATAACTTAGTTTGGTATCGTCAATCATTTCACTATCCCAAACACGATGGAGGTTGCTGTCACTTCTAAACCACGATACCTTTATATCGTTTCCTCCACGATCATTTCCACCACCAACATGAAGAGGCTGATGAATGTCACCGATTAAATGGATCAACATTTTAACATGCGCTGCTTCTTGCTTTGCATCTAATTTTTTAGATTTTAGTTCAGCGATGAGGCGCTCAATACTTTCAATTAGATCACCTTTTGGATTCTTCTCACTTTCAGCATACGTTTGTCCATCTTGAATAGTTACCCAATGCCAGTCAGCAGTAAAATTATATGCCGTGTCAGATCGTATCTCATCCATCCACGTGCTGGCCATAGCAAGCGATTCACCTTTTAAAATGCGTTCAATTTCTTTCTTTGCTTTTTTACTAAGATATTTCTCTGCTACGTAACCGGTGGCGCGATGCCCGGTGGCACCCCATCCAAAACCAATAAGCGAGATAAATGTGAGACCAATGGTGAAGAGTATTGTTTTCATTCGCGTTGATAGAAAGTTGGCTGCAAGTTCTTTCAAATTCTTGCAATCTGAAATGGTTAAGGTATTATTATTATTATCTTGATAAGGCATCTTTAAAAACATCTTCTTTTCAGTTCGGTAACGCGTAACTTGGAATTGGTGGGGTAATTTGAAACCTCATTTTTGTGGTTGTCCTTAAATGCATATCTTTCGCGAAAGGCGATTCTATGCCACAAAATATAAAACTTTCTGCTTTTCTGGTTGCCAATCAATTTGATATAAAAGGCATCAAAGCTTTTCTCGACATCAAACCGCTGGCCGATACATCGTCTGAATTGTTCTATGAATTTGCCGGACAGAAGTATCAATACTATTTCAATTTCGGTGTCGTTGTGTTTTCGGGTTATACCGAGGATGAAATGAAGTGGGGAATTAAAACGGTACAGACTTTTCAGCGTGACTCAACGGCTAGTTGGATGCGAGATGATCACGAGATTAATGTGCAAGAAGATTCTGAAATCGTTTTTGAATTTGATGAGCTAACGGTTGATAAGTTTGATGCAAAAGTTATTCGTATCACCATGTTTAATTTGGCGCAGTCTGTTGCGCTTGAACGTTACCATGGTGTTACTGAAAATTTGTTAGCTGAAGTAAAGGGGTTCACCGATCAGCTAGAACGTACAGGTAAATTAAAGATAAGCCGTAAAAATATGATGCGATTCATTGGCCGCGCACTCAATACGCAGAATGACATCGCTGAAAACATTTACATTTTTGATGCGCCCGATCTGGTGTGGGACGATGAATATCTTGATAAACTTCATCAAGGTTTAATGAAACATTTCGATTTGAGGGTTCGGTTTAGCGAAGTAGAATACACCCTGCGAATTATTGATGACAACCTTTCGGTGTTTCGTGAAATCATCCACCAACGCGAAAGCAATGTGTTAGAGTACATTATTATTTTACTTATTCTGGTAGAGGTATGTGATTTGCTCCTTACAAAGATTTTAAGAATTGCAGGTTGATTTTGATTTAATTTCTTGCAGAAAAATAATTTCTGCTATATATAAAATGTTACTTGTCATTGTAAGATGTTTGTGAGTGACCAATGCGACACTTCACTGGTTTTGCTACCATACGATTTTACAGCCTGATGAATTTATAGTATCACACCACCATTGGTAGAAGATCAGGTGAATTAATAAGTTGGTTCAGCCCTGATTTTGTGGATAAAAATTAAATGGCCGTGAAATAGCCAGGCAGTGCCTGCACCCACAGACATGATAATAAGCCTGGCGCATTCCATCCCGCGTAAGCGGGACAAGTAGTGACAACTAAATAAAATTATTAACACATGAAATAAATGTACATCCAAGCTCTTTAGAAAATATATATTCATTATTTTTTGAATATGACCGTACCAACAGATGCTAAGTTCCGTAGGAACGAAACTTTTGGTAGTAGTAGTACAATGAATTAAACGACACCGCCTAGTCCTGTAAGGACGGCCTATTATCATTGCAGCAATCATAAAATTCAGAAAAGGTATTTATCTTCAAAAGGGATTTTAAATTTCTTCACAAGATCCAAATACTCTTCTTTAAAGGTGTAATTTTTATGATGCTCTTCTTGCTTGGTGATGTACGCATACGAAAAAAGTTTTGAACAAGCCGTGCCATAAGCGTCTCTCTAAGAGTACACGGGCGCCTAATAGAAATTAAAATTAATGTTGACTTGAATAGTTTAGAAAGATCACTGCTAATGCTTTGGCTTTTCTTCGAACACAATAACTAATGATTTTATCCAGTGGTTGATTCCATCTCTATCCTCCTGCGTTATTGTGGCTTTTTTGTGAATGCACAAATAAGAATCGAGTGGCATCCAACCTTCATTTACAGCATCTGATATTGATTCCAGTTTATGAGTGGCTCTTCTTTCCGCATGGGTATTGAATTCAGAAAAGGTAAGCTCATGCTTACCTTCATTTACATGATGTTGCATCCGAAGGCCTATGGGTTGAATGTTCGTATACCATGGATAGTTTGTGTTGTTGCTGTGGCAGTCGTAACACGTACTAACAAAAATCTGATGAACCGATTCTGTAGTGGGATATTTTTTTAAATATCATTTTCACCGATTATTTGCTCAGCTTAATTTCTAGAAGGACGAACGAATTGCAAAATGATAAAAGAAGCAAGTAAGCCAATTCGAATTTTTTTCTTCATCGAATCTATTTTTAATAATCAGAATACTCGGTAGGAGAGAGCAACATAACATCTGCTTTTGAAACGGTGTTTTTATATTCATCAATGGCTGTAAGTTTTTTCCATTGAGGGTCTTCAACAAAAGTTTTCCAATGTTCATCGCGGCTCGCACGATTTTCAAAGGTTGTCATGTAAACGAGGTTCGGCATTCTGCCACCCGCCAATACCTCTGCATAAAATACAGCGTTGAACTGAAGGCGTTTAAACAGATCAATCTCACCACCCACATTAAACATCTTTACTTTGCTTTGAGATAACTTTTCGCTAGGCCCTTCATAGCTTCTCAATTCATAAATGCGTTCACTTCGAGGTTCTTTAAACGTTGGTGTTTCCATTAAGGGCATGTTTGCAAAAGCACGCATCAATATGGTTTCCATTCTTTGGTATGGCACGTCATCATGTTTTGAATTGAGATAGGTAGCGCCAACGGTTAACAATTTGGTATCGTTTGTAAGATCAGCCGTTACCTTCGTAAACTCATCAAGCGATTGAAAAGAAGTGAGTACATAAATTACTTTTCCAAATGCAATTGTATCAGAAGCAACGGGTTTAAAAACGCCAACTTTATTTTTCCCCATTCGATGTAATGCTGGAAGGTAGGCTTGCTTTAAGTATTGATCCACTTTTTCTTCCTGCGCCTTATTATTTATCCGATAGATAATTAATGAATAAAATTCTGGCTTCGGATTTTTTGAAAAGCCAGGTTGAGCAACGGTTAATAAAAGAACGATGATAAAGCTGGATGTTTTGAAGATTCGCATGTGAATTTTTTAAATGTAACACAGAGAGCGAAAGATAGTTCAATTCAAGTCAAGAATGTACTGAACTGAGATTTCAAATTGTTATTAGAGTTCACCAATTTTTCAGTACACATGCTGATGCTCTACGTTGTGAAAAGAAGTTTATCCGTGCTTTTAAATTTTCAAACCAACACCAACACTATAGTGTAGAATGAAGTATTGAAGTTCAACATCCGGATGCTCTGGAATTGACACAAGATTGAAACCAGATTGCCCAAATATAAAAAGTGGATTGTACTTTTTAGTCGGGAAGAATTTAATGGAAAATGAAGGCTCTATAGAAAAAAATGTTTTTACAGGGCTTTCGATGGGTTGACTCTGATATGCTCTTACGGATAATGTTTGGAAATTGAGATAGGTTACACGCATGGTGCCAATCAGTTGAATGCGTTTAATTTTGAATCCTACAGAAGGTTGAATAAAGAGTTTATTGTATTTTGATTTTGCAATATCAAGTGAACTAGAGCAAAATATTAAAAAGCAACCTGAGTATGCTTCCTGACTGATACCTTTACCCACACCATATCCGCCAAAAACTTCGAATGCAAGTTTTTTTCTATTACCATAAAATCCAAGTGATGCCTCTGCAGATTGATGAACACGCCAGTCTTTCTTGAATATTACTTTATTGTTGGCATACATAGCTCCTGCCGAAATTGCAATATGGTTTGTCACGGCATATGCAGCGTTCGCATTTGCGCCCTTTCCAAAGCTGGTTTGAATTTGAAACTCCCCCCGCTTTGTAAACAAGGGCACATTTCGAACAGATGGAACATAGACACTAGCACAACCAAAACTAAAGCATGCTATTAGAATAAAGTATAAAGTGTTTTTGAAATGTGCTGACATGGCGTTTGTCTTTTTGTTTCGTACGACTATCGAAACTAGCACGATCTTGAATTGATGTGACTTCGTTTTTCGCAAGTCGGTATATTTCTATTATTGATTTATGCAACTGAGGAGGTAGCGATAGGTATTTAATCAAATTACCACAAAGGCTAGTAAGTATAGATTACATTTTTGTAATTTGAACTTCATCAATACACAATCCGATCATGCGACCATACCTTATCCTATCGCTTTGCTGTTTAATTTTTAGTGGTGCTTATGCACAACAAAATTCGGTTGGGATATTTCAACACTATAGTGATATAGGTAATCCGAAAGTTGCCGGCACCACTGTTTATAATGAAAGCAATCGAACCTATACACTGAACGGAGCCGGTTATAACATCTGGTTCGATCGCGATGAATTTCAGTATGCCTACAAAAAAATGAAAGGTAATTTTACCATTACGGCAACGTTTCAATTTGTGGGCGAGGGCACAGACCTTCATCGAAAAGTCGGATGGATGGTGCGCGAATCAACAGAACCCGATGCCGCGCATTATAGCGCAGTGCTTCATGGTGATGGACTGACGGTGTTTCAGTGGCGCACAAAAAAAGGCGCGTTAATGCGCGATCCGGAAGATGAAATTTTTGCAGCCGAAAAAAACTATCAAATTATTCAATTGCAACGTGAGGGAAAGAAATTAACAATGCGGGCTGCATACGTAGGCAAACCACTTCAAATGATAGGTACAACAGAAATGGAAAATATGCCCGATGATGTTTTGATCGGTTTGTTTATTTGTTCGCATAATCCTGATGTTAAAGAAGCTGCACAAGTTTCGAATGTGGCGATTAAAAAAATGAAGTAATTGAATGTAGATTGAGTTCCAACCCAAAGATTTTATTGTAAATTAGAATCAAATTTTAACACTGAATTTTATAAATGGTTGAAGCGAATCCTACCAAGTTTTATTTTGCAAAGTATTTCTTTCTTTTCTTTGCATTTATTCAGTGGATTGTTGCGGCCAGTTTACTCCTTCGTTTCGAATTTAATGCAAAGAATTTCTTCATCGCGCTTATCTTTTTCGCATTAGGGTTAACACTGTTAATAGTTTTTTCTATTGTATCTGAGAAAATAAAACGTGTTGCTATTGGCAAAAATAAAATAGTGATTTTGGAAGGCCATCGCAATACGCGTTTTGAATGGCCTGAGGTAAAATCAATTAAAATTATTCCGTTCTTTCATTTGTATAAGCTCCGCATAAAGGGAAAGAAAGATAGCATCTATTTTTTTCCATCAGAGAATATTGATCCAGCGTTCGGCATTCTTGCAAAGGACACATCAAAGATGGGCGACATTGTTGAGAAGCGGAAAAAGGAGCATGGGATAAAGTGAGAATCAAATTAATTCTTTTCCAGAAAGAAGGTATTGACGTTTTCTGATTCTCTATTCAGAATCTTTTTCAAAAGTCCAGTTAAATAATTCTAAATTCTAACTCCTAAATTCTATCTTCTATTTTAGCACTCCCAATTCTTTCCCCACCTCAGTAAACGCGGCAATGGCTTTATCCAAATGATGTTTTTCATGAGCAGCAGAAATCTGAACCCGTATTCTCGCTTTACCTTTCGCCACGACTGGGAAGAAAAACCCGATTACATAAATTCCTTTTTCTAACAATCGTTCTGCAAATTGTTGCGCAAGAGTTGCTTCGTATAACATAATCGGAACGATGGGATGAATTCCAGGTTTTATGTCAAACCCAGCTTTTGTCATGGCATTGCGAAAATACGTTGTGTTTGCTTCGAGTGTATCGCGCAAGTCTGTTGTTTCGGCAAGCATGTTAAAGACTTCAATCGATGCGCCAGTAATACAAGGTGCTAACGTGTTTGAAAATAAATACGGTCTTGATCGCTGCCGAAGTAATTCAATGATTTCTTTTCTTCCTGAGGTAAATCCTCCAGATGCACCACCCAACGCTTTGCCCAGTGTACCAGTAATAATATCGACTCTGCCCATCACACCACAATGCTCTGGTACGCCACGTCCGGTCTTTCCTATAAATCCGGAAGAGTGGCATTCGTCTGTCATTACCAATGCTTCAAACTCATCAGCAAAGTCGCAGATTTTATCAAGCTGGGCGATGGTGCCATCCATAGAAAATGCGCCATCCGTAACAACAATAATTTGTTTTGCTCCGGCTTGTTTCGCATCCTGAAGTTGTTTTTTCAAATCGTCCATATCGTTATGCTTGTAGCGGTAACGCATGGCTTTACATAAACGCACACCGTCAATAATGGAGGCGTGATTTAATTCGTCAGAGATGATGGCGTCTTCGCTTCCGAACAACGGTTCGAACACACCACCGTTTGCATCGAAAGCAGCAGCATAAAGTATAGTATCTTCGGTGCCGAGAAAATCTGAAATCTTTTTTTCTAGTTCTTTATGGATGTCTTGTGTACCACAAATAAATCGAACAGACGACATACCGAAGCCGTGCGTATCGATGGCACGCTTAGCGGCTTCGATAACGCGTGGATGCGATGATAAGCCTAAATAATTATTGGCGCAGAAATTAATTACCGCTTTGCCTTCGCTTGTTTTTATATCAGCGCCCTGAGGCGTTGTGATTACTCTCTCTTTTTTGAACAGACCTGCTTCGCGTATGCCCGATAATTCTTTCTCTACAAAAGGTTTTAGTTTTGAATACATATCAATTCATTTTTGGTTTGGGCCGCATCATCGGTTTGGCAATGCTGGGCTTTGATGGTGATGGAGTGATGCTAATTTCTTTAGCACTGTCTATAATTTCTTTTTTTACGACCTCAACCGTTAAGGTATATTTTCTTCGAATAGGATTAATTAAATATAGTTTTTGTGCAGTAAAACTATTGGGATGCATTTGCGCAAATTCCGTCTCCCAGCTTTTCCACAAAGCAGGTTCAGCCTGATGAAAGGCAATGGAATTAATTTTTTTCGATATTAAATAGTCTTCAAAATTCACGGGCGCTAAGGTAATCAAAATGAATGCTAACACATGGTAGGTAAACGGTAATTTTTGGTAATTTCGCCCCACGATTTTAGCAGATAATGCGCACCTGATTACAAGCAACAAAATCACGGATAGGTAAAATCTTTGATAAATTCTAATGAAGGTATGAAGAGTGAGAAGATATTGGTAATTGGCGCTGGTGGACAGTTGGGCTCTGAGTTGACACAAGGTTTATGGAATGTACATGGAAAAGAAAATGTGACGGCTACTGATATAAAAGATCCACAAGGAATTTTAGCTACTGGAAATTTTGCCATACTGGATGTATTGAAGCATGATCATTTTATTGACTTCATCCAAAAAAACAAGTTCACTCAAATCTATCATCTCGCAGCCGTGCTTTCTGCTACTGGAGAAAAAAACCCGAAGCTTGCATGGCAATTAAACATGGATGGTTTGATCTCTGTGCTGGATGCTGCCGTTGATAATAAAATAAGCAAAGTATATTGGCCAAGTTCCATCGCTGCGTTCGGACCAACAACGCCAAAAATAAAAACGCCTCAAGATACGGTGATGGATCCAACCACGATTTATGGCATTAGTAAACAAGCGGGTGAACGTTGGTGCGATTGGTATTTTAAAAACAAAGGATTGGATGTTCGAAGCCTTCGCTATCCGGGTTTGATTGGATACAAAACAAAACCCGGTGGAGGTACTACCGATTATGCTGTTGATATTTTCTTCAAAGCATTAACTGATAAAAAATTTGAATGCTTTCTAAAACCCGATACCTATCTTCCGATGATGTACATGGATGATGCAGTAAAGGCTACGTTGGATTTAATGGAAGCACCGCCTGAAAAAATTAAAGTACGCTCAAGTTATAATGTATCGGGAATGAGTTTTTGCCCGGAAGAAATTGCGGCTGAAATAAAAAAGCACATTCCTGAATTTGAGATAACCTATAAAGAAGATTTTCGCCAAGCCATTGCTGACTCGTGGCCGAAATCAATTAACGATTCAGTGGCACGTTTGGACTGGGGTTGGAAACCTGCCTTTGGTTTGGAAGAAATGACGGAAGATATTTTAACTAATCTTCCGGCCTTATTGAAGACTTTTGTATAGTCTACTATTCGTCTTGACAAAAATAGCGTTGAATTTATCTGACGATAAATCTTGCAATGAACTGATCTGTGCTTGACTGCACTTTAAGTATATAAGCGCCAGAAGAGAGATTACTCTGTATTACGTTTTTTCCAAAACGGGTTTCTGCATTCGCTCTAAAATATTCCTTACCGAAAATATCCAAAACGATAAATTGGGTAGAGGTTTCGGAATTGAAGTTCAAAAAAACATTAATCTCTGATCCTTCAATTGGATTTGGATAAATGACGACTCCTTTCTTCGAATCAAAATCAACTCGAACGAGCTGAAAATATTCAGTGTATCCATCAAAGTCGATTGATTTTAGACGGTAGTAAGATCTTCCCGAGAAAGGCTGCGGATCGACAAAATTGTAATCTTGTCTAACGGAAGTTGTGCCCGCGCCTTTTAAACTGCCTATCTCAAAGAAATCTTTTCCATCAAGCGTCTTTTCAATTACGAACCTATCAAAATTTTTCTCAGTGGCTGTTGCCCAAATAATTGAACAACGTCATCGCGAGTTAATGCCTTAAAGAATATGAGCGTAACAGGTAAGATAGTACCGCTATTGTTGATTGTGGTTGGTCGTGGAGCATTGTTTATGTCATTGAGCTCAGAACCATTGTATTTTGCTGTTCCAATGTTGATCTGGTCATTACTACCGCAGCCACCA
>JBBRFY010000054.1:0-20668 GCA_038241205.1 Cytophagales bacterium
TGCAGGTGCTACCAACTATCAATGGTTAGTTAAAACAGGCAACGGTGCTTACATTGCCACTACCAGCGGACCTAATCAATACTCGTTGGACCGCCCAATCTCCCGAACTCAACCTCAGTTTTTTAAGTTAATTGTAACCACACCTTGTGGAACCTTAGAAGATATTGATGGCCCATATCAGGCATATAGCGGTGATTGCCCAAGAATGAATAGCGTAGCAATACAGGCATACCCCAATCCAGCAACAAATTCTTTAACCATAGAAATTGTGGATAGTCTTTCAATGAATGATATCGACTCAAAAATAACCGAACCATTTGAAATTTCTATTGTGAATAGGTTTTCTAAAAAAGTATTTGCGGGGCGGTCGTATGAAAAGAAAATAGAAGTGACAACGGAAAACCTTCCCGCAGGCGTTTATTATCTTAGTATAATTTATAAAGAGGCTGTATTAATAAAGCCAATCGTTATTAAAAAATAATTCTCGGCACTACTAATTTGCAAAGAGTTTGAACTGACAGGTATAAAGCAGGAATTTTAACAAGGCAAACTCTTTATTCAATTTGAACGACCATAAAAAAGCCGCTGCTTATATAGGCAGCGGCTTTTTTGCATAGGAGTCAAATATCGAGTATGTCCATTTTCTAGGAAACCATTTCTACACTTCGCTTAATGAAGCTTGTTAGATCTGCACCCGTTAGCATGTTTTGAGAAAGCAATGCAAGATCGTATGCTTGTTTCGCCAGTTTAATTTTCTGCTCTTCGGTTTCTGCTTTAATTACCTTCTGAACAATACTGTGATTCGCATTGATGGCTACATTATAATTGTCTGGCATAGAGCCCATAAAGCCATAGCCTCCGCCACCCATTTTCGCCATGTCTTTCATCCTTCGCATAAACTCGCTCATGGTTACAACAACCGGTAGTTCATCCGTTGCCATCGACTCAACCGCCACCATCATGCTTTTATTGTTAATGGCTTTTTCGAAAATACCTTTTACCAATTCTTGCTCTTCGGTTGACAGCACACTGTCGATTTTCTCGTCTTTATCGATTAACTTTTCCGCGGTTTCGCTATCAACCCGTTTGATTTGCGTTCCTTCTAGTTTTTGTTCTAAGGTATTGATGAAGTGATTATCCAATACACCATCCAACACTATCACATCATACGATTTGTTTTTAGCAGCCTGAATGAAACTATCTTGCTTACCTAAATCAGAACTGTACAAATAAACCAAATGCTTGTCTTTGTCGGTTTGGTTTGGCGTTACGCGTTCTTTGTATTCATCAAGTGTAAAATATTTCTTGTCTGTATTTTTTAACAACACAAAATCTTTTGCCTTTTCATAAAACTTCTCATCGCTAATAATGCCATACTTCACGAAGATGCCAATGTCATCCCACTTCTTTTCAAACTCAGCACGATCTTTCTTAAACATGTCGGCAAGTTTATCAGCAACCTTCTTTGTAATGTGCTGACTGATTTTCTTTACACTCGCATCACTTTGTAAATAGCTGCGTGAAACGTTCAACGGAATATCGGGTGAATCAAGTACTCCGTGTAACAACATCAGAAAGTCAGGCACAACATCTTTTACCTCATCGGTAATGAATACCTGGCGACTGTATAATTGAATTTTGTTTTTCTGTACTTCAAAATCATTTTTCACTTTCGGGAAGTATAATATTCCCGAAAGGTTAAAAGGATAATCTACGTTGAGGTGAATCCAGAACAACGGATCTTCAGAGTATGGATAAAGCTCTTTATAAAAATTAAGGTAATCTTCATCCTTTAACTCGAGTGGCGATTTTGCCCAGAGCGGTGCAGGATTGTTGATGATGCGATCTACTGTTGTTGTTTTTGTTTTTGGCTTGCCTTCTGCGTCAACACCATCGTCCTCAGTTTTTTCTTCTGTTCCAAACTTAATTTGTACTGGAAGAAACTTGCAATATTTTTCGAGAATACCTTTCAAACGCCACTCATCCAAAAATTCTTCTGAGTCGGCATTGATATATAAAATAACATCAGAACCACGACTGTCTTTGGTTGCAGCAGAAAGTTCAAAAGAAGTAGATCCGTCACACTCCCAGCGAGCGGCTTCTTCTTCGCCTACCTTGTATGAACGTGAAACGATTTCAACTTTATCGGCCACCATAAAAGCAGAGTAAAAGCCAAGACCAAATTTCCCGATAATGTCTTTTGCATCGCCCTTATCTTTAAACTTTTCTACAAATTCTGTCGCGCCAGAGAATGCAATTTGATTAATGTACTTTTTTATTTCTTCACCAGTCATTCCAAGGCCGCGATCTCTTACCGTGATCGTTTTCTTTTCTTTATCGAAAAGCACCTCAATCTTTAAGTCTCCCAATTCGCCATCGAACTCGCCCATGGAAGCAAGCTTCTTTAGTTTTTGAGTGGCATCTACTGCGTTGGAAACCAACTCACGCAAAAAGATTTCGTGGTCGGAGTAGAGAAACTTTTTAATGATGGGAAAAATATTCTCGGTATGAATGGAGATGTTGCCTTTTTCTTGAGTTGTTGCTGCCATAAATGGTTTGTTTCTGTATTATTATTAATGATAAAGTTTACTTCTGTAGGTTCACCCGCCTTTCAAAAGCTGTTCCAACTCACTGATTCTGACAGGTTGGCATAAAATAATTCTAAAAAACCTTTTCTGCTTTTTCACTTTTCTGCTACATTAGGTGTCTACTATTCAATTGGCTTTACCTTACTCAGCTATGAAAATAAAATTACTGTCCGTCATTGCAATGGTGCTTGTCTTGGCGTCTTGTATTACAGAAGAAGAACAAGATCTTCAAACCGCAGTTCTTGACTTGCCTGCCACCATGGATCAATACAATTTGGGTATTAACGACCAGATACCAACGCTTGGGCGGGTGCTGTTTTATGATAAGCAGCTATCCATTAATAACTCCGTTGCATGCGCTTCTTGCCATAAGCAATCTCTGGCATTTACCGATAATGCGCGATTCAGTAAAGGATTTGAAAATATTCTGACATCAAGAAATTCGATGCCGATTCAAAACCTTAATCCTATTAATTCGGGTATAATACTCTTTAGTAGAAACGGTTCGGAATTGGCTAACAATAATATTGGTTTTAGCAATGATGTTAATTTCATAAGCAATGGAGATATGCGAATTGCTTTTTCAGGCACTTCGCTATTCTGGGATGGTCGTGAGAAAAATATACGCACAATGGTTTTGCAACCAATTGCGAATCATGTTGAGATGGGTATTTCTGACTTTGATAAACTTGCTGCTAAGCTTGCAAGCATACCTTATTATAAAGACCTTTTCGTTAAGGCATACGGCTCTGAAGAAGTGACAACAGAAAAGATTTCAGAGGGACTTACTTCTTTTATACAAAGTATTACCTCAAATAATACCAAATTAGATCAATCCATGACTGGAGCTGTGCAGCTTTCAGCATTAGAACAGCAAGGACAGTTTTTATTTTTTGAAGGGTATGATTGTAATGCCTGCCATCAGGTTCAAAATCCTATAGGTTATTTGTTTGCTTCTGGTGGAGTGTTCGCGAACATCGGCTTGGATGCAACAGATACAGATAGCGGCTTGGAAAGCGTAACCAAGATTTATGAAGATGCTGGTAAGTTCAAAATTCCTTCGCTGCGAAATGTAGCATTAACGGCCCCTTACATGCATGACGGCCGATTTGCTGATTTGGAATCTGTTATGGAACATTACAGCACTGGTTTAGAAAATAATCCAAATCTTGACACGAGACTTCGCAGCAGTAACGGATCAGCTTTGCGTCTCAACATTCCTCCAAATGAGAAAAAAGCAATCATTGCTTTTCTGAATACGCTTACAGATTACACTATGGTGACGGATCCAAAATTTTCTAATCCGTTCAAAGCGAAATAAATATGGTATTACGATTTTTGGGGAGTGTGTTGCTTCTGTTTTTAAGCGCTACAGCTTTTGCGCAACAAGATAGTACTTATAAAAAATACGACCATTACCTTGGGGTTCAAGCGAATCAATTGATTAAGCAGTTGTTTAATCTCAGTAACTCCAATGCGGCAGTAAATAATCCTTATTTGTTAGTTTACTCCCGCAATTCTCCTCGAACAGGTTGGGGTGTTAATTTAGGTCTTGGTTATTCCTATAGTGAAATTAATGATGGAGATGCCTTTAATAAAAGAGAGTCAAAAATTAACAATTACTTTTTTCGGGTTGGTGTTGAAAAGAAAACAAGCATAGGGAAGCGGTTTATTTTTAGTGGAGGTTTTGATGTTATTAACGACAACCAAAAAAATGACACAAAAAATACTAATGGTGGATCTTCTTTTGAAACCGAAACCAAATCGAAGGGCTGGGGGTTTGGACCTCGCGCAACATTAAATTTCAAAATCACCGAGAGAGTTTTGTTAGGGACAGAATGCACCTATTATTTTAGGGCCGGAAAAAACAGTTTAAAAACATCTTCATCGTTTGGTCCTACTGAAGAAACGAATGATAAATCAAAGCAGTTTTTGTTCTCTGCTCCTGCTGTTTTAATCTTAATTATAAAGTTTTAAAAAAGAAGATCAGCGAATTCTATCCGAATTGCGAACCAACTTCTCATCTTTTCTGATAAACCGATTGGCCAACAAATTACAGATTACGGCAATGCCCGGAATCCAAAGACCCAGCCCATAATCTCCAGCTTGAAAGGTTTTAAACATTTGGTTAGCAAATAAAACCGCGGAAACAATTGTGCCGGCCATAAAGATAGAATTCAGTGCACCCAACTTCATTTGCAGTACTCTGTTTTTATATTTTCCAATTTCAACAAATGCTAATGTAGCCGCTGCAATGGCCAATATCGCAGTAATGCAATAAGGAAAATAGGTGGTGGTTTTTACTCCATTTTCTATAACGCTGTAGTTGAGCGCATAGAGTGTATGGGTAGTGCCGGATGGTTCCTGGTGAGTCCAAATTGGTAAAAAAATAGTTGCTACTAAACTTAAGATTGCGATTGCCAGAAATACTGTTTGAATTCTTTGCCACATAATGAGGTTGCGTTTAACTTGGTGTAAAAGTAAAAATAAAATAGAAGCTTGCGCTGATATTAGCGTTCAGCAAATTCTAAAATTCATTTTCATTGAACAAAAAATTAAATCGTTCTTTGACGTGATTATCGAACGAAAGATGAAAACGGCCTACATTGTTGATATTCTTAGAACGCCAATAGGTAAATATGGTGGCATGCTCGCATCGGTGCGGCCTGATGATCTCGCTGCCCTTGCTATCAAAAAATTATTGGAGCGAAATTCTACTGTTGATCCAAAAATTATTGAAGATGTAATTCTGGGTGCCGCGAATCAAGCTGGTGAAGACAACAGAAATGTAGCCCGCATGGCTTTATTGCTTGCTGGCCTTCCGGTTGAAGTAGCTGGCGTTACCGTAAACCGACTTTGCGCTTCCGGATTGCAGGCCATAATGGATGCATCTCGCGCCATTATGAATGGCGATGGCGATCTTTACATTGCCGGTGGTGTAGAAAGTATGAGCCGTGCTCCTTTTGTTTTACCAAAAACAGAAGAACCCTTTTCTCGCTCAACAGAAATGTATGACACAACATTGGGTTGGCGTTTTATCAATTCAAAATTATCAGCATTGTATCATCCGTATTCAATGGGGGAGACAGCAGAGAACGTTGCTGAAAAATGGAAGATCAGTCGCGAGGCGCAAGATGTTTTTGCTCATCAATCTCAATTGAAATATCAAGCTGCCTTTGCCTCCGGAAAATTTAAAGAGGAAATTATACCAGTATCCATCCAACAAAAAAAAGAAAGTGTATGGGTTGATAAAGATGAACATCCTCGTTTAACGTCATTAGAAAAACTGGCATCGTTAAAACCGGCATTTAAGAACGATGGAAGTGTTACTGCCGGAAATTCATCTGGTGTTAATGATGGTGCCGCAGCTTGCCTGATTGTAAGCGAGGATGCTTTAAAGAAATTTAATCTTACGCCAATGGCGCGCATTGTATCCATGGCTGTTGCAGGTATTGATCCTGCATACATGGGCGTTGGGCCAGTACCAGCAACTCAAAAAGCGTTACATCGTGCCGGATTAAAAATACAAGACATCGACTTGATTGAATTGAACGAAGCCTTTGCTTCTCAATCATTGGCTTGCATAAAAGACCTCGATTTAAATCCTGAAATCGTAAATGTAAATGGAGGAGCCATTGCACTCGGTCATCCACTTGGATGCAGTGGGGTTCGCATCAGCGCTACCTTACTTCATGAAATGAAAAAGAGAAAGGTAAAGTATGGATTGGCAACGATGTGTATTGGGGTGGGGCAGGGTGCTGCTATTCTTTATGAGAGTATTTAATCTTTGCCGCAAGCAGCCCTTTCTTGAAAACGTATCAGACAAAACATTCTTTTTCTCCATGCCTCGCTACTTCTTCGAAATAAGTTACCACGGAAAAAACTATGCAGGCTGGCAAAGTCAGGCAAATGCTACGGGTGTACAAGCTGTTGTTGAATCGGCTATGTCTAACATGTTTCGGGAGGAAATAAAAATTGTGGGGAGCGGAAGAACGGATGCAGGTGTTCATTGTGAACAACAGTTTTTTCATGTTGATATCGAAAAAGAATTTGAAGCGCAAAACATCATACAAAAACTAAATTCTTTTTTGCCAAGAGATATTTCAATTTTGTCGATACATGCAGTAACGTTGGATGCGAGTGCGCGCTACAATGCCGTGGAGCGATCGTATCGGTATTGCATCACACGAAAGAAAAATCCTTTTCTGGAAGGGCTGGCGTGGCATTATTTCAAACCCGCTGATCTTAAAACTATGAACCAGGCCGCTGCGTTACTACGAGGCGAACACGATTTTGAATGTTTCAGTAAAGTAAAAACAGATGTAAATCACTTTCTTTGCACCATCAAAAAAGCCGAGTGGAAAGAAGATGATGATACCGTAGAGTTTACCATCACAGCAAATCGATTTCTGCGCGGCATGGTGCGCGCCATTGTAGGAACGTTGTTGGATGTAGGCAGCGGAAAAACATCAGTGAAAGATTTTCAGCACATTCTTCAAAGTCGCGATCGAAAAAAAGCTGGCGCCAATGTTCCGCCTTACGGATTGTATTTAACAAAGGTAAAATACCCATCGGGCACGTTCATCAAATACTAACAACGACCAAATAAATTGTGGAGAAAGAAAAAGTAAGTAGCGGCAATATAATTGATTGGTCTGTACTTAGAAGATTGATGACCTTCGTCAAGCCGTATAACGGACGATTTATCATTATTGTAGTGTTAACCTTGTTGTTGGGTTTACTTGCTCCTACTCGTCCGATATTAGTTCAATACACGTTAGACCATGATGTAGCTTTTGGAAACTATGATGGCCTGGTAAAGATGATGATCATCTTACTCGGCATCCTCATCTTTCAGTCCATTACACAATACATACATACTTACCTCTCCGGCTGGCTTGGTCAACAAGTCATTCGCGATATTCGGGAAAGACTGTACGCACACATCATAAGTTTACGATTACGATTCTTTGATAAAACACCCATTGGCCGATTGGTTACCCGAACTATTTCAGATGTCGAAACTTTAGCTGATGTTTTCAGTGAAGGTATTGCCGCCATGGCAGGCGATCTTTTGCAAATAATATTTCTTCTTGGCTTTATGTTTTACGAAGATTGGCGACTTGCTCTCCTAAGTTTATCCACCATTCCATTGTTGTTAATCAGTACGTATGTTTTTAAAGAAAAAATTAAAGTTGCTTTTAGCGATGTGCGCAATGCAGTAGCCAACCTGAATACTTTTGTTCAGGAACATATTACAGGAATGAACATCGTTCAAATCTTTGGAAGTGAGAAACGCGAGTTCGAAAAATTCAAAGACATAAATGAAGATCACCGACAAGCTAATTTGCGTTCCGTTTTATACTATTCAATTTATTATCCGGTAGCTGAAATTATTGCTGCCGCAGGTATTGGTTTGTTAGTTTGGTATGGCGCAAGAGGCGTAATTAATTATGAAGCAAGCGGCATCACCATCGGGAAGCTCATTGCGTTTATCATGTACATTCAAATGTTCTTTCGCCCTATTAGAATGATTGCTGATCGATACAATACTTTGCAGATGGGTATTGTTAGTTCTTCGCGCATTATGAATTTGTTAGATGAGACAGAGAACGTGCAACGCAATGGCGCACATCAACCCGATCATATTAATGGCGCTGTTACGTTTGACCATGTTTGGTTCGCATACAATGATGAAGATTATGTTTTAAAAAATATTACCATCGATATTCAACCAGGAGAAACCGTTGCACTTGTTGGCGCCACGGGTGCGGGCAAATCATCCATCATTAATTTGCTCAACCGTTTTTATGAAATCAACAAAGGTATTATTCGCGTAGATGGAATTGATTTGAAAGAATATGACTTAGGTAATTTGCGCAAAAATGTTGGTGTAGTGTTGCAAGATGTTTTTCTTTTTTCGGACACCATACTAAATAATATAACGCTCGGCAATAATGACGTAACAGAAGAAATGGTTTGGCACGCTGCTGATTTGGTGGGGGCAAAAAAATTCATAGAGAAGTTACCAGGCAAACTTCATTACAATGTAATGGAGCGTGGTGCTACACTTTCCGTTGGGCAGCGGCAGCTTATTTCCTTTATCCGCGCCATGGTGTACGATCCTAAAATCTTAGTGCTGGATGAAGCCACATCTTCTGTCGATACTGAAACAGAGGAGATGATACAAAATGCTATTGACAAAATGATGAACGGCCGTACGTGCATCGTCATTGCCCATCGTTTATCTACCATTCAAAAAGCCAATAAGATTATGGTGTTAGATCATGGAGAAATAAAAGAAAGTGGCCGCCATGATGAACTGCTTTTAAAGGATGGCTATTATGCACAACTCCATAAAATGCAATATATCGAGTTGGTTTAATTCAATAACAGTTCTTGCATAAACGCTTTCATTGGTGCATTTCAAAATGTCGCATCAGGGCTAAAGCCCAAATTAATTTTCACTGTGTAAATAACCACGGCCTTAAGGCCGTGGTTATTGCATAATTATTGAGCGGCTTTAGCGCTGACTTCTAACCAACAGCAACAATTTGAAATGCACCCCTTTCGCACCAAACCATGCAAAAAGTTTATATTTGCTTTGATGCATGGTTTTAAAATCCTTCTGCTCGTCATTTTTTTCGCACTCAATACCGTTGTATTGTATGCGCAGCCCGGGCATAACACCGGCAAGAGCATGTACACGCGTACGCGATACAATTCAAACGCTGCGCGTGTTAAAGGCGCGAAAGCAAAAACCATCTGCCCTGTTTTTCAAAATAGCCGATATCCTTATTTTGGATTGGGTGTAAAACTGGGTGATCCATTTGCGGCTACGTTTAAATATTATCCCAACAAACATCTGGGTTTTGTTGTTGATTTTGGCAAAGCATCAAGCGGATTATACAACCGATATTTTCGTGAAAAATTTGAAGGATATCAACGGCCTGATACGCTTTCACCGGGCGCCTCTGTAAATTACCTTACCCATAAAGTAAAGTCAGATTTAGTTGGTGAAATGAAGGTTCTTTATCACATCGATGCAACGAAGATTTCAGAAGGCCTTCAATTTTATATCGGTGCTGGTTTTGAGCTAAAGCGAACTGCCTTAGAGTATGATTACCTATATGAAATAGATCCGCTTATTGGCGATGCTGACAACAGATTTGGAAGAATTTCTGAATCTCGATTTACAATGGGGCCACAAGCAGTAGTTGGTATTGAATACTCTTATTTTAAATTACCTATATCAGCCTTTATGGAGTTGGAATATTTTGTTGATGTTTTCAAAGATCAGGGTTGGAGCCGCACGCAAGGTGGCGTTGGCTTGCGCTACATTTTCTAACGCATTATTTTATATCAATACCCACTAGCCAAACCCGATAACTTCTTTGTTTGAATGGCTTTCACTTTTTGCAGGTAGCTATTTTTAACAGAAGCCTCCAATTCACTTTGTTGTAACGTAAGTAAAATAATAGAAGAGAACTCTTCAATGCGTGCAGATTGATATCGCAAAGTAGCGTGATCTAAATATGCAATGGCCAATTGAATTTCCTGATTGTTGTATGCTTCTATCGCCAGATTGTAATACATCAATCCAAGCATTTCATCCAAACTAACGGCATGATATAAATTGAAGTTGTAAGCATAAACAGTCTTGCTCTTTTCTACCTTCATCAATTCGTTTTGCTTATAGGCTGATATTCTTTTTTCAATCTCGCTTGCCTTGCTGATAAAACCATTTAACGGATCGGTGGTTTCAAGTAAAACAGTTCCTTGTTCTGTATTGGCTAATAAAAAAATATGATAGTTGGTTTCTACAATAGTGTAATCAATGTTAAAATGTTGAAGCAACAATGCATAAAGCGCAGTTGCGGTTAAACAATTGTAGGTGCCTTTATCAACCAGTTCTGTAAAGGTGCAATATTGCTTGTAATGCTTTAAAAATTTACGATGTGTTTGATTGAACGTGTATTGCAAAAACTCACTCTCCTTTTTAAACGATGGCTTTTTAAATTCTAACTTTTGAACAAAGCTGTTGATGGCTGTTGTTGAAACTGTCTTGGAATTATCTGTTGATAAATAAAGTGCGAGATATTGCTCAAAGGTTTCGCTTGCCGCAACATTACCTTTCCGCTCTTGTGCTTCCACAAGAAGGGATAAGGAGATGAAAAAGACAATCAACAAACCAAGTTTCATATTACGGCAATGTTACTAACCTGCATATCAAAATTAACATTTTAGTAACATTGAGCAAGAGGCTTAACAATTTGGTAACATTGGGAGAAGCTGTGCGGTTTGTATACCTTTAATTGATGAATGCAGCCACCCAAGAAAAATCAGTCTTCAGTTCAATTGAGGGCACTTTTGAGATTCAAAAAAGCAATTGTAATAACCTTAGAACGGAACCAATTGAAAACAGAAAAGATCGCTTGAAAAAGCTGCGGAATTGGATTCATGCTAATCGAACCACCATTCATGAAGCGATGTATACTGATTTTCGCAAGCCAACAGTAGAGGTTGATGCAGTAGAACTTTTTCATGTGCTGAATGAAATTAAATACGCATGCAATAGTCTGGAGCGATGGGCTCGCCCAACAAAAGTAGATGCGCCATTAGCAATGTTTGGAACTCGTTCATGGATTCAATATGAGGCGCGAGGAGTCTGTCTGATTATTTCTCCTTGGAATTATCCTTTTAGTCTTTGCATCGGGCCATTGATTTCTGCATTGGCGGCAGGGAATAGCGTTATGATAAAGCCGTCTGAAATGACACCTCATGTTTCATCGGTCATCAAAAAAATGGCGGATGAAATTTTTGAACCTCAAATTGTTTCTGTTTTTGAAGGAGGACTCGAAGTATCTCAACGTTTACTTAAACTTCCGTTCGATCATATTTTCTTTACAGGAAGTCCTGCAGTAGGTAAAGTAGTAATGAAAGCCGCTGCTGAAAACTTAACGTCCGTTACGCTGGAGTTGGGAGGTAAATCGCCTAGCATTATAACAGATTCTGCACGAATTGAAGAGGCCGCACAACGAACAGCAGTCGCGAAGTTTATTAATAACGGCCAAACCTGTATTGCACCCGATTATATTTTAGTGGATGAGAAGGTAGTTGAGAAATTTACCGCTGCCTTAATAGAGCAAACCAAAAAACTTTTCGCAAACGCAGAAGGCTCGTTTGAAAAATCGAACAGTTATTGCCGCATGGTAAATGAAAAGCATTTTGTTCGCGTGAACGAATTAATGCAAGATGCACTAAACACTGGAGCAAAAATAGAATTCGGAGGAAATGTAAATGCAGAGACAAATTTCATTCATCCAATGGTGCTCTCCAATGTTAACATGAATAGCCGCATGATGCAAGAAGAAATCTTCGGCCCTGTTTTGCCTATTGTTCCGTATAAAAATTTGGAAGATGCTATTAAGGTAATTCAATCGAAACCTAAAGCGCTGGCGCTATACATATACTCAACCAGCAAAAAGGCGCAGCAAAAAATACTGCACGAAACCACAGCCGGAGCAGTTTGTATAAACGATTCGGCCATTCATTTTCTGCATCATGGCCTTCCTTTTGGTGGCGTTAACAATAGCGGCATCGGCAAATCGCACGGACATTTCGGCTTCTTGGCATTTTCAAATGAGAAAGCTGTTTTAAAGCAAAAGCGGGGACTAACATCCGTCAAGGCGTTTTATCCTCCTTACACTAATTTTTCCCGAAAAATGATGGATTGGTTTCTAAAATTATTTTAAAGATTACCGGTGTTAGCACTCGGTAAAGACACAATAATTCACCATTCCATTTCGTAGTTTTGGGATTGAATTTAATTTCTAAAAAAGAACTCAAATGAAAAAAGCACTGAAGTGGATATTGATTGTTGTAGGAGGGTTGATTGCCATTATAATAGTTGCCGCCATTATAATTCCCATCGCTTTTAAAGATGACATTAAGAAAGCAATTGATAAGCAGTTAGCAACCTCTATAAATGCTGATGTTGTTTTTGAATTGGATAATTTCCATGTCACACTTTTTAGAAACTTCCCTAACCTAACGGTTCAAATAGGCGATCTGGGCGTACTTAACCACGAGCCCTTTGCCGGAGAAATTCTTTTTGTTGTAGAAAATTTTGAGGTGGAGGTAAATCTAAAAGAAATTCTTTTTGGCGATCAGCTTCGCGTAAAAGGTATTACCATGGTGAAGCCTATCATCAACGTAAAAGTATTGGCCGATGGAAGAGCGAATTATGACATCGCCATTCCTTCACCCGATACCGTAACCACAACCGAAGAATCTTCTGACTTTTCGTTCGGCATAGACCATTGGGAAATTATTAATGGTGATGTTACCTATAATGATAAATCTCTTCCGTTTTTACTTTCCATAAAAGGATTGAATCACTCTGGCAGTGGCGATTTTACGCAAGATGTTTTCGATTTAAAAACAAAAACTTCTGTTGATACCTTAACGACAGAATACGATGGCATCGCTTACCTATCTAAGAAACGCTTGGATATGGACATGATTATTTCAATTAGTGAAGCATTTACCAAATATACTTTTAAAGAAAACAGCATTAAGATCAATGACTTTGCAATGGGCTTTGATGGTTTCTTTAAAATGAATGAGAAAGACTATGCAATGGACATTTCCTTTAAGAGTCCTGATAATTCATTCAAAAGTTTGCTCTCTCTCGTTCCCGGTGTTTACACCAAGAGTTTTGGCACCATTGAAACAAAAGGAGATCTGGCCTTTAATGGTTTTGTAAAAGGCACCTATAGCGAAACGCAAATGCCTGCTTTTAATGTTGCGCTTTTGGTAAAAGATGCAATGTTTAAATATCCTGACTTACCTACGGCAATCAACAACATCAATGTTGATTTGCTAATCGATAATAAAGACGGTGTGATTGACAACACCATTATCGATCTTAAAAAAATGCATCTTGACTTCGGCAACAATCCGGTTGATGCGCACGCGCTCATTTCTAAAATGTATCCAACGCAAATGGATGCTACCGTAGCAGCAAAATTAAACCTGGCAGAGCTTGGCAAAATGTTCCCTATGGACGGTCTTGAAATGAAAGGTAATTATGCTATTAACCTCACGGCAAAAGGTGTGTATGATAGTTTAAAGAAAACCATTCCGGCTATCGATGCAACCATGTCGCTGGCGAATGGTTTTGTAAAATCTGCCGAGTTCCCATTACCACTTCATGACTTAGCTTTCAACTCCACCATTAAAAACACCAGCGGAAAAATGGCGGAAACTTTTATCACAGTAAAAAATCTTGCTGTAGAACTTGACAATGAAAAATTCACCGCTGATTTATTATTAGAAAATCTTGACGACTACACGTGGGATCTAAAAGCTAAAGGTGGAATTGACATCGAAAAAATGACTAAAATTTTTCCCGTTGATGGCATGACGTTGACCGGAAAAATATTGGCTGATATCGAAACAAAAGGAAAATATTCTGACGTGCAAGCCGAGCGTTACGACAAACTTCCTACCAGCGGAACAGCATCGTTAAAGGACTTTACGTATACGGCAAGCGACTTGCCGTATACGGTTGGTATATCGCAGGCGTCTATGGTTTTTGATCCGAAGAAAATTGATCTTCAAAAAATGGATGGCATCATTGGCAAAAGCGATTTCCATGTAAATGGTTCTGTGTTCAATTACCTTGGTTATGCACTTGGAAAAAATGAAAAAATAAAAGGTAATGTCAATTTCAGTTCAACGATGTTTGATCTCAACGAATTCATGACCGATACGGCTGAAGAAACCACAACAGATGAAACAAACACCGGTGTAATTGCTGTGCCGAAAGATATTGACTTCGTGTTGAAATCATCTATTAAAACAGTGAAGATGATGGACATGACGATGACCAATGCTTCTGGCGATGTGATTGTAAAAGATGGCATTGCAAATTTGAATGGGTTGAAATTCAATATGCTGGGCGGAACCATTTCGGTAAATGGACAATACAACACTGCAGATCTTGCTCATCCAAAATATAATTTAGGTTTAAAGATTGAAAATGCATCGATAAAAGAAACAGCAAATGTTTCATCTATTGTTCAGTCGTATGCACCAATAGCAGGATTGATGAGCGGAACGTATTCTACTGATTTTAAACTGAGTGGTGAGTTACTTCAAACCATGATGCCAAACCTCAACACCGTTAATGGAGGCGGGCTCATAAAAATCGCGCAAGCTGCGTTGAAAGATTCAAAGTTAGTATCGAGCATAACCTCGCTTACCAAATTAGATAATACCGATCAGGTTACATTAAAAAATGTATTGTTAAATGCTGAAATAAAAGACGGTAAGTTAAATGTAAATCCATTCGATGTAAAGTTTGGTGACTACGTAACAACCATTGCCGGCAGCACAAGTGTGGATGGTTCAATTGACTACAAACTTAAAATGGATGTGCCCGCAGGGAAATTAGGTGCGGAGTACAATAACTTTATTGCAAAATACAGCGGAACCAAAAATGATCCGAATGCTAAAATACCGCTTACCATTGGTCTTGGCGGAAACTATAAAAATCCATCAACAAAGTTATTAATGGATGATCAAAAGCAACAAGTGCAAGAGGCGCTCACCAATGCTGCGAAGGAAGAAGGAACGAAGGCGATTCAAAATGCCGTAAAGGGAACTGATGCAGAGAAAATTGTGGGAGGCCTATTAGGCATTAATAAAAAAGACACGTTAAAAACCGACAGTACAAAAACAACAACACCAACGGAAGATTTAACAAAAAAGGCAGAGGAAGAAGCAAAGAAAAAAATTCAGAACCTGCTGAAGAAAAAGAAGAATTAAAGCATATAAACCCAAGTAGTTTTTTGAATGACAAAAGAGGAGGCGCATATTCGCCTCCTCTTTTTAGTTACTATGTTGAAAACATTTCCCTTTTTTACTAGCCGTCATACGCTTACACCGTAACCCGTTCTGAGTTATTCCTTTGCATTGGCTAAAGCGGTCATTAAAAGTATTTTTTTCATGTGTCTCCAGGTTTAAGGCTATCCATTTCAATTCTTGTTTTGAATAAACCCAAGTGTATTTCAAATATGGTCTTAGAAAGGTATATAACACATGCCTTAAATAAAAAAAGGCTCTCAATTGAGAGCCTTTTTTTTCTGTACCCAGGACGGGACTTGAACCCGTACAACCTTGCGATCACAGGATTTTAAGTCCTGCGTGTCTACCAATTCCACCACCCGGGCGGGTTCCGTAACAGCCATCTGTTAATCGGCTCTTCACTTAAATAAAAAAGTGTGAGGTTAATCTCACACTTTTTTGAAATGCTAATTAACCATTAACGAATAACGATTAACTTCACTTGAGCGGGAAACGAGACTCGAACTCGCGACCCCGACCTTGGCAAGGTCGTGCTCTACCAACTGAGCTACTCCCGCTTATTTAAAACTAAAAATTCAATATACTTACGACTCTTCTTTTTCTTTATTTCCAGTTCTCTCCGGTTTGCTCCAAGTTTGGTGCGGTACTCTTCAAAATATACAACTTTCCAAGGCTTGAAGTTCTTCGTTGATTTTACTCTACCATCGTTATGATAAAGTAATCTCGTTATTAAATGTTCCGAATGCCCTACATAGTACCTATCCTTCGATTCAGAATATAATATATAGGTTACAAACATTTTCTTAAACAAACTTAGCGACCCTCCCGATTGCTATCGGGATGCTCTACCAACTGAGCTACTCCCGCTTACTTAACACTAAAAATTCAATATACTTACGACTCTTCTTCTATACTTCCAGTTCTCTCCGGGTTGCTTCAAGTTTGGTGCGGTATTCTTCAAAATACACAACTTTCCAAAACAAACATTTTCTTGAACGAACTTAGCGAAGATGCTCTACCAACTGAGCTACTCCCGCTTTTTCCCTCTTCATTTCTGTAAAGGGAGTGCAAATTTAATGAGTGTTTCTAAAATTGCAACCCCGGGAACAAAAAATGCTGTAACGTTATAAAGATTCGAACTCCGGAATTTCAAAATACCTATCACGAACGCTACCCTTAGTGTCTGATTAATGGGAATCTATGCTGATTTCTGTACTTCTTCAAGCTCCTGTCTTAATTCACGAGCATGACTTTTATTTTTCGAAAATTTGATATGATTTGGAACACCTTTCAAATCCCAAATCAAACCAGTCCAAGAAAGTACCTTCAGTATGTACCAAGTAATATCAATTTCCCACCAAAAAAATCCTTGACGCGAAGCTGTTTCATAATAATGATGATTGTTGTGCCAGCCTTCGCCTAAGGTAATTAACGCCAGCCACAAACTATTCTTCGATTCCTCGCCCGTCTCATAGCGTTGCTTTCCAAACTTGTGCATAATTGAATTGATGGAGAATGTGCCGTGGTATAAAATCACGGTGCTTAAAAAGAACCCTATAAATAATGTTGAGAATCCAGCGGTGGTGAACATCGTAAGAATGCTTCCTCCATTTACAATTCCACCCAACGCCATTACAAAAACCGCTAGGCAGGTGGGCGCTACCAAATAATGTTTATTCAACCAAACCAATTCCGGATACTTAGCATAATCACCAATTACCTTATAGTCGGTTTCTTTAAAATCAGGCCCTATAATCCAGCCAATGTGCGAATACCAGAATCCATAAATCTTCATTGAGTGTGGATCGGAAGGTGTATCGCTATGACGGTGATGATGACGGTGATGCGCGGCCCACCACAAAGCACCCTTTTGTGCAGAAGTTTGAGCCATAAACGCAATTACAAATTGAAACCATCTAGAGGTTTTATACGACTTATGTGCAAAGTATCGATGATAGCCCCCTGTAACCCAAAACATTCGAATTACATATAGCGCTGCACATACTATCCAATCAAATAAAGTAGCGCCAGTATAAATTGCGGCAAGTGGCATTAAATGAATAATGGCAAAAGCAATCTCTTGTCTTAAGATTGGCTTACTGCGTTTTTCCGGATTCAGTGTTGTTGACGTCATGATCTATTAAGTTATCGCCTCAATCTTTTTCAACACAAAGTTACGGTTTTCAATTCAAAAGCGACCTCATGATGTAATCCTTTCGCTGCCAAACAAATGTGTGGTAGTTCAAAAGTTTTTAATTAATGGCACATACTCAAATCAATTTTTAAGTTTTGGTGTTATCTTGCTGAGATTTTTAAAGATGAGCCACGCCAAAACCATAGCACTTTATCATTCCTTGCTTCACAGCATCGCCTATAACATGGTGCGCTGTAAACAAGATGCTGAAGATATTGTGCAGGATACCTACATCAAGTGGCTTAGTATCGATCAACAAAAAATAGAAAACACCAAGGCGTATTTAATTAAAGCGGTAACCAACAATTGCCTGAATCACCTTTCGTCTTTGCGTAAAAAGAAGGAAGAATACATGGAGAATGTTTCGGAGGTTATTAAAAATTTTAAGGAAACAAATTTAGCGCACCTAGATCTCGATGTAAATTTGTCCGCGGCCTTTAAGGTATTGATGACCAAGCTTGAGCCTTTAGAGCGAGCCGTCTATGTATTGAAAGAAGTTTTTGATTTTGAGTATGACGAGCTGCAGCAAACCTTCGACAAGAAGAAAGAGCATTGCCGTCAATTATTTAGTCGCGCGAAAAAGAAACTCAGTGAAGAGACTTCAAAAATAAATTTCGAACTACTCGATAGCTCCACGCTTATAGAGAGTTTTAAGAGAGCGTGCCATCTTGGTAATCCTACAGAATTAGTCTCAGAGCTCAAAAAAGACATTTCTTCACCAATCCAAAAAAATAATTAAAATTTATAGGCAGATTTGTCACAAACGGTGGCCAATCTTGTCTTACAGAAAAACACTCGCATAAAACGCGTGTTCATCACACTAAACTTACAACCTAGATTTTAGCATGGCAGTAATCTTAACCTTCTTCATAGCACATTGGTACTTGTCGCTATTCTTTCAAACCTTCTTTCTGCATCGCTATGCCTCGCACAAAGCTTTTACGATGAGCAACACAACAGAGAAGGTTTTTTATATTCTTACCTGGATCTTTCAAGGTGCAAATTATTTGAGTCCTTATGGATATGGTGTAATGCACCGTATGCACCACGCTTTCGCGGATACAGAAAACGATCCACATTCGCCTAAGTATGATGAAAGCATTTTTAAAATGATGTGGAAAACGAAGACCATCTATAAAGACATTACGAACAAAGTCGTAATTCCTGAAGCTCGTTTTACTGAAGGAGTTCCACAGTGGCCAGCCTTCGATAAGTTCGCTCGCTCATGGGCATCGCGTATTTTCTGGGGTATTGTTTACACTGCAGTATACTGGCAATTCGCTACCGCTTGGTATTTATGGTTGCTTCTACCTTTACAGTTTTTAATGAGTCCAATTCACGGTGCCGTTATTAATTGGTTCGCACATAAGTATGGCTACAGAAATTTTGAGGTAGGCGATACTTCTAGAAACTTTTTACCCGTTGATTTTTTGATGATGGGCGAGAGCTATCACAACAATCACCACAAAAATGGCAATCGTGCAAACTTTGGTGGTGTAAGATGGCACGAGATTGACCCAACCTACCAAGTCATTAAAGTGTTGGACAAATTGAACATCATTCAAATTGTGAAGACGAAAGAGATGACAGTAGAACGCGTGAATAAAGCGGCTTAATAGAAATAAAAACACAAATGAAAGCCTCGGATTGATCCGGGGCTTTTTTGTTTATAATCCCTTATGAACGGAGAGGTGCAGAGTTTCGCAGAGGATTTAGTTGAAGCGATGATTGTATCACCACGTTTTATTTTTGGTATTAACTCTGCGGTGCTCTGTGCCATCCGCGGTTAAAACCTTATATGGCGCATACTCAAAATCCCCATATTGATTCTTCACTAATAAGCGGTAATTTGCAAGGTAATTTTACGTGCATGGTGTTTTCGTTCAACATCCTCTGTTCAAAATCAATTTTAGTATAGTAAAAAATTCAACGCTTGACATTCCACGATTTTAATTTTGACGAAAAGCTATTGGAGGGCTTAACGTCTATGGGTTATACAACCCCGACACCCATTCAACAAGAAGCCATACCCATCATTCTTGCAAACAAAGATTTGATAGCCTGTGCGCAAACTGGAACCGGAAAAACCGCGGCTTACCTATTGCCAATATTGAATAACATTATGCACGCTGAGAAGCGTCATCTCAATACATTGATAATTGCACCAACGCGTGAGCTGGCGCAACAAATTGATCAGCAAATAGAGGGCTTTGGATATTTCATTGGTGTAAGTTCCATTTCAGTTTATGGTGGGGGCGATGGCGCAACCTGGGATCAACAGCGCAGAGCGTTAGAAGAAGGTGCCGATATTATTATTGCTACGCCCGGCAGATTAATCGCCTTGCTCGCAACCGGAAAAATAGTATTAGATCATTTGGAGCATCTCGTTCTCGATGAAGCAGACCGTATGCTCGACATGGGCTTTTATGATGATATTGTAAAAATTATAAACTATCTGCCGAAGCATAGACAAACACTTTTCTTCTCGGCAACCATGCCACCAAAAATTCGCGCACTGGCAACTAAAATCTTAAATCAACCGGAACAGATAACGCTTTCCATTTCTAAACCCGCTGCAGGCATTTTACAACAAGCCTATTTGGTTTACGATACGCAGAAAGGTGCGCTTATAAAACACATACTAAAAATACATGAATGGAACAGTGTAATTGTTTTCGCCTCCACGAAAGAGATGGTGAAGAAACTTGACAATGACTTTCAACGTGCAGGCTTAAAAGCTCAGGCATTTCATTCTGATCTTGATCAATCAGCTCGCGAAACGCTTTTACGTGCTTTCAAAAACAAACAAGTTAACATGTTGATAGGGACTGATGTTCTCTCACGCGGTATTGATGTGGAAGGTATCAGTATGGTGATAAATTATGATGTGCCTCCCGATCCGGAAGATTATGTTCACCGGGTTGGTCGTACGGCACGTGCAGAAACTACCGGTACGGCTATAACTTTTATCAATGAAAAAGATCAGCACAAATTTTTAAGTATTGAAACACTT
>JBBRFY010000055.1:0-20383 GCA_038241205.1 Cytophagales bacterium
ATCTTAATTTCTTAAGGGCCTTGATTTCCTTAAACGGAATCGTATAGCCTAAAGTAAAATTCTGCATTCTGAAAAAGTCTCCCTTTTCCAAAAAACGTGTAGAAACAGCAGCTTCAGCAGTTCCTGCTTCACCATTCGTCAATACGTTTTTTGTTACGTTTCTCGCATTGTTAATAGAACCTGCGGTAAAGAACCCGTTGGCTGTGTTGTTATATATATATTGACCAAACTGCCCATTGAAATAAGCCGCAAAATCAAATGCCTTATAGGTAGCGCTAAGAGAGAATCCCACGTTCCAGGTTGGCAATGCACTTTTTCCAACAAACACCTGATTATCACCGATCGGTTGCCCATTGTCATCAAACCCCTCGAACTCCCTTAAGTGGTAAGAGAATAATGGGTAACCACCTGCTAATCGTTGAGCATATGCTCCTGACAAACCCTGTCCATAGATTGTACCCGCATCCAATGCACCGGCAAAATCCTTCAGCAAATTTTTGTTGTGGGATACGTTTCCACTAATCGTAAAGGACGCATCTTGTTTTTCGATAACATTATAGGAAAGCGATAATTCCCAGCCTTTGTTCTCAACCGTTGCATCCAAATTTTGAAAATAAGTAGGCGACTGCGCTGGCTGAGCTGAATTGCCTCTTAAAAGCAAATCCGTTGTTTGCTTCAAATAAACATCAACAGTACCGGTCAGTTTATCACTTAAAACTCCAAAATCAATACCCGCTCCCGAGGTACTGGTTTGTTCCCATTTTAAGTCTGGATTAGCGAACCCTGTAACCACAGCACCTGTTCTGAAAATTTCGCGATTATCACCAATACTGGCATCTCCATGTCGCGTTCTTCTGATATATTCACCATAGCCAAGACCATCCTGATTACCCACAATACCATACCCGGCTCTCAGCTTGAATGTGCTGATCTCCTCTGGCATAAAATCCTCATCATGTATTTTCCATGCCACTGCCCCAGATGGGAATACACCATACCTGTTGTTCGTTCCAAACTTCGATGATCCATCAACACGCACCGTAGCCGTAATCAAGAATTTGTCAGCTATTGTAAAGTTGCCTCTGGCAAAGTAGGACTGTAGAAAATCTGTTTGATCATAGTAGTTCCCTGCCATGGCCAAGGTTGTAATGCCAGCAGGTCTTGTTATATCTTTTTGTACGGTAGCTCCGTTTTCAATACCGCTAACAAATGCCCCAGGGGTACCGGTGTTGTTAATGCTCGGAGTAAAACCGAAATTGTTCACGACCGGATAAGCACTGTTGATTGCATCATAAGCAGCATCATATGAATCTCTTAATTGAGACTCCATACCGCTGAAATCAGATCCGGCAGTAAACCCTTTTGCACTGGCCCAGAACCATTCATTGTGGAAGCTTTGGTATGAATATCCACCGACTGCTTCAATATTAACGATACCTATTTTCTTGTTATAATTTAACGTTAATTCCACCAGATTATTGATATTCATATTTTCATTCAATTGACCTTGTCCAAAACCAAAAAGGTTGTTACCCCCATTAATAGCTTTTGGTGAAAGCAGAGTAACGGTTTCACCTTTTGAATAATCTAAACCGTAGGTAGCTTTTGCTGTAAGAGAATTGGACAACTTGTAACTCGCTGACAAATTATTCAGAAAGCGGTTTGTGCTTCCCGTGCTCCTATAGTATTCCAACATGTTTGCTGGGCTTCTTTGGCCTCCTGAATTAAAATCAGGATCGGTAGGCCACGTTGGGTTAGCTGAGTAGGCAGCTCCTAAGAGATCACCTTGAAAACCTGCGCTTCCGCTAATGGCTGGATCTTCGCGCTTAACGTTTGAGAATGTTGAGTTTAAGTCAATTTTCAGTTTACTTTCGAAAAATGACTTGGTAGCATTAATTCTACCACTTGCGCGTGTCATTGAAGAGTTTTTAACGATCCCGTTTTGATCATCATATGAACCGGAAATTCTGATTGAACCCGTTTTAAAGGACTTTGAATAGGAAAGGTTCTGAGTAGTTGAAACCGATGTTCTGAGGATGTAGTCCTGCCAGTCAGTCTTTGCACCAAAGTTTTGCGCTACTGGATCACCTCCATATTGAGCAACGCCCGCTAAAAATTCATCTGCGTTGAGTAGATCAAATTTCTTGCGTGCAGACGATATGCTGACGCTAGATGAAAATTCAAAAAGGCCCTTGGTAGATCTGCTGCCGCTTTTAGTGGTGATGATCACAACACCATTTGCTCCCCGCGAGCCATAAATAGCAGTCGCAGAAGCATCCTTTAAGATACTCATGCTTTCAATGTCATTCGGATTGATAAAGTTTAGTGGATTAGTGTCCTGCTGCGTACCAAACCCAACATTGGCAGCGCCTGGCTGAGTACCCCCAGCCAATGGAACTCCGTCCACAACAAATAATGGGTTGTTGTTAGACCGTATTGAACTTGTTCCCCTGATCCTCAACTGAACCCCTGCTCCAGGAGCACCACTGGTTGACACCATCTGCACACCAGCCGTTTTCCCTGTAATGAGTTGTTCAGGAGAGGAAATTAAACCACCATTAAAATCCTTTGCACTAACCGCTGATACTGCACCTGTTGCATCTTTAACTGTAGTTTGCCCGTAGCCAATTATTATCACCTCAGACAATGCCGTTACATCAGCCGCAAGAACCACATTCAAAGTTGTTTGAGAGCCTACTACTACTTCGGTAGGCGCGTAACCCACAAACGAAAAAACCAAGGTTGCATTTGATGCAGCATTCAAGCTGAAATTTCCACCAGCATCCGAAACGGTTCCGTTACTCGTTCCTTTCTCTACAATGTTCACTCCAGGTAATCCTGATCCATCATCAGATGAGGTCACTTTTCCGGATACAGTTCTGCTTTGCGACCACGCCACTGAAGTGACCATAAGCAGCACAACCGTGAGATACCTGCTAAAAGTCAGATAAAATTTTGTCATACGTTTTTTTGTTTTGGGTTAAAAAATCATTTACGCTTTCAAAAGTTGTGTTTTACCACACCTACTTTTAACGAATCTCGAACCTAACACAAAAACCGTTAACAAGTTGTACGAAAACAATTTAATTTTTTTAGCAATCGTGTTCGCAATCGATTGCAATTTTTATTTATACTAAATGACGCTTTCTAGTTTCGGTTTTCACTAAAGTGTTATTACATCTTTAATTCGTAAGGCACAAAGTTTCATACGTCAATAGGCACGCGTGAAACTTCAGATAAATTTTGTAGGGTATGTTGGAAGATAATGTGTTATACAAGAAATTAATACAAATGGAAAGTGACTGTTCGAGCGTAAGTTAAAGGCTAGGGATGAGTAACTTTATTTTTTGATCACCTTTACGCGATAGGTATTTTCCCTGCTCTTAATCTCTGCAATGTAAAGACCTTGCGGCAATGTGCTTACATTCCAATGGCCGTTTGAAATTCGTTCCGGTCGGATCGTTCTTCCTTCAAGTGTGCGAAGCTGCAAATCAACAATTATTTCATTTTCCAATTCAATTGTCAACACATCGTTCACAGGATTTGGATAGAGGTTAATTTTCTTACTTACCCCTCGCTCTGCTGCTGTAACAATCGGGTTGTCAATAAGAAAATCAGTATAGAGTTTATACTCGCCCGGTGCTAACGTAATTGAAAATGGCAAAGTAGTTACCTCTAAAGGAAGGCCGAATCCATAGTAATCATACCACGTACCGGTGTGAGGAAAATTTACAGCAATACTTTTTTGTGTAACATCAAAATTAACTACAACTTCAGCGTTCATGGCATTAGCACTTGTTGGCGTTTCAGTGTAAGGAGTATTTTTTAATGCAACTTGCTTTGTCAGCGTGCTCATTCCGCTAAACGTAGCGGCTCCGAGGTTAAAGATTGAATAGGAATTTTTCAACCGAATTAAATCGGTGGTATGGTTAAGCAGTTTTTTACGATTAGCATCGGTGAGGTAAGCCCACTTCACAGGTTTAGTACCTGTTCTTCCGTTTTCGTCAATTGAAATATCATACCCCAGCTCACCAAATTGCCAGAGCATCTTTGGACCGGGTATTGTGTAAAAAATAGTAGATGCTGCTTCTATTCGCTTAAGCGCTGTTGCCAATGTTTTCACATTATAACTGCCAGCCGAATTTCCAAATTGAAGATTCTTAACCATCAACCTTTCTTCATCATGACTTTCCATATACCCTACCAGGTGAGGCTTTGACCATCCTCGGTTACCATAAAATATTCCGCTGAAATCAGATTCGGAAGCAAACCCCATTGAGTTCTGGATATACGCGTGATTGTGATTGCCCCATAGCATCATACCTTTTCCTTCTGCCATTCGGTATTCAGATAATTCTTTCTCTTCTGTATTGGCAGCAAAGTGTTCCAGAATGATGTATGCCTCCGGAGTATGTTGCCAAACTTTATCGGCCATTCGTTTCAAAATTGCAATACGCGATGCATCATAATTTCCCCATGCACCCACGTTGTTTGGATTATTCGTTTGCGTAAACCCTTTTGATAAATCGTATCGGAAACCATCTACCTTATACTCGTTGAGCCAATGATAATTTATAGTGTCCAGATAGGCTTTGGTGTATAAACTTTCGTGATTCATATCAAAGAAAACACTGTAGGGATGCTTGGCCTCAACATTAAACCACTTGTTCGTTGGGTTTGGCTTGAGTGTAGTGTAATTAAAATCCATCATTAAATACGGGTTAGGCATATCCTGATGGTTCATAGCAATATCTAAAATTACAGCAATACCATTTTGATGACAGACGTCAACAAATTCTTTGAACTTATTTTTAGTACCATAATATTTATCTGGAGCAAACATAAACACAGGGTTGTATCCCCAACTATCGTTACCTGCAAATTCCATAACCGGCATTAATTCAATAGCAGAAATTCCTATTCGTTTTAAATAGCTAATCGTATCAATCAAATTTTGATAGTTGCGCTGGCCATCACCAAAAAAATCGCGCACAAGCAATTCATAGATCACCAAATTTTCTTTGGCTGGTTTCTCGAAATTAACTACTTGCCATTGATATGGTGTTTGATTGGTCTGGAGAACAGATACCTTATTAAAATACCATTTGTCTGACCGGGCCTTATCAGGATATGCTTTTAATGAAGGATAGGTTGCTGCAGGAATGTATTGATCATTGTCACCATCCAGAATTTTATCAGCATAAGGATCGGCAACATAACTGGTTTCGTCAATTAAATATTGAAAAGCGTATTCAGTACCTGATGTTAATTCAGAGACTTCAATCCAAAAATATTCTCCATCCTTCTTCATTAAATTAGAAGGCAAAATTTTCCAATCGCTAAAATCACCTCTTACATATACATTTGATTTGTCGGGTGCCAACAAGCATAGCGTGGCTTTTGTAGGATCTGATGAATTGTAATTTATTCCTGAAATAATATTAGTTGGTCTTGGTGCGTTTGCACTGTTGGCGGAAATTAAATAATCAAAAGAAACATCATCTGAACTTGCTCCATTTGAAACCACCAGTTTTATTGTGGCCGCACCTGAAGTTTCTGTAACAGTATGTTGATAGGTATAATTCGATACGTCAAGTTGTGTATTGGTTAATACATTATTTACATACAAGGTATAATCCGCTGCAAGGGGTGTCTCCCCTGTGATGTTTATGGCCTCACCATTGGTTACAAACAAAGGTTGCTTTAACGGTGACGTGAGTTTAACCTGAAAGCTTCCGTCCCAAATGTCGACAATGTAATCTGTAGATTGTCCATTGGCCCAATCTGTACCCTTAATAAGCACACCCAATTTAGTTTCAGCACTTATACTTGTGGCAAAAAAGTCAGAAGGTTTAAAAGTTATGGAGAACGTTGTTGTTCCTCCTGAAACATTCTTTACAAATTTTGCTGCATCAGCTGCTGCCGTGGCCGGATTGATATTATACTTTGCATTAATACTTTTATCCGGAATCCAAACCCAAATATAGGCTGTGGTTAAGTTGGCTAACGTTGTAGCCGTAACATCATAGGTAACTGTAATTTGATCATTATGCCTAAACAGAGCTGGTGTTATTGTTGGGTTAATAGTAACCGTTTGTGCTAATGCAGGAAATGCAATTGAACACAAAATCAACATAATTATTTTTTTCATTTTCATAGTGCTTTATAATGAACATTTTTAAAATCAAACAATGATATTTTATCATTGTTTCTAACTAAAAGAATAAATTTTGAATGGTTTTCACTTTTCAGAAAAACCATATTTCGTATATCGCCTTGAGCCAGGAAACCACTTTGATCACAATTAACCGGATCAAATTTTCCCTTTCCGTTTCCAAGTAATAGTAAACCCATGCTTGAATCACTCCGTCCATACTCGGTTCGTCTTGGAAAAAAATTACCTGACAAAAGAATATCTACAAAACCATCCTGATTAAAATCGTCTGTCAAAATTCCATTGACGCTGGAAACCTGAGCCGGTAAAGGAAGCGGCATTATATTAAATTTTCCTCCTCCTACGTTTTCAAGAATAGCAGACTGCACGATGTTAACTTTCAATTTTTGTGAATTGTCTAATGCTGGCTTGTCAAAAATATTTTCAATGGTTGCATTAGCATATTGAGAATAGTTTGTGAACTTCTTTCGCAGCGAAGGTATTTGCAGAAGCAACTCATCGCGTGAAGCCACCGGATAACTTTTTTCCTGTGAAGTATAACAGATGATTGGATCGATACGATCATTTCCATCGAAATCAGAATAGTAGAGTGTAAGTGGTTGCTCTTCTGAAACTTTCCATGGAAGATTACTTCCGGAATTACCTAATACATAATCTACATCACCATCTCCATCAAAATCAAAAGAAGAAATTCTATTCCAAAACCCATAGGTATTTTCCAAAGACGGATCCTTCACCTCAATCAACTTGCCTCGTTTGTTTTCAAATAGCCTTACTGGCATCCAATCACCAACAATGAGGAGATCGGGCCATGAATCACCATTAAAGTCTGTCCATATAGCATCGGTCACCATACCCGGCTCGCGAAGTGCTTCATTCACTTCATTGGTTGCCACAGTGAATTTTATCTGACCTGTTTTTTTATTGGTTTCATTTCTTAAAATCGCACCGGGAGTAGTCAGCGGGAAACTACCTGGAAGTAAGCGTCCACCAACATACAAATCAATGTCTCCATCTTTGTCATAGTCAGCTGCTGTTACACAACTACCACTGGCGTGATCAGCAACGGTACTACCCACAGGAGCTTTTAAAAATTCACCTTTGCCATTGTTGATGTACAAACGATCGTCTAAGCTTTCTGATCCTACTGGAAATTCATTTCCACCACTCACAACAAAAAGATCAAGGTCACCATCTCCATCTGCATCAAAGAAGGTAGCGCCTGTATCTTCCTTTTGAGAATCTACATCCCAGGGTTGCTTTGATCTTGCTACAAAATGACCTTGCTGTATACCTATATACAGTTGACCCGATTGCCCAACAGCACCGCCAACATAAAAATCATCAACACCATCAGCGTTCACATCGCCACTCGCTAATGCAGGACCAAGTTTTGATAGTTGATACGGCACTAGTGGCTCACGATCAAAATCATTGAAATCATTTTCATGATGAATGAACTCAATATTACTTTCAGCTGAAACATCATGAAAAAGTTTTTCTGGAATTACTACATTGGTATTTTTCTTTACGATAGCCGATGCATAATTCATCTTTATTCGTGTATTGCTCTCAACGTTTAGCAGTATCGATTCCTTGCCATCGGGCCAGATTACCCGAACTGTATCAACACTACTATTCTTGCTCAATCCAAAATGCAAAACCGGATCAACCGAAGATTGATAACCTCTGGCAAGAAACTGTTCCTGAAGTTGAATCGATTTACCGGTCTCGATAAAAACTTTAGCACCAATACCTAAAGGATTGAATGCAGGGCCTTGCAATTGAATTTGTAAATAATGGTTTGAATTATTCTCATCACTATGATTCAACCATATCGAAGCTTTCTCATTTGTATTATTGGTGATTAAATCAAGATCGCCATCGTTATCAAGATCAGCATAGGCAGCACCAAACGATAGATTAGGAAGATCCAGCCCAAATTCTTTTGTGTTGTTTGAAAACGTCAGGTCTCCATTATTTCGAAAAAGGTAATCGCTGGTTTTGGTAGAAGGCATTTTACTAACCAAATCATAAAGTTGCAACCGTGTACCATGCTGCTGAGATTTCGTTCTGGCTTCTTCAACCGTGAACTTTAAAAAATCCATGCTGGTAAAATCGCGCAAGTATCCGTTCGTAACAAACAAATCTTTATACCCATCATTGTCGACATCGACAAACAAAGGTGCCCAACTCCAATCGGTTGCCGATACACCGGCCATCTGCCCTACTTCACAAAACAATGGGAAACCATTTGCTGAAGTACCTGCATTCATCTGCAACGTGTTGCGCATTTGCTGATAGTGAAATCCACTGTCAACCATAAGCGAATATCGATTGAAATCATCTGGCCCCTTTAGCAATTTCTGACGATAGTTATCTTCAGGCCACATGTCGACTTCAATTAAATCTGTTCTGCCGTCATTGTTAAAGTCAGCGATATCGGTACCCATTCCATTTCTGGAGAGATGACTAAACGAATTTTTGGTACAATCTTTAAATGTGCCGTCACGATTATTCAGATAAAAAAAATCTTGTTCTTCATAATCATTCGTAACATAAATATCCGGCCATCCATCGTTATTTATATCACTAATGGAAACACCCAGGCTAAAGTTTATACCTCCTCCATGAATACCTGCTTGCTGACTAACTTCAGTGAAGTGATTCTTTTGACTAATCGAATCTCCATCGATAGTATCATTGCGGTAAAGTCGGTTACCAAACTGGGGATGGCGCATCGTCCGTAACTTATTTGTATTGATGAAGGGTGAGTAAAAATGATTACCGTGGTTGATCAAAAACATATCGAGATCACCATCTCTATCATAGTCAAAAAAAGAAGCCTGTGTAGAATAGGTATCTTCAGCATCCAAGCCATATTCTTTGGCGCTTTCAGTAAAGGTTGGCTCGCTACCTTTCTCGCCTCCATTGTTTATAAAAAGTTGATTGGATAGTGATTGATTTATATTTGGTCCTGAATAACAAACGTAAATATCCAACCAGCCATCAGCATTAATATCAACCGCAGTAACACCTGTCTTCCAAAGTTTTCTTCCACTCACTCCCGCATTTTTGGTGATGTCTTTGAATTTAAGATTTCCATGATTAAGGTAAAGACGATTGCTTACGGTATTACCTGTGAAATATAAATCGCACAATCCATCGTTATTAAAATCGCCCGCGGCAACACCTCCACCATTGTAGGTGTATTCGTAGCTCAAAATGTTTATGGAATCTGATTCTTCAATTCTATTTTCAAAGTTAATACCTGAATCCTTGGGGAGAAGTTTAGTAAAAAGCGCATCAGGTTTTGATTGACAGCCTTCGAATAAAAGCGCGCCAAAAAAAAGTAAAATGACTAATGTTCGAAAAAGGAATTTAATCATCAGCAACGAATAAACACACCATTTGAAAAGTGAAAAATCAGAGGAGAGCCTCCTCTGATTTTTTGAATCAATTAATTTAAAATCCAGATTAAAACTAATATTTAATCTTACTCCAAGTCGGATTGTTAGGGTCGCTAAAGTCTAACGTTATCGTATAGATTCCAGCTACTGATTCAATGTCAGTCCCTGCTGATTCAAGCATAAAGTCTGCGTTAGTATCGCCATAGTTTAACCCCCAATCATTACTGTCTCTAAATTTGAACTTACCATCTAACAACGTAACATTTTTCAAAATCCAAACTCCATCGTTTCTCCAGTCTCTATCAAATCGCGCATCCGGGCCATCATTTCCCCAGTCGTTATACGCTGACCCTACCAATCCCCAAATATTAGGAATCGATTCAATAACAATTGTAAGATCATTTTCATTGAATGTAATTTGATACTTTCCTGCGGTAATCTCAATATCACTTCCCCCTGATTCAAGTGTTCCATCGGCACCTGTATCTCCATAGCTCAAACCCCAATCGTTATTCTTACGGATTTTAAATTTACCATCTATCAAGTTAACAACTGCTCTCCACTGGTCGGTCGCATCGTCATATGTAAATGGAAAATCCGGACCAGCATTACCCCAATCATTGTAAGCGGATCCAACAATACCCCATGAATAATTCACTATGGCATATGTTTTCGCTACAGGATTAAAAGTTATTTTCTTTGGTCCTGCGGTTACCGTAATATCATCTCCACCGTTTTCCAAAGTGCCATCTGCTCCGGTGTCTCCAAAATTATTACCCCAGTCGTTGTTCTCTCTAAATTTTATTTTTCCATCAATTAAATTCACATATGCAACTAGTTCATTCTGAACTTTGGTAGTAAAGAATGGCCCATCTGGAAAAGCACCCCAATTATTATAACCCGATCCTACTACACCCCAAGTTGTGGATAAATCAAAGAAAGATGTATATGCTGTTACATTAACAGACAATATCTCTGAAGTTAAACTCTTACTTGTGGTGAGTTTGGATTGCACTTTAATTTTCAAGGCAGCCTCCACACCGGGTTCAAATCCAAGATTGATCAAGTGTTTATTAAGCTCTTCGGATTTTAAAATCTTGCTCAAACTTCCGGCAACATTTATAGCGATGGGTTCAACGAAGTCTCCTTCGGCATTATCCAAATAAATAATGTAGGTAGGCGATGCGGAGAATCCGTAATCAGGTTCTGGCCAGGAGATCGTTAAAACGTCAGTACCTTCCATTTCCTGCGTGAGGATAATTTCCTCATCGGATGCACTCGGTTCCAATACAGCTGAAGGATTTAGCACTACTAACTCCTCCTCTGTACAAGAACTAAAGGCAACAAAAATAATTGCCAGTAAAATATATACTTTTTTAAATATCTTCATTTCTTTAAAAATTAATTGTTCCACTAGTATCCAGTGTTCTGATCTAAATTTGGATTCGCACCCAAGTCATTAGATGGAATTGGAAAAAGATTTAAATGCTCAGATGTTGATGTTCCATCTGGTGTATTTCCCTTCCAAGGCCAGAGGTAAGCACTTCCAGTAAATTTACCAAAGCGTATTAGATCTGTTCGCCTATGCCCTTCCCAGTAAAGTTCACGTGCTCGTTCATCTAAAATAAAATCTAAACCCGCTGCTCCTGTGAGAACCGCGCTTGTAATTGTTGCAAGCGCAACTTCACCACTTCTTGTTCTTAATGCATTTACATAATTAGCAGCAGTTGTAAGATCACCACCTGCACCACCTCTATTCACAGCTTCCGCATACATCAGGTATGCATCTGCTAATCTAAAGAGCGGAAAATCGGTGTTGGGAAAATCTCCAGTGAACCCATCAGAACCATCTTTCTTAAATTTCCTGAATTTGTAAACACCGTAGCCTTCTTTAGACTGGTTAATTGCTGTGATTTCACGTGACTGTCCTGCAGCCTCTTTCGCAAACGTATCTCTATAGTCCGAAGGAACGGTAAACTTATCTGACAAACCAGAAGTGGCTCTCAAGCCGGACCAACCACCATTGCCTGCATTTCCATTAATCATTACCTGTGTGATGGCGAATGCCTGAGTATGTTCACCATCATAATTGATTGGAAAAATTATCTCTGAGCTCTTATCATTGTCCGCTACGAAATTGTCTAAAAATTTAGGAGAAAGAGAGTAAGAAGAAGCGGTCACTTTATTTAATTCAGTTATTGCTTCAGTATATTTCTTATTCCCTGCACCTAAATATACTTCCGCGTTTAAATAAAGTTTAGCCAGAAGCATAGATGCAGCAGCTTTGTCTGCCCTGCCGTACTCAAATTTAGGTTCACCCAATTCGTCCTGAATATCTTTCAGTTCTGATTCTATGTAGGCAAATAATTCTGCACGCGTAACTTGTTGTGGTAAAAAAGCTCCTGGCTTATCTGCTTCTGTAACAAATGGCATATTCCCAAATAAATCCAACCCATGATAATACGCGAGAGCACGTAGAAAGCGAGCTTCTTTATTAAACAACATCAGTTCAGCATCTGATGAACCAGCAGTATTTCGAATGTATTCGTTAGCCAAAACTACCACATAGGTAATTCTAGAAAACATCGCATTAATTAAAAGATCAGATGGAGTCCAGTTTTGATAATGTAGATTAAAAATCTGGTTTTCATCATATGTCCACACTGCTTCGTCCGTTGTTAACTCCTGAAGATACCAATAGCTTCTGGAGTAACAGCTGAATCCTTCGTCAACTCCTGAAATATCAGGTTGACCAGCGGGGCCTTGCTGACCACTTATAGCAAAACCGGCATATACTTTTGCCAATGCTTGTTTATAAGCAGCAGGGTCATTAAAAACAGTTGCGGCAGTTACCTGATTTGGATCGATTGGTGTAACATCCAGATCGCCAATACACGAAAACATAAGGCCGGCCAATACTGCCGATAAAAAGATTTTAGATTTATTTGTATTCATAAGTAATCTAAGCTATTAAAATGTAAAATTCACTCCCATTAAAAAAGATCTGGAACGAGGATAGATGTTATTATCAATACCTCCATCCACCTCAGGATCTATCCCATTATACTTTGTAATAACGAAGGCATTTTGCACTGTGAGACTGATCCTCGCTCTTAGTTTATCTGTAAAAACCCGATTGAAAGAATAACCAGCGCTTATGTTATCCATTTTGAAAAATGAGGCGTTGGTCACATAATAATCGGAAGTGTACTGCGCGCTATTAAACTTAGTATCATTAATCGCGGTAGGCACATTACTAAAGAAATCAAGTTTATATAAATTCGCATAATACCCGCGCGAAGAAAGATTGTTGTTGTAAACGTAATTATTCAAACTAATGCGGCCAGAAAATGAGAAGTCAAATTTCTTAAAATTCACTCTTGAATTAATGCCCATTAATATAGAGGCGGCTGGTTTTTGATTGTGATAGCGATTTAGATTGTTTCCAGAAACTGTTCCTCCATTTCCAGATCGATCTACATATAGATCTTCGATTGGTTTGCCTGAATCATCATAAACTTGTTGGTGTACCCAAAATGAATTGATAGGATAACCGACTTGTTGATTTTGGACGTAATTACCGACACCACCAGAAATAAACCCTGCGTTAATACCTGTATACGCGGGGTCTTTAACCAAAAGTAACTTGGTTAATTTATTAACATTTCGAGCCAGATTGAAACCAATTTTCCATGTTAAATCCTCTGTATCAATTGGGGTAGCGTTTAATTGTAACTCAATTCCTTTATTCTCAAGATTTCCAACATTGGTCGTTAAGAAGTTAGAGAAGTTTGTTCCACCTGGAATAGGTATAGTATTAATCAAATCATTTGTCTTCCGCTGATAAACTTCTATTGAACCAGTAATTTTATTATTGAAAAGTCCAAAATCAATTCCAGCATTTAGAGTTGATGTAGATTCCCATCGAATTGAAGGATCATAAGGCCCTGGTCGTAACGTTGTATAAAAGCGAGCTGTTCCATCCAGATTATATCCCAATTGGTACTCACCGGTTGGAGTTGATTGCACATAAATTGGCAAATACGGATAGGGGTTATTTGAAATATTTTGCTGCCCTGTTACGCCATACCCTACCCTTAACTTTAGATCAGATAAAACCTCAATACCCGCTAAGAAATTCTCTTCCTTTAGCTTCCAGGCAAACGCTGCAGAAGGAAATAAACCCCACCTGTTTTCTTTTGCAAAACGAGAAGAACCGTCATCTCGCAAAGTAGCAGTGAGCAGATATTTTCCTTTAAATGTATAATTTAACCTTCCAAAAAATGACACCAGATAATTTTCGCTTTTGTTTGTACGGGCGGCACTATTTATAATCGTTTCGTCAAAATTTCTATTAAAAGAATAATTCTCTCTGTAAAAATATTGCCATCCATAACCACCCGTAAAATCAATCTTATGATCTCCCATTTCTTTAACATAATTAAAGTATAAGTCTAATAATTGTGATTGATTTTTTGCAGAGTAGTCATTCTTTCTTCCTTGTGTTACTCCAGTGGTGTTAGCCGTAAATCCAGCATCTAACGGGGCATAGTTATGTCCGTCACTAGTAGTTTGGTCAATACCAGCATTGGCAACTAATTTCAATTCAGGAAGGAAAGGAAGCTTATATTCTGCCTGAAAATTTCCCACAAACCGCTTGGCTTTAGACGTATTATCGGTCTGATTTATCATGGCAACCGGATTGCCTGTTGAACTGTTGTTGACCAGACCGCCACCGTTTAACCTTGTGTAATAACCACCATACTCAGTGTTACCGTCCATAACAGGTCTTGTAGGGTCCATGGAAATGGCATTCCCTATTACACCATCAGGTCCAAAATTATTTTCCATAATGCTACCCTTGGCACTAATGTTTAACTTCAAATTGTCATTCAATAAGGAAGGATTCAAGTTAACGTTTAATGAATTACGCTGAAACCCTGTTGTCTTTACAATACCCTCTTGGTCTGTATACCCATATGAAATTCGATATGGAACATTTTTAAAAGCACCAGCTGCACTAATGTTGTGATCTTGCGAAACAGCATCTCTATAAATCTGTTTCTGCCAATCAGTAGAAGCGGTTCCTAAATCTGCAACAGCAGCCGGATTAAGTCCTGAAATACCTGTCTGCGCTAGCTCAGTGATGAGTGCTCTATATTGATCGCCAGAAAAAACATCCATGTTTTTAATAGGAGAACTAATAGAAACGGTTGCGTTGTAACTAAATTTTGGCTTACCTTCTTTGCCCTTTTTTGTTGTGATAATAATCACGCCATTTGACGCTCTTGAACCATAGATGGCGGTTGCTGAAGCATCTTTTAGCACGGTAAAAGTTTCAATATCATTAGGATTAATTGAAGCAAGGGCGTTTGGCACTCCCGCAATTGAGCCATCGCCACTAGCAGGTACGTTATCAACCGGAAAACCATCGATTACAATTAGAGGATCGTTGCTCGCACTCAATGATGAGCCGCCCCTGATCCTTATTGTTGAGTTAGCTCCTGGCGCCCCGCTGTTTGAGGTTATGGCAACACCAGCAATTTTACCCAGCATAAGATCCTGCGGAGAAGTTAGCACTCCTTTGTTGAAGTCCTTACTTGAGATATTAACAATTGCACCCGTAGCGTCCTTCTTCTGCACCTCACCGTAACCCACAACCAAAACTTCATTTAACGAAGTAATATCATTTAATAATGTAAGATCAATCGTTGATCTTCCAGCAACAGCAACTTCCTGCGAGGTATAACCCACAAACGAAAACACAAGTGTTGCATCAGGCCGAACATTTATTGAAAACTGACCATCGGAGTCCGTTACTGTTCCGTTGGTTGTTCCCTTTTCCAGAATACTCACACCTGGCAGCGTTGTACCATCATCCCCTGAAGTCACGCGACCTGTGACTTTATTACTCTGCGCCATGGCTATGTAGCCGGAAAAGAGAAATACGAGGATGAAAACTTTTTTACTTAATAGATAAAGTTTCATCATAAATTAGATTGATTAATAAATTGATTTTTTTAGAATTGAATTAGGCTCAATAGTGCCAATCTATTCCATTACACAGAATGAAATTTGAAAAAACCAATAAAAATTCACGAAATCGGATTCGTAAACGTCATCGCAAACGTTAGTGCAATTTATTTTTCGCTTCGCAACTGATTGCAGAGAGAGTCGAGAGGGAGATTTGAAGTGTCTTAAACTGAGTTTTTCTGACCAAATTATAACTCAACGGACTGTAAAAATAACCTTCCTTTAAATGCCTTTTATAGAGTCGCTTTTATATGGACTAACAAACCGCGACACAGGTATTCTGTAATAAAGTTTTCAGATAGCCATGCTGCAAGAAATTACATATCACACCATGTGTGCTGTAATTTCACGTTCATCAATCCGAATATCATCTTCACCAATTTCATCGAATGGATGTTCGAGATGGTCTTGAATATTATCCAGACTGACTAAGATAAAACTATAGAGCACAGGCATTACATATTCAAGATGGGCAGAAAAATCATTGAAGGTACTTGCAAAGTATGGGCCGTAGATAATCGGAAAAATATAAATGAACACTTTGCTGTATGCACGTAACGTAACCGGTGTGCGGTATGCATGAATGATCTTCATGTTATCAAAGGCTATAATCATTTTACTAACATATTGACTCACGCGTGAAATCTCACCACTCTGAACTCCATAACTACGAAGCTCCATCACCATCATCGAAAGCTTTGAAAAATATTGAAATACCTTTTCTTCATTAACACCCCAATCTCTTCGATGACTTTCCGCCAACATGGATCGCATCAATAATGTCATCTCTGTTATTAATAGTTTTATGCGTTCTGGCAGGTCGTGATTTTTGTCTACAGTCCAATCGCGTGTAGCATAATAGATGGCGATGGCGTGTCCTTTAAAATCAGCAAAGCGTTGCAGCGCAGTTTCTCTTCGCGTGTAGGCAGAACCAATTGAAAACACAACCGGAAAAACGATGGCGACACCCACCAGCATGTCGGGGAATTTTGCCGTTAGTCCAAAATGATAGCAGAGATAGGTTGAGATAACCGAAAGCGTAGTAACGATAATGGTTTTATAATTAATGATTAGAAAGAAGCTTCTTAGAATTCTTTTCATAGTTAAATTTTCGACAGCTAAAGTTCAACAAATGCAGAAGATTAACCAACAGATAATTTGTTGCTTTAAACTGATAATGTGTTCTAAAAGGAATAGAGATTATTTTGACTCAACCTCACATTTTCACGTGCAGAACATCTCCTAGTGAGAGAGCTCCCGTTATTTTTTAATCAACACGGCATCCACTAATATAAAATTAACATGATCCATATCATCTGTGTTGAGTTTTAGCTTACCCTTAACGGTTACCAAATCATCAATTTGAAACTTTGGCAATTCGTGTTGAAAATTTACTTCAACAATCGATTCGGGGCCAGCACCGCCACAAAAAAAACACTGGCTCATTGGATACTTAGAAAGAACAATGTAATCTCCATCTTCAGGAGCAAACGGAACGTAAAATCCTTGCATCCTAATTTCTTTTCCTACCAATGCTTTTAATTCATCAGTAAAGGTTGGGTAGAATAAGTATTCACCCAACTTTTCATAATACTTGGGTTCGAACTTGGTTTTTGCAAAAGCATTCCAAGCATCAAATTTTGTCTGAGCATAACTTGCTCCAATCAGCAACATCATCAAAATCAACATGCTCAACTTCTTCATCATTCAAATTTTTTAGTCTCAGCCCGCTTCTTACGCAGCAGAGTATGACATCAATTTAAGATTCTAACAATATGTTCAGTCTTAATGGAAATAGCTAAATTCTAAATTCTAAATTCTTTTATCTAGTTTCCACTTAAAATTTTAGAAATATCAACGCGATATGCCTGAACAGCTGGAAGAATTGCACATGCTAAACCGAGCAATAAACTTCCTCCTAAAATTACCCACTCTTGTGGATAGAAAACAAATCCGCTGATGCCCGCTTTCTGCGTTTCTTCTACCATCGTTGATAACAATATCAAAACGCCATGCCCCATTAACAATCCAATGATGCTACCCAATAGTGTTAGCGCACCACCTTCTAACAAAATCGAAACAAAAAGTTTGGAACGCGTGGCACCCATCGATCGCATAATGGCCATATCGTATCTGCGCTCTTTCAATGAATTATACAACGCGATAAAAATACTCAAGCCCGAAATCACAATTAATACATACGCGAACGCCATCAGAATATCAACCCCGATACCCAATATTGAAAACAATCGCGCGGTTTCAAATGCAGGCGATGCTGCTTGCAAACTACTTTGCGAATTAACAAAGCGCGGAAGTTGAATGGCACCCATGGGTGAACGATATTGAATCAACATAGAAGTAATTTCTTTTGTTGAATCGTTCGCGGCAACAGAAGGCACCAATCTTGAAGGCATGAATGACGAATCCAATTTCCCATTTTCTGCTTCATGCGCTCCTTCTTCATGCATTTGCCAAACACTTTCAATGTTGCAAAGAATTAAATTATCGATAACCGTATTATTTTTTTTCAAAACACCACGCACAATGTATTGATGTTCATCATGATCATGCCCGCCTGATATAAGTCCATGGGCACTGGCAAATGTATCTCCTATTTTCAAATTTGAAAGTTCTGCAACGTTCGCACCGAGTGTAACATCAAATACATTACTCCACCACTCCCCTTGCAAAAGTTCAGCTTTATAGAGATCCGCATACGCGCGACTTGTTCCCACAATGCGATAGGTTTGATAGCTGTCGCCTAGCGCCAAAGGAATTGCTTGCTTCACCAATCTGTTTTTTGAAATTTTTTCAGCTTCAATCAACTTGATGTTTCCAGTTGGAAAATCGATGTGAAAAATATTGCACAGAATAAGTTGAAGCGGACTACCCTTTGCACCTACTACCAAATCAATGCCTCGTGCATTCTCTGTAATCTTTTTTTCAAGTTGAGTATTGAACAATAATAAAATAGTAATCACAGCAATGCCAAGCGAAAGCAACACAATATTAATAGCTGTGTTAAGCGGCCGTGCCTTAAGGTAATTCCAGACAAGGTAAAAAAGATTCATACCTATTTCGTTGTTCGTTGATAGTTGACTGTTGTTGGTACGTGCAACTTTAGTTGATTCGAGATTTTATCTTTTATTCGCTGATCGTGAGTAGCTACAATTAGTGTTGACTGATTTTGAGAAGCAACATTCAATAACAAATCAATTACCTTATAACAATTATTATCATCCAACGCAGAGGTGGGTTCGTCTGCAAAAATGATAGAAGGTTTGTTTAATACCGCTCTTGCAATGGCTACACGTTGCGCTTGCCCCTGACTCAGTTCTGTGACTTTACTTTTTCTTTTTTCCGCAAGACCCAAACTTTCCAATACCTGTTCTATTCTTTCTGCATTAATCGGCAAGCCAGCAAGGTATGGCGACATTGCCAAATTTTTTTCTACAGATAACGCACTTATTAAATGATTTTTCTGAAAGATGAATCCAATTTTTTGTCCGCGAAATTTATCTAAGGACGATTCTGAAAGCGTAGAGAGTTCAACATTATCCACTTTTACCGATCCGGAATATTGACGAAGCAGCCCGCCCATCAAATGAAGTAAGGTTGTCTTACCGCTGCCTGATTCTCCCAACAATAAAATATTCTCACCCTTCTCCACCATCACATCTGGAAATTGTATTGTGGACAGTGGGGCGTACGAAAATAAAAGCTTCGAAATCTGAATCATAACCTGTTATAAAGAACGACTACAAGGTAATGGTAGCAACCAAAATAAAAAACCTCCCGGTGATGATCGGAAAGCTTTAAATAGGTTAATCGTTAATGGTTAATCGTTAATCGGGTTAAAAACGTGAATGTTTAGAAAATCAATCTTGGAGTCTGAACATTTTTGGATTTTTAGATTCCATATTTTTCCATCCTTCTGTACAATGACGCTCGTGTGAGCCCGAGTTCATCTGCGGCCTTAGAGATGTTTCCATTATGCATTTGCAACGCTTTAACAATTGCGGTCTTCTCTACTTCATCAAGATTGAGCGTGTTGCTGGAGGGGCCTGTAGTAAGTGATCTGCTCAAAAGAAAATCGCTTTCCTGTAAATTTGGAGAATCCGTCATGATCACTGCACGTTCAATGGCGTGTTGTAATTCGCGAATGTTTCCTGGCCAGGCATAGCGCTTTAATTTATCCATCGCCTCCGTTGCAATGCTGGTAACCGTTTTATGATACCTGCGCGCATAATAATCTAAATAATGTTGCGCTAATAAAGGTATATCCTCCACCCGATCACTTAAGGTAGGCACCTGAAGTTCAACTGTGTTTATACGATATAACAAATCTTGTCTGAAAGTTCCTTCCTGCACCATTTTATGAAGCGGCATATTCGTAGCACAGATCAACCGAATATCAACCGGTATAGAGTGATTGGAACCAACCCGCGTTACTTGTCTGGCTTGAAGCGCACTTAATAATTTACTTTGCAAACTCAAGCTTAAGTTTCCAATCTCATCTAAGAAAAGTGTTCCTCCATTGGCCAATTCAAATCGACCCGGGCGATCTTCTCTCGCATCGGTAAAACTTCCTTTCTTATGTCCGAAGAGTTCGCTTTCAAAAAGCGTTTCTGTAATGGCGCCCATATCAACCGCAACAAAACTATTGTCTTTGCGAAGAGAACGTTGATGGATGGCGCGCGCAATTAATTCTTTACCGGTTCCATTTTCACCCAGTATTAAAACGTTCGCATCCGTCTTGGCTACT
>JBBRFY010000056.1:0-20180 GCA_038241205.1 Cytophagales bacterium
AGTAAAGCAAAATTCTACCTAAGCAATCCTGCCATTTCTATAAGGAATGGAGGATTGCCGGTAGAATTAACTAACCCAAATCTTTAATGTAAATTATCTACACAAAATCTAATTCCAATCGTTGGCAACATCAGAAGCCACAAAAATAAAACTGTATTTAAAAGTTAGACTAATTCCAGTTGTCAGTAATGTCATTGACGATACTAACATTTGTCTCACGTTCTGAAAGTGGAATTGGAAACAGAATATGCTTGTCAAAGAAATATTGACCAGCACCGTATTGAGCACTTAACTCAGCGTTAAGCACTGCCTTAGCATCTCCCCATCGAACCAAGTCTTTAAAGCGAGATTGCTCACCACAAAGCTCCAGGTGGCGCTCGCGTTTCAGTAAAGTCATTGCACCTGCCTGGTCGTATGTACCTCCATATTTCAAACTCACCTAGACGGTTTCTTACCTGATTAATAAGCGCAACACCACCTCCGGGATTACTTGACATGATCAATGCTTCAGCGCGCATCAACAGCACATCCGAATAACGGATTACTTTACCATTGTTGCTGCTCTCTGGCAATCCTTCCTTATAGCGCTTTTCCTAGTTCTGATACTTTTTGAAACGATGAAATGATTTGAAAAATAAATAAGTCTGCTTTTTCAGATTAGGAAAAAGAAAATTATACCGTTGGTTTCAGCATTTTACCCATCATGTCATAACTATTCTTTTCATCCGCAAACTGAATCGGTGATGATGGTTATTCCAATAAATACAGATGTATATAAAACTCAAAATGTAGCTTAACACAATTGGTATCAATGGCATTAAATCTGCAAGCTACTCGCCATGGGGTACTTTTATTTCTAACACCATAAAGGTAATCACGATTGCCAGCACTAAACGCTTCAATTCTTCCTTTATTCATTCTTAATTTTGTTGTTCGCTTTCACGAAAAGAATTTTTATCTCTCATCCTTCGCCAACAATTTTTTAATCAATGGTTCAAGCGTAAGACCTTGTACAATTATAGAAAACAGCACTATTACATAGGTCATTAATATAAAAATTGGACCGTGCAACCCTGAGGGTATTGATAATGCAAGTGCGATGGAAATTCCTCCACGCAAGCCGCCCCAAGTCATAATCGAAAGTGTTTTTGGTTCGAATTGCCTATTGAATTTGAATCCATAGGCCAACGCTGCTAACGATATGTAGCGAACAATCAAAATCATCGGAATGCAGATCACTCCGATCCACAGAAATTCCCACTTAAAAGGTATCACCAACAATTCCAAACCAATTAAAACAAACAGGGCAGCATTTAAAATTTCATCTACCATCTCCCAAAATTTGAAAGTGTAATCAAGCGTAACATCAGACATGGCTTTTTCTTTTCCACGATTACCTATAAAAATTCCAGCGGTAACCATTGCCAGTGGCCCCGAAAAGTGCAAGTAGTTGGCAAGCATATAGCCACCCATTACCAATGCTAATGTAATCATCACTTCTGTTTGATAGTGATCGATTCTTTTCATCAATCTGTAGCCAACATATCCCAGTGCCAAACCAAAACCAATTCCACCACCTACCTCTTCAAGAAAAAGAAAACCAATTTCTGATGGCGAAATATTTTCAATTCCTTTTTGTGCAATTCTTAATAAGGTAATAAACAACACTACCCCAATACCATCATTAAAGAGCGACTCTCCCACTATTTTAATTTCGGTTAATTCGGGCACCTTGGCTTTTTTCAATATGCCCAGCACTGCAATTGGATCTGTTGGAGAAATTAATGCACCAAATAAAAGACAATGAATAAATGGAATGGTAAGACCAAAAAAACCATCAAGATAATACACAATAGAGCCTATGATAAATGTCGATAAGACAACGCCAAGAGTAGCGAAGGTAAGAATCGGTCCACGAGATTGATGGAGTTTACTCCAATCCATGTGCAACGCTCCGGCAAACAAAAGAAAGCTGAGCATGAAATCAAGCAACACATCAGAGAAATCAATAGAACTTACAAACCCTTTTGCAGATGATAAGGTATCGGGATAAAATATTCCAATCACTTGAAAAACGACAGAAAGACACAGCGCCAGAATCATTAATCCAATGGTGGATGGAATTCTGATAAATCGCTGATTTAAGTATGAGAAGATGGCAGAAAGCACCAGCACAATTGTAAATATTTTTACCAGATCCATACCTCTACCTTTTTATACGAAGCAAACTAAAGAATTATAAATTGAAATTGAAACACGCAAGCCGATGCTGCAAAATTGATTCGTAGCAAAACAAGATGCGCTTCTCGCGCGTACAATCTACGGGAACTTGTTTTGTGAATTGGGTAGTTAAAATTGAAGCGTTAACTCTATTTATTAAAAAATTCTCCAAAGTGCCAGAGAATTCCGGACGGATCATGAAGGTAACATTCTTTTCCCCAATCAGACACACGAATGGGAACAAGTCTTACACCTTTGTATCGCGAAGTCAAGTCTAATGCGACCAGTTCTTTCCAAAAGTTTTCAACATCTTCAACTTCCAAAAAAACCATTGTGTTGTCCACCCAATCTTTTACATACGCATCTTGCAAATAAAATCCAAAATTACCTGTGCTGAACAAAGACATGTTGGGGAATATAATGCGTTCCTCAAATCCTAAATCGCGATAAAAACTTCGGGACAATTCAAAGTTTTTTGCTCCGATAAATGGCCGAATTGATTTTGCTTTGTGATTCATGGTTTATGTGTTGACAATATTTTTCTATTTATTAAAGAGGAATACAAAACAGCAGTGAGACGAATATAATAAAAATTGGGTGTTTGTTCTATCACATATCCAGCGCTTAAGTTTACAAATGCAAAACTGACTGTACGATTCCCTAATCATAAAAAGACCAATCCACACCAAAGTCTAATGTATTGCGATAGCCGGGGTAGTTCGGTGTAGGTACATAGCCTTGTTGTGTGAAAAGTTGAATAAGATTATTGTACTTCACAAAAAGCCGTGCCTTTTTTATTTTACCATTAAAAAATACATCTACAACGGGGTAGGCTGGTGTATAAAAACTTTGTTGAACAAAATATTGCTGTGTAGCAATATCATATCCGTTTGGCAAGTAAGATGATTGCCAGTGCACATCCACTCCTAATTGCATATTTAAATTATTTTTAAACCACATATCCTTATAAGCTAACTGGCCGTTCACGAATAGTTTCGGCACTTGTATGGCATCATCATCATTTTTAAGAACGGCAGTGTATATGGTTTGAGTACTAAGACTGAGATGCTTTAAAAATGAAACAGAGAACTTAAGTTCAGGCGCCACCATCACCTGCGTGCCCGAAGATTGAATAGGTAATACGCGCTGATCTTGCCCGTAGTAACCGCGCTTAAAGAAAACATAATTGGTGAGCGTTGTAAACGTTAATCCGGGTGAAACATCGAGATTCTTGTTGTTGTAATGCAAATATCCATTGAGTTGCGTAATGTTTACATTTGCAAAATCATTGTCCCATACATCATGACTGCCGCGATATGCTTGTTGCAAAAATGATGGAGCATACTGCATTTGTTTGAGCGAAGCCTCAAGCCATTTACTTTTTAACTGTGCATCAATTCTATAGTTTCCGTTTTGCAAAAGTTCTCCCCAACCTGTAAGTTCAAAGACAGAATCAAGTTTCATTGATATTCTTCCACCAATATAATTTTCAACTCCTTTTGTCTTCGTTAACAATGTATCTTCCGTAATGTATTTATAATCCATATTATAATTACGAATGGCATAATAGCCATTATAAAAAAGCTTGAGCAAATTACCTTTAATACCTACTTCATTGCGAACTGATTTGAACCTGGCGTAGTCGTTGGTAATGGCACTATCAACTTCTACATTATCATAATAACTGCGTGGCGATTTTGAAAGATCATCTCTAAAACCATTTCCTTGATGATAGCTATCGAGCGTGTGATATATTTGCAATGCTCTGGCAATTTCATATCGTTGCTGCAGGTGAAAATTATTACGCTTCTCATAACTGAAAGCTTCTGTCAGATAGGGTACTGCCTGCTTATCGAAAAATTCTTTATAGCTGTATGTGTAATCATTACCTGACTCATTGATCACATTAACACCCCCATATTCATCCACCTCATGTTTGCCATGTCTATAATTAGCAAATAGCCGATAGGTACTATCTTTACTTTTATAAGCTGTATATAAATCAAAGTAGCTTGCTTTAACATTTCGATCGCCCTTACCTTTTCGTTGTATTTGTTTGTCAATCAATAATACGCGATAGTTAAAACCCATATTCCACCGGGGTGAAATGTTCCGACTGAACCCGATGCGCGTGATGGATTTACCCCTTCCTCCTATTATAATTTTTATATTGGTGTAAGGCGACTTGGTATCAAAATATCGTATTGATTCTGTATCCCAATACAAATCATAAGCGCTGAAGCCGGAGCTTGCGCCAATTAAATCGGGAGCCTTATAAAACAGTGGCTGAATAGCGGTACCTGTATTGCCTAAATCTTGATAAAGATTATAATTAGACTGCACATAACTGTTCATCCGGTGGACGTTGATTATCGTGGTATCGATCGTGTAGAATTTGGTTCGGTTAAAGAAATCATCTTGTTCATAATAATATTTCGATGTGCTGGCGCCATAAACCTGCCGAGTAGTATCGTCAATAATACTTGAACCCACACGTGGTCCCTTTCTCTCGGTATCCTGCCCGTTTGAAACCAAGGCAAGTGAAAAGAATAAGGCCAGAAAAAAGTAAATTCTTAAAAAATGCACGCGCAAAAATAAGAGGAGAATGTGGTTCAAACGATTTTGAGACAATAATTTTCTATTCAACACGCCTAACTGAGTTTAAGATGAGCTCATCAAAATCCCTTCCATTTTTTATAAACTCAACTTCAATAGGCAGGTAAAAAAAAGGAAGCCTATCCAAATAACTTTTAAATTGTGGAGACTCTAACTTCACCATATCCTTTTCTGTCGTTAAAAAATTTGCACTAGGGTATCGCTTATAAATTGATTCCATCTTCTTCAAATCATCAGGCGTGTAGTGATGATGATCATCAAAATGAAGGTGTTCCTTCAAATTAAATCTTTGCTTTACATAGGTTACGAGCGAGGAAGAATCAGCGATGCCTGATACAAGAATAATCTCACGACTAATTTCTGTTGTTTTATCACCAATAGGTAATGCAATCCCATAACGAATGGTGGCAAAGAACACCGGTTTATCAACATACCTGCGAATGGACTTTTCGATATTTATCATGTAATCTTCTGAAATCTCTACCGGGCATTTTGTTACCACTACCACATCGGCTCGGGCAGCGCCTGAACGTGACTCACGCAATCGGCCGGCCGGCAACAAGAAATCGGTATAAAACGGACGATTATAATCGGATAGCAAAACACTAAACCCTGGCCTCACTCTTCTATGTTGGAAAGCATCATCTAATAAAATTACCGTAGTGTCTTCTGCTTCCTGTAAAATATTGGTGATGGCAAGCACGCGCTCCTCACCAACCGAAACCATTACCTTGCTACCATACTTCTTGTAAAACTGGTAGGGCTCATCTCCTAATGTTTCGGCATTATCAATCTTGGAGGCAGTGCGAAATCCTTTCGTGGTTCGTCCATAACCTCGGCTGAGTGTGGCTACTCTGCGATCATTATACAAAAGCCTGATTAAATGTTCAATCATGGGCGACTTACCTGTGCCGCCAACCGTTAAATTGCCGACCGAAATGACAGGGATATCAAACTGCGTTGACGGTCGGATCCGCAAATCATACAACCGGTTTCGGAATCGGGTAATTGCATTGTATAGGAATGCAAAAGGGAACAACAAAATTTTTAAGATGGCCATCAGCACGTAAAATACATTTAACTTTCAAACCTCAACGATTCAAAAGAATGGCAAGTATAAAAATAAAAGACGTAACGGATTTTCTCGAATCATGGGCTCCAAGATCATATCAGGAAACGTATGATAATTCAGGCCTCCTTACTGGAAATCATTCTTCAGAAGTGAACGGTATTCTGGTGAGTTTAGACTGTACCGAAGAGGTAGTTGCAGAAGCAATTCAGTTAGGATGCAATATGATTGTGGCGCATCATCCAATAATTTTCAAGGGTCTTAAAAAGCTTACAGGTAGCAATTACATAGAGCGAACAATAATTCTAGCAATCAAGAATGATATCGCTATATATGCCATTCATACAAATTTAGATAATATTCATACTGGAGTAAACCAAAAAATAGCCCAAAAAATTGGTTTAAAGAACCTTCGCATACTCGCCCCAAAGACTGACACACTCCAAAAGCTGGTCGCTTTCATTCCGAAAGCCAATGCAGCAGAAGTAGTGTCTGCATTGCACCAAGCAGGTGCCGGACAGATAGGTAAATACAATAATTGTAACTTTAGTGTAAATGGTATAGGTAGTTATTTGCCAACTAGTTATGCTAACCCATCCATAGGATCAGTTAATCAACAAGAATTTGTTGACGAAACAAGAGTTGAAGTAATTTGCCCCAGCCACTTATCAAGTAACATTATTAGCGCATTAAAGTCATCGCATCCCTATGAAGAGGTGGCATATTATCTGACCAATATTAGTAATGAGAATCAGGAAGTTGGATCTGGAATGATTGGAGAGTTAAACGACCCTCTTAAACCTTCTGACTTTTTATTGGGGCTGAAATCGAGTATGAATCTATCTGTAATAAGACATACAAAGCTTATTGAAAAGCCCATTAAGAAAGTGGCATTAGTTGGTGGATCCGGTAGCTTCCTTCTCCCGAACGCCATTCACGCTCAAGCCGATATATTCATAACAGCCGACTTTAAATACCATGAATTTTTCGATGCCGATGACCAAATCATCATTGCTGATATCGGGCACTACGAAAGCGAGGTTTTTACCAAAGATTTAATAGTAGGTGTTTTAATGGAAAAATTTCCTACTTTTGCGATCAATTTTTCAAAAACAATCACCAATCCAATAAGCTACTTTTAAAGAATGGAAAATCAGTCAGTTGCACAGAAGCTGGAAGCGCTTGTTAAACTTCAGTTCATTGATACCAAAATAGACGAACTTAAAAAACTGAGGGGTGACCTGCCAGACGAGGTTCAAGACTTGGAAGACGAAATGGAGGGCTACAAGACTCGCCAAAGTCGGTTAGAAGTAGAGTTCAAGGAAATTGAAGAAGGGATTAAGAAGAATAAAGAAGGCATTAAAGAAGCCGAAAAGCTTATCAAGAAATACACTGAACAACAGAAAAACGTTAGAAACAACCGCGAGTTCGATGCCATCACTAAAGAGGTAGAACTTCAGGAACTAGAAATACAACTTTGCGAAAAGAAGATCAAAGAAGGCAAAGATTCTACCCAACAAAAGAAAGACGAAATTGAAAAGACCGATTCCTTTATTAAGGAACGTGGCGAGCATCTCGATATAAAGAAGAATGAACTAAACGGCATTCTGCAAGAAAGTCAGGAAGAAGAGAAGAAATTGTTAGCAGAACGTGAGAAGGCTACAAAGAAAATCGAGGACAAACTTTTAAAGTATTACGAGCGCCTTCGCGGAAGCTTAACCAACGGGCTTGCTGTAGTGCGTGTAGTTCGTGGTGCTGCTGAAGGATGTAACATTGTAATACCACCACAGAAAATTGCTGAGATACGCGAGAAAAAGAAAATTGTGATCGATGAACATTCTGGCCGTATCTTAGCCGATGTAGATATGGACAGTCTTGATGAAGGCGATAAACCTAAAACAGCAAAAGTTGCAATACCTGTACCAACCAGCAGAAGAAAAAAAGTTGAATAACATTCAGTTCCATATAATAAAAAAGGCATGCTTTATAACATGCCTTTTTTTATGTCTGGCCATTCAATTAGCAGCGCAAGATTGGAAATTTGACTTGGCAACCAAGCAAGCTTACGATCTTGTGCTGAACCTTCAAACACAAGACGCCCGCCTGCTTATACCCAACCCAGAGACAACTCAGGAGCACTACGTTACCGCATTGGCGGAGGCATTGGAGCTTTTGATTACGGAAGACAAAGAGAAGTTTAACGAATACGAAGATCGCTTTGAAAAACGCCTCAATCGCAAGGTCAAAGTAAAGAGTCCGGAGGATATGTTTCTTCTGGCGGAGATGCGACTTCAGTGGGCATTTGTGTATCTGAAATTCGGGCATGAGTTTGATGCCGCACTAAATTTAAAGCAATCCTACTCACTAGTTCAGGAAATTAAAAAGCGATATCCATACTTTAAAGCAGTTCAAAAAACTTCGGGAATATTAGAAGTGATTGTTGGCTCTGTTCCTGAAAAGTATGATTGGGTATTGGGCTTAATGGGTATTAAGGGTTCAATCGATCAGGGATTAACAGAACTCAATACCTTAAGAAAATCCGATAGTGATTTATCGTTAGAGGCCGATCTGCTTTACGTTTTGGTTCAAGGTTTTGTGTTGCAGGAAACAGAAGAAGCCTCTAACGAAATGCAAAATGTATTGAAGCGAAATCCGGACAGTCGACTTGCGTTATTTCTTGGAGCCTCTATTAACATTAAGAATTCCGAAAGTGAAGAGGCGTTGAAAATGATCATCACATTAGAAGATCATAAAACAGGATTGCCCTTGTACTACGCACAATATCTAAAGGGAGAAATCTTTTTACAAAAGAGAGAATATATCAATTCGATAGCGGCATATCGTTGGTTCATAAATCATTATGTTGGAGAAAATTATGTGAAAGATGCCTACTATAAAATTGCACTATGCTATTGGCTCAACGGAAATTCGAATGATGCCATTCATCGTTTTGATGAAGCTAAAAGCATCGGTAAAGAAGTAACAGAAGCAGATAAATATGCAGCGCGTAGTTTAGCAGAAGATGAATTACCTCATATTAAACTTACTAAAGCAAGGTATTTTACCGATGGAGGATATTATGAAGAAGCAAATGAGGTATTGGAAAATGTATCACCACAGGAGCGAATAACGAAACGCGATCAAGCTGAATTCCCGTATCGGAAAGCACGGCTTTATCATAAGCAAAATAAGCTTCAGGAGGCAAAAATGTATTACCAACAAACCATTTTTCAGGCCACTGGGCAGGAGCCTTGGTATTTTGCACCAAATGCCTGCCTTCAATTAGGATACATTGCGCTTGAGGAGTCTGATAAGAAAATGGCAAAGGTATTTTTTGAACAGGCTCTTAATTATAAAAAACACGCTTACAAAAATAGCATCGATAGCAAAGCGAAGTCGGCACTGGCTCAACTAAGCGAACGCAAGTGATCTGTGTTGCAGTGTTGCTCAACGCTAAACATTGAATTGGTTTGGTTCAATACATACAAGCAAAGATTCTCATGCTCAAACATATCCATTGATTTTAATGGATAGTTCAACAACATGGTAAGTAAAATCCGAATGGCACGACCATGCATACAAATCAAGATCGTATTTTCGTCATCATGACTCATAATATGATCTATTGCTGGTCTCATTCTCACCACAACATCTTCCGGACTCTCACCCTTTTCAATTCGCAAAGACGTTTCCCCTAACTCCCACTGCCGTAACATAGTATGATAATATTTATCTTCATTAATTGTAATTTTCTCTCCTTCTCTCATTCCCCAACTTATTTCGTTTAATCCTGAAAACGCTTCGTACCGAATGCCGAGATCAATAAAATCCTGAATAGATTCCTGCGTTCGCTTTAAAGCAGAGATGTATATTTTATCAAAAGGAATATTCTTATAGGCTTCGAAGAAAGCTTTGCCCTGTGCGCGACCACGATCATTCAAACTGCTGTTCACACCACTTCCCTGAACAATGTTGTTCAGGTTAAAATCAGTTTGGCCGTGACGAATCAAGTATATTTTTTTACTGCTCAATTTTCGGTTATTTTGGGCGCAAGTATAGTTAATTGGTATCAGTAATTCCATTAAAGGCGCCAATGGCCAATATGTTTTGCTGCGTAACCGTAGATTAAACAATCTCTTCAACAACACCTTAACATCAGCACTTTACGATGGGAATATTCAAAGAAGGTATCACCACAGACATACTTAATAAATGGTCGGAAAATACGCTTGCGGAACAACTTGGCATGCAGATCACTGTAATTGGTGAGGATTTTTTGGAAGCGACAATGCCGGTTGACAGACGAACGCATCAACCGATGGGAATGCTTCATGGTGGCGCTTCCGTATCGCTCGCAGAAACATTAGGAAGTGTCGCAGCAACTTTGTGTGTCGATCAAACAAAATCGTTTTGTGTGGGTTTAGAAATCAATGCAAACCATTTAAAGAGTGTGCGCGAAGGCTTGGTAACAGGTATAGCAAAACCAATACACATCGGTAAGAAAACCCAAGTTTGGGAGATTCGTATTACGAATGAACAGAATGAACTAGTGTGCATTAGCCGCATCACCATGGCGGTGTTAGATAAGAAGATTTAGGGGAAAGAGCAGAAGGATAGATATGGATACATTGGTTTCAGAAAAATCGTTATCGCTAACAAAAACAGACTGGCTGTCGCACGTCATTGCGCATGCGGTTGAGCAACAATTTTCAATTGCGCTTTGGAAATTACCTAACCATTCGGCACGTCATCTTGTTTTGTCACAAAAAACACAACTTTTAAAAAAGAGCGAAACCATAGAAGAGCTGAAAACCGGTTTCATTTTCTCTCCTTTTAATCCCGAAAAGGAAAGTTTATATCTGGAAGCCGACTACTCTTTTTCTTTTACCGATGAAAGTATTCAGACGCCAGAATCTCCGTTGGAAATTAAATCTGCTGAATGGCTGAACGAAATTATTAGATCCACCTCGAGCAAAAAATCAAAAACAAAGTTTTACAAATCATCTACAGCTGAAGGGCAAACTGATAAGAACTTCTATCTTAATTTGGTAAGCAAATGTGTAGAAGAAATTGAGAAAGGTGTTATGGAAAAGATTGTGCTATCTAGAACACAATCTGTTCAACTTTCTGATGATGTTGATGTTGTAAGCGTGTTTGACAAACTTTGCAATACCTACCCTACTGCATTAATCTCTTTGGTAAGCAGTCCTGAAGCCGGAACTTGGATGGGTGCGTCACCCGAAATGCTAGTGGGTATTGAAGATAGTACCATTTTTAAAACCGTTGCCTTGGCGGGAACCCAAATCTTTCATGGAGATATTAATTTAAAAACTGTTGCCTGGACTCAAAAAGAAATTGAAGAACAGGCACTTGTTGAACGATACATCATCAGTTGCTTTAAAAAAATTAGACTTCGGGAATATGACGAACACGGACCGCGAACAGTTGTAGCGGGTAATCTTCTTCATTTAAAGTCGGAGTTTACGGTTGATATGAGCGCCACAAACTTTCCACAGCTTGCATCAGTAATGCTTCAACTCCTCCATCCTACCTCTGCCGTTTGTGGAATGCCTTTGGATCCTGCTTTGAAATTTTTAAAAGAGCGCGAAGGTTATAATCGGCAGTATTATTCAGGCTATCTCGGGCCGGTAAATTTCAATAGTGAAACTAATCTATATGTAAATTTAAGATGCATGCAACTCGTAGATCAAAAAGCAATACTATATGCAGGTGCCGGCATTACGATAGATTCTAATCCGGAGGAAGAATGGAATGAAACCGAAATGAAATTGAACACCATGTTAAAAGTTATTTATCCGCAGCAATAAGGTAATACACGAATGTTTTACTTTTACCTTTCTGTACTACCCTATACTCCTACTTCCTAATGCGCTTTCAACCAATCTACGATATTGCCGAACTTTGCGCTCAAAAAGGAATAACCCAAGCTGTATTATGCCCTGGCTCTCGTTGTGCGCCTTTAACGCTTGCCTTCACACGGCATTCTAAAATTACTACAAGAACCTTTAGCGATGAACGCAGCGCTGCCTTCATTGCATTAGGAATTGCACAAGCATCAAAATCCCCAACCGTATTAGCATGTACGTCCGGATCTGCTGCCTATAATTTTGCTCCTGCCATTGCGGAAGCATTTTTTAGTCAGGTTCCGCTGATCATTTTTTCGGCCGATCGTCCATCCGAATGGATTGCTCAGCAAGATGGGCAGACGATATACCAGACTGATATGTTTGGAAAGCATGTAAAGAAGTCATTTCAACTTCCACAAGAATATGAACATGCGGATAATATTTGGGCCATCAATAGAATGGTTAACGAAGCCATTAATCTCAGCCGGCAAGAACCACAAGGCCCCGTTCATATCAATGCGCCTTTCCGCGAACCTCTTTATCCGGAACAAGATGAGGTGATGCATTTTAGTGAGAATATTCGTGTGGTTGAAGAACATCATCCTTCTTTTGAAATATCGAAGGAGCAGAAGCAGCAGATTATACAAAACTGGACATCATTTAACCACATTTTAGTCGTGGCCGGCCAGGGCGAAATGGACGAAGATCAGATCGAATTATTAGTTTCGTTTTCACAAAAACACAGTGTTCCAATTGCGGGAGATATACTCTCCAATCTTCATCCAATTGAAATGGTGATTCGGCATACCGATCTCTTTTTAGGGCAAACTCCTGATTCAGTAAAAAAAACCTTGCAACCTGATCTGCTCATTACCTTTGGAAAATCTGTTCTCGCAAAAAACCTGAAAGTATTTCTTCGGAAGTATAAACCTCAACAACATTGGCACATTCAGGAAGCCGGCTTAGTTGCCGATTCTTTTCAAAACGTGACACAGGTTTTTAGAACAAAGCCAAAATCCTTTTTTCAGTATTTGAATTCGATTCCACAGAGCGAAGGTTTTAGCAATCAAAAACAAAACAACTACAACAAACTATGGGAAATTGAAGAGCGAAGATGTTCTCGAAGTCTCAATAGTTTCTTTCCGAAAAATGATTTTGGGGAATTTGAACTGATTAATGAATTCATGCAACAACTTCCTGCCAATTCGAGCTTACATCTTGCAAATAGTATGAGCGTGCGCTACGCCAATTTCATTGGCCTCAATGCCAATAAAACCGTAAGCGTTTCCTCGAATCGTGGCACCAGCGGAATTGATGGATGCACAAGTACTGCCATCGGACATAGTTTAATAAATCCAAATCTTACTTTTTTGATTACAGGCGATCTTGCATTTTTTTATGATCGAAACGCCTTCTGGCATAACTATACCCTTCCCAATCTTCGTGTTGTGGTAATAAACAATCACGGTGGTATTATTTTTAAAATGATTGATGGCTCCGGTTCGCTACCTGAAACAGACGAATACTTTTCTACACAACAAAATCTTAATGCACGAAAGTTATGTGAAGAGTTTGGCTTCGATTACCTTAAGCTTGATACAAAGCGTAAACTTAAAAACCTGTTGAAAGATTTTATTGATCCCGATGGCAAGACAAAAATTCTTGAATTAGAATCAGAAGCAACATTGAACAAATCAATATTCGAAGATTTAAAACTGAAAATAAAAGAGAGTTATGAACTTTAAATATCCATGGCAAACAGCCAAAGAATACAAAGAAATTTTATTCCATACCTATGAAGGCATTGCGCGCATCAGCATCAACCGTCCGCTTGTCCATAATGCTTTTACACCGCTTACTGTGTCTGAAATGATTGATGCCATGAACATTTGTCGTGAGGGTGCAGCAATACGTGCCATCATTTTAACGGGTGAAGGCGGCAAAGCATTTTGCAGTGGTGGCGATCAAAGCGTTCGCGGCCATGGCGGTTACATTGGAGAGGACACTACACCACGATTAAATGTATTGGATCTTCAAAAAATAATTCGATCCATACCAAAACCTGTTATTGCGGCTGTAGCCGGATGGGCTATTGGCGGAGGGCATGTTTTGCATGTAGTTTGTGATTTAACGATAGCAGCAGAGAATGCACGCTTCGGCCAAACCGGACCGAAAGTAGGGAGTTTTGATGGTGGTTTTGGCGCGTCATATTTAGCACGGGTTGTCGGACAGAAAAAAGCACGAGAGATTTGGTATTTGTGTGATCAATATGATGCTAAGGAAGCGCTTGAAATGGGGCTGGTGAATAAAGTCGTTCCATTGGAAATGCTAGAAGAAACCTATGTAGCATGGGCAAAGAAGATAATTCAAAAAAGTCCGCTGGCCATTCGATTGCTGAAGAGTTCTTTCAATGCTGAGTTAGATGGACAATCTGGAATTCAGGAACTGGCAGGTAATGCTACCCTGCTCTATTATCTAAGTGAAGAAGCGAAAGAAGGTAAGAACGCATTTCTTGAAAAACGCGATCCGGACTGGTCAAAATATCCACAATTTCCATAGGTAAAGTATGCCAACGCATTCATAAGCAGAATGATTGACTATCCATTCACTACTATCCAAATCAACAACAGAGAAGTTGAACTTGACGAAATAATTTCAGGTAACGCCATTGCACAATCTGATTTCGAAAAGAGTACGTTTACTTTTATGAGCGATTGGCTTAATGGAATAGAGACGTTTCATCAAAAGACAAGTGGATCAACAGGCACGCCAAAAGAAATGTCAATTAGCCGTGAGCAAATGTGGGCAAGCGCCATGCTTACGGAAGAAGCGCTTCAGTTAAAAAAAGGATTTCATGGTTTAGTGTGTCTTGACACTCAGTATATCGCTGGTAAAATGATGCTGGTGAGATGCTTTGTTACCGGAATGAAAATCATAGCCGTAAATCCATCTTCAAATCCATTCTTAAATTTACCGCACACTCAGAAAATAGATTTTGCTGCATTGGTACCGTATCAAGTTCAAGATATCATATCGTCTGATTCCGCAATTCAATTAAATGAAATTCAAACGACAATCATTGGAGGCGCGCCTTTAGATGCTGTAATCCATAATGGCTTGAAGAAATTCGATTGCCAATTCTATGCTACCTATGGCATGACCGAAACTGTATCGCATATTGCTCTTCAAAAGTTAAACGGATCAAATGCGTCCGACTTCTTTCAGACATTACCAACCATTGAAATTAAATCGGATGATCGAGATTGTCTGATTATTAGCAGTCCATTTCTAAATGAAAGCGTTTACACGAATGATATTGTTGAAATCAAATCCCAAAAAACATTTAAGTTTCTTGGCAGGTACGACAATGTGATCAATTCTGGAGGGATAAAAATTTCTCCGGAAAAACTAGAAGTTGCTATCGGAAATATATTGAATGAGGTTGAGGTTAAGCAGTCCTTCTTTGTTACAAGCATTGCTGACCTAAGATTAGGCGAAAAAGTTATTCTAATTATTGAGAGTGATAGATTAAATGTTGAATTGATTAAAAAAATTAATTCAATATTCCAACACCGGTTGCCTTCTCATGAAAAACCGAAAGAAATCTTTTTCATTAAAGAATTTTTATTTACCGAAACTGGCAAAATAAACAGAGCTAAAACGATTGAATTAGTTAAAAATCAATTCTAACATTACATATTAGAAATCGATTCAAATCTTAATTCATTTAAGTGCATACTGATTTCTGGTTTATTTTTGAAGCATTAGCATTTACAATCAACTTAGTTAACCAGAATTTTAGTTTGAAAGGTTACATCTGTATCATTTTTTTTATATAGATTTGATTGTCTATTTTAGTTGGCTTTAAAGATCTCGCCTTAATCTATCCTGATCTTTAAAGCAGCATTTTAAAAGGTATTTAAATTTAGTACCATGAAAAAAGTATTGGTCATCGAAGACGATGTTCCTTTATGCTGGCTTTTGGAGAAGATTCTTCAAAAAAAGTATGAAGTCATAATTATGAACAATGGTATGGAAGCCTGGTCTTGGCTGTCAGACGGAAATGTTCCTGATCTTATTATTTCGGATTTAAAAATGCCTTCACTTGATGGTATTGAGCTCCTTGAAAATCTAAGCTCAAGTGGATTGTTTAAAAGTATTCCCGTTATAATTCTTTCGGGGTATGAGGATGCGACCAAGCGCAAACAATGTCTGGATTTAGGAGCCTTCACGTATTTGGTTAAACCCTTCGAACCTCAGTCTCTTGTGGCAGAAGTGGACCGTGCATTATCTTTCAAAGGACAGAACGTTTTTGTAAATTAATATGGATGTAGCTTTACATATCCCTATTCAAGAATCCCCATTATCTTTGGTTACCCAAACGAAACCCAGTGTGTCCCTTTTCACTAAGCATTTACTTCGCATCGATTCCTACGATCATGTGCCCGAGCATGACAATATTCAAGAAACAATTTATTTTAAAAGTGTAGATGTTAATGCTGCATTAGATCATATAAAGGCCAATCAGATATCTGACGCTATCTTGATTAATGTCCATAATCTATCTGACAATATTGTAGAACTTAAGAGTTTAGCAAAAACAAAGTCCATCCCTTTCATTATTTATTCCGCTCATTTTGAGCAATCGGCAAAAGATCTCGCGTTAAAGTTTGGCGCAGATGAATACCACCATGGTGGAATTACCTATTCCTTTTTAAAGCGTTTAGAGTTCATCAAAAAACTCAAAGATTATAAAAATCAACGCGGTGATAAACCGTATGTGTCTATTAAGGCGCACGAAGAAATTCCGAAAATAAAATTATGGACATTTAAGAGAACGTTTGATATTATTCTTTCTGCTACTGGATTATTGTTCCTATCTCCACTACTAATCCTTATCGCTATATTAATTAAGTTGGAGTCGAAAGGTCCAATCTTTTATATTTCAAAACGGGCTGGCGCGGGTTATAAGATTTTTGATTTTTACAAATTTCGTTCTATGCGTATCGGTGCCGCTGAAGAACTTAAAAAGCTTGAGCATTTAAATCAATATTCTGAAAATTCAACAAATGGAGTTTTCTTTAAAATCAAAAATGATCCACGTGTTACCAGAGTTGGAAATTTTCTAAGGAATTCTAGCCTTGATGAAATACCGCAGCTTATAAATGTTTTAAAAGGCGATATGTCTTTGGTTGGAAACAGACCATTACCTTTATATGAAGCTGAAAAACTCACCAATGATCAAATCGCTTGGAGATTTCTTGCGCCTGCTGGTATTACAGGTTTGTGGCAAGTAACAAAAAGAGGTAAAGAAGATATGTCTCCTGAAGAACGAATTGCATTAGACATGGAATATGCGATGAAAAACTCTTTTAGCCTGGATATGAAAATTCTTCTCTCCACTTTCCCGGCATTATTACAAAAAGAAAAAGTTTAAATAGAAGGTTAAGATTTCAGAATGTTTGAGAATTTTCTATTTATTTTTTTTCTATTAAACACTGCCTACGTTTTAATACTATCCCTTGCCGGTTTTTTTTATAGAAAAGCAAAAGTAAAAAGATCGAATGTTGATAATCGGATTGCAGTCTTCGTTCCATGTTACAAGGAAGACAAAGTAATTCTCAGCACAACTCAAAATTTATTATTATTAAAATACCCAAAAGAAGCGTTTGATGTTATCATCATAGCTGACTCGTTAAGAGCTGAAACGCTTTCCAATCTTTCCAACACAGAGGCAGTAGTCATACCGGTTAGTTTCGAGAAAAGCACAAAGAGCAAATCTCTTAACTATGCAATTGCTCAGCTTAAACAGCAGTACCAGATTGCGGTAGTGTTAGACGCTGATAACATTCCGATCTCTAATTTTCTAGAGGATATAAATGATCTTTTCAACGAAGGTTATCAGGTAATTCAGTGTCAGCGAGTAGCTAAAAATGCTGGCAGTTCGATGGCGTTTTTAGATGGCATCAGCGAAGCTATTAATAACCATTTATTCAGACAGGGCGCAAATGCACTTGGGCTTTCATCAGCACTTATTGGTTCGGGTATGGCCTTTTCATTCGATATTTTAAGAGATGAACTTGCATCTATTGACTCACCTGTTGAAGATAAGGCATTACAAATAGCACTAGTTGAAAAGGGATATAAAATTCACTACAGAAAAGGAACATTAGTTTTTGATGAAAAGGTGGATTCACCGGAGGCATACAAAAACCAACGTACGCGATGGATTGCAGGACAGTATAAAATGCTAAAGGATCATTTCTTCAAAGGTATTCGGTTACTTTTTAAAGGAAATATCAATTACTTTAACATAGCGGTTCTTCAGAACTTATTTCCGTCTCGAATAAACAGTCTGGTTCTTTTATTTTTCATCTCATCTGTTTTCACTCTCTTTCATCCCCAACTAAATGTGATAATAAGGTGGTGGTCAATAACATTACTATATGTTACTGCGCTCCTTTTTGCAATCCCTAAAATTTATTATTCTAAAAGACTACTGTACGCAATTCTTCTTTTGCCTATCGTAATTTTAAAAACATTTCAAGCAATTTTTCAGTCAAAGAATGCAAGCAAAAGCTTCATCCACACCGAACATAATAGCACAGAAATTGACACCTCCTACCAACCGAAACAATGACCAAAAATTCCCGCCCTTTAGTTTCTATGATTATTCTGAATTACAATCAGATTAAAGTTACATGTGAATTCATTGAATCGAGCAAGAAATTAACGTATAGAAATTTCGAAATCATTTTAGTGGATAATGCTTCAAAAGAAAACCCAACGGAGATTATTACAAAAAATTATCCGGAGGTGAAGCTGATTGTGACGAATGAAAATTTGGGTTTTACAGGCGGAAATAATCTCGGCATCAAGGCAGCAAAAGGAGATTACTTTTTTGTGGTTAATAATGATACCGAAGTAACAGAAGATTTATTAGAGCGATTGCTAGAACCATTTGAAGCCGATAAATCGGTTGGCGTAGTGAGTCCTAAAATTCGCTATTTTCATAATCAAAACACACTTCAGTATGCAGGGTTTACTGAGATTAATCCCCTTACCGGAAGGAATAAATCTATTGGAGACAAAGAAGAAGATAATGGGCAGCACAATACAGCCGGATATACGGCTTATGCACATGGCGCTGCAATGTTATTGAAAAGGGAAGTGGTTGAGAAAGCGGGTTCGCTCGCTGATATTTTTTTTATCTACTATGAAGAGCTTGATTGGTCTGCAAGGATAAGACGAGCCGGATATAAAATATATTACCAACCTACTGCATTAATATATCATAAAGAATCTATTACTATGGGTAAAGAGAGTGCCCTTAAAGCATATTATCATAACAGAAATAGAGTACTGTTTATGCGCAGAAATTCATCAAGTGGCCAATTGGCTTTCTTCTTGTTTTTCTTCACATTTGCGGTTACGCCCAAAACCGTCCTTAAATATTTGGTGAATGGTCAATTTTCGCATATGAAAAATTTCTTCAGAGGGATTTTATGGAATTTAAAAACCACTTCCGTTGCAACCTTAAGTTAACGACTACAGAAATTTTGAAAAAAACATATTTATAAATTAATCAACAATGAATAAAATCAACTCTTTAGTTACTGGAGGTGCCGGCTTTATCGGTTCTCATGTTGTTAAACATTGCATGGCCTTAGGACATAATGTAATTGTATTGGACGATCTTAGTGGAGGTTTCGAAGATCATATTCCAAAGGGCGCGACTTTTATAAATGGATCTGTCACTGATCACGAGCTTATTTCTAAATTATTTGAAGAATATAAATTTGATTATATATATCATCTTGCGGCTTATGCAGCTGAAGGATTATCGCATTTTATTAGACGATTTAATTACAACACCAATCTTATTGGAAGCATTAACCTAATTAATGAAGCCGTAAAGCACGAGTGCAAATGTTTTGTGTTTACATCTTCCATTGCAGTGTATGGACCTGGTCAATTACCAATGACAGAAGACATGGTTCCAATTCCAGAAGATCCATACGGTGTTTCTAAATATGCTGTAGAACTTGATCTAAAGGCTGCGCACGAAATGTTCGGTTTGAATTATGTAATATTTCGCCCTCACAATGTTTATGGTGAAAACCAAAATATAGGCGACCGGTATCGAAATGTAATCGGCATCTTTATGAATCAGATTATGCAGAAAAAACCAATGACTATTTTCGGTGATGGACTGCAAACCAGAGCCTTTAGTTATATTGATGATGTCGCCATTCCTATTGCAAATTCCGTAAATACTCCTGCGGCAATGAATGAGGTTTTTAATATTGGTGCTGATAAACCGTATACTATTAATGAGCTCGTTGAAGTAGTGAGTAAAAAATTGGCTGTAGAACCAATAGTAAAATATTTACAAGCACGAAAGGAAG
>JBBRFY010000057.1:0-19986 GCA_038241205.1 Cytophagales bacterium
GCTCATAGAAAGATACTTGCGTACCGTTCGCCTATTGAGGTTTAATGTCTCACTAATTTTAGATTGTGAATGACCTTCACGGTGCATTCTCTGGATTTCATAATACATGATGAATTTGGCTAAGTGTGCATTCATTAATTCCCGGGTTTCTTAAGCCAGCGAATCTCGTCTAACTGAGCACTCCTGTTGCCGAAAACTGAGCATTCTTATTTACCGAAAACTGAGCATTGTTATTTGCCAGTTACAAAAGAACAGCTGGCTGCGCAACAGACTCCGGTATTGCATCTGGGAAGATTGGAAGAAACTGGAACGGAAAATAAAGAATCTTATTCGCCTGAGTATCTCCAACGGTAAGGCTTATGCATGGAGCAGAACACGAATGGGTGGATGGGCAGTGGCGCAAAGTCCGATTCTGGTTACCATCACATTGGAAAGACTGGTTAAAAGAGGATACGAATCTTTACTCAACTATTATCAAAAAGTTGTTCTACAACTTAACGAACTGCGTAGTACGTGGCCCGTACGCTACGTGTTGTGAGAGGCGCGCCTCATCGGTGAAAAATCCGATGAGGCCGTCTGCTCTATTATGACCGATGGTTTAGTATCTTGTTTTCAACACAATTTTACCCAGATCTTCTATTTCCTCTTGAGATGTAAAATACACACTGCCTTTTTTGGATAAGACTTCCCATGCAATATTGCTTGTTATATCGTCAATTGCATTTTCTACAGTTACATCATCTATTAAACTAAAAGTTCTTTCGTCCTTCATTATTACGGGTTGTGAAAAATCTTCATGCACTATAAGTACTTCTCCGCGTCCGTCAATAGCAGCTTGATATATTTCTTGCAAATCTGTAAGTACTTTTCCATTTGCTACTGATTCGCGCATTTGGCTAATGGCCTCTGTTCTGCGGTTTTTTTGTTGCTCTTTTACAAGTTCCCAAGATTGTTTTACAATTTGATGAGTTTTAACATTATTGTAATCAATGTTGGCATAGCCTAAATAAACACTTGGTTTATCAGCTACTTGTTGTAGCCTACTCCAGTTGTCTTCCGTTGCAATTATTACGCATTTTAGTTCTGTTTCAAGGTTTACTTTTACCAATGCTTTGTCCACTTTATTTAAAAACTCACGCACGAAATCATCCAGATGTTTTGAGTCGCTTCCTTTGTCGGAATGTGTATTGTAATGTCTATTTTCTGAAAAGGGAAAATCATCATTTCTTACTTCTTGAATGATAGAATCGTTAACTGCTTCATAAAGTTGAACACCACTTTGAGAAAGTAACATTACAAGGTAATTCTCACTACGGTTATAGGCTTTAATAATAGAACGGGTAGCAAAGCTGCTTGAAATATTCACTGCCTGATTGCTCGTTGGCCAAGAGGATCTTATAATTTCCTTCGTATCGTTCGAAAGAAAAATGTGTAGGCTATCCAAATTATAGTTTATATCAACTTCTTTACCCACCTTTTCAATATTATCTAACAGGTGTGCTACTTCTCTTTTCCCAAATTCAGTTATTACTTTTTCTTCTGCTTCCTTCAACAGGTTTTTGAGTGATATTTTATCTTGTTCATTGTCAGGATGAGTACGGTGTGTGTTCAACGAAATGGTAACGCATGGAGAATTTTTCTCTGTTGCAAGTTTTTGCAATTGTTCTTTTAATGTCATAATTATTTTTTGTACAGTTTTTTTTATTTCCTACTCTTTTGAATTTTCGGATTGCTTCCCTTTGAAATGAGTGGTCATTTTGGTTTTTGCCCGTCCTAATGTTGTTTATAACGTTTGTGTTTTTACAGTGGCGCACGTTCGAAGCTAGTCCGTCAATCGTTCCAATCATTGTAGGTATCTTCATTGTCCAAAAAACATTGCGCGCAACTACTGTTCAACCGCACTAGTTTTTCTTGCTCTCATCCAAAAAAGTAGAATGGTAAAGAGCACAATCAATATTGCGGGAAAAATTATCATCGTTCGTAAGGTGGCTTGGCCGGCTGCTAAATCCAATGCATCACCTTGAAGACCGGTGGCACTTGCTTTTTCTTTTGCGCTGTCAATCCAACCACCAATAATAGGCTGCCAGATGGATGTTGAAAACATACCAAAGGCACCAACAATAGACATACCTATTGCGCCACTCAAGGGAATTTTTTCCGCTACAAAGCCAATCATGTTCGGCCAGAAATAACAAACCCCTATAGCGAAAATAACGGCTGCAACATACGCCATCGGTCCGGTTTGGGTGCTAAATAAAAAAATACCTAGCGATGTAAATACTGCAGAGCCTAATAGCACTCCAGTCTGATCGAATTTATGTACGAACGCACCACCAAAATATCTTCCCACCGCCATTAGTCCTGTAACCAAGGCAAGAATAACCATTGGCTCGGCACCACTCTTCGCCATGATAACTCCTGTCCATTGTTGTGGACCAAATTCTGATATTGCAGTAAGGGTCATGCAAACGCACATAAAAATAAATAGAGGCGTAGCCATTGCTTTCAAATTTTCTGATAGAGAGGCAATTTCTTTTTTAGGTTCAGGAAACGCTTGTCCGTAGAATAGGTAGGCATAGATTAAAGTAGGAATTAGAATAATCCATATTTGTGCTTCCCACCCGAGATTCATTTTAGTCATGAGCAATGATATGAGGCTCCCTAATACAATACCTCCAGGAAACCACATGTGAAAGCGATTCAATTTTGTATTCATTTCATTACCACTATAACTTGCCGCAATCATTGGGTTACACGCAGCTTCTGTGCAACCATTGCCAAGGCCGATAAATAAAGTTGAAATCAACAGTCCAATATATCCGCCTGAAAAAATAGTTAATACAATACCAAGGGTGTGCGCAAAAAATGCAAACATCATAATTTTCTTTGGGCCAATGCTGCCATAAAATATTCCTCCTATTACCATCGAAATAGGAAAGCCCACAAACCACATAGAATTTATAAATCCTAATTGTTCTGCTGTAAGATTAAAAGTGGTTGCTAGTTCGGGTAGAATTCCTGCACGTATGCTAAAAGAAAAGGCTGTTGTTATAAGCGCAAAACAGCTTCCGTAAAAAAGTCTTTGGTGATTTTGTTCGTTCATAGTAAGGTTGATTGATGGTGAAGGTTAAAATAGGTTGAGCAATTAATGTGTTTTATTTCCGATTAGCAATATTGGCGCGTGAAGAATATTTTATTTACACCGATTGCAATGTAAAAAGAAAAGGTTTAATCTTATAGTCTAATTGACTATAAATATGCGCTATCTGCCTCTTTTCTTTCTTGCTTTTATCTGTTTTGCCTGCGGGTCGAAATCCGATACAGTGGCCTACAAAGATGACCAACTTCCTGTTGAAGAACGTGTAAGCGATTTACTGAAGCGCATGACGCTGAAGGAAAAAGTAGCGCAGATGCAGTGTGTTTGGAACGACAAAGCATCCATGCTCTTAGACAGTGAGAGTAATTTTAATGTTGCGAAAGCAAAGCATTATTTTCCCAATGGTTTGGGGTAGGTAGGCAGACCGAGTGATACGAAAGGTGGCCTCGATCCATATCAAACAGTAATTTAACCAATGCGATTCAAAAATATTTTGTTGAAGAAACCAGATTGGGCATACCGGTTTTTTATCACGAAGAATGTTTGCACGGGCATGCTGCAAAAGGCGCCACTAGTTTTCCGCAGCCTATTGGAATGGCATCAACATTCAATCCTGCATTAGTCGAAGAGGTGTTTACGTTGGTTGCAAAAGAAGCACGACTTCGCGGAGCGCACCAGGCACTTTCGCCCGTGGTTTATATAGCGCGCGATCCGCGATGGGGCAGAGTAGAAGAAACATACGGTGGAGATTTCTACCTATCGGGTGAGATGGGCGTTGCAGCCGTAAAAGGTTTTCAAGGCAATAATTCTTTTAAAGGTAATGATAGAGTAGTGGCCACGTTAAAACACATGGCCGGCCACGGTTGGCCTGAGGCTGGAAATAATATTGCGCCTGCTAATATTTCAGAGCGTGTGCTTCGCGAAGTTTTCTTTTATCCTTTTGCGCAAGTTGTAAAGCGTGCACAGCCGGGAAGTTTAATGGCATCCTATAATGATATAGACGGTGTTCCATCGCATGCCAACAAATGGATGCTTCGCGATGTATTGCGTGGTGAAATGGGGTTTAGGGGTTACGTTGTATCGGATTATTATGCTGTGCGCGAATTGGCAGACCGTGCAGGTTTGTTTGGAAACCATGTGGCGACCAACGCAAGAAGCAGCAAAAATTACAATCGAAGCGGGTGTTAATATTGAGTTGCCCGAAATTGATTGCTTTAAAAAACTCGATTCACTTGTAGCCAGTGGATACATTGCCGAATCGATCATTGATGAATTAGTTGGCAAGATGCTCGAATATAAATTTCGAATGGGCTTATTTGAAAATCCATACATGGATCCCGACAAGGCGAAAGCTTTTATTGGTAGTGAAGCGAACAGAGCGCTCGCGCTTGAAGCGGCACGTCAAACCATTACCTTATTGAAGAATGATAACAACCTTGCGCCATTAAATAGGGAGAAGGTAAAAAGTATTGCTGTTGTTGGACCAAATGCAAATCGAATTTTATTGGGTGGCTATAGCGGTGAACCAACGTACTTCACCACTTTCGTGGATGGCATTAAACAAAAGGTAGGCGATAAAATAAAAATTACCTATAGCGAGGGCTGTAAAATTACAACGACAAGCGGATGGGGTAACGATAAAGTGGAGCTACCTACTATTGAAGATGACCGTAAACAAATTAACGAAGCCATTGCGGCCGCGAGCACGGCTGATGTAATTGTACTGGCCATCGGACAGAATGAACAAGTTTCGCGTGAGGCATGGAGTAGAGAACACATGGGCGACCGCACAACGCTTGATTTAATAGGGAGACAAAATGAATTGATTGATGCGATGGTCGCTACCTGTAAACCGGTAATTGCTTTTGTGTTTAACGGAAGCCCGTTGTCGTTTACTAATTTATTCAATAAGGTTCCCACTATTTTCGAGTGCTGGTACCTTGGTCAGGAATTAGGGAATGCTACTGCCGATGTTTTGTTTGGTGATTATAGTCCTGGCGGTAAACTGCCCATTACAACACCGCGATCGGTTGGTCACGTACCAGCTTTTTACAATCACAAACCCGCTGCAAGACGTGGCTATCTCTTTGAAGATGTTAGGCCTCTTTATTCATTTGGTTATGGATTGAGTTACACTACATTCGATATTTCAGAACCAAAACTTGAACGCGCTACCATTAAAATTGGAGAATCCATTAAGGTAAATGTGGACGTTAAAAATACAGGAACCCGAAAAGGTGATGAAGTCGTGCAACTTTACATTTGTGATAAGGTAAGTTCGGTTACCCGCCCTGTAAAAGAATTGAAAGACTTTAAACGAATTACCTTAGAGAGTGGAGAGCAGAAAACGGTTACTTTCGAAATTACACCAGAAAAACTCTCATTCTATAATATCAACATGAAGTTTGGTATTAAACCGGGAGAGTTTGTTATTATGGTAGGTAATTCTTCGCGTGATCAAGATCAGAAAAATACCATTCTTGTTGTAGAATAATAATACAAGACACTTTATTGATTTTTTTGAGTAACTAGAAATTAAGATTTCTGGTTACTCATTTTTTTTTAATGGTGAATCCTTGATTACCTTGAATCGCGAAACGTATAATTATGACATTGTGCATTAACTGTAATCAAGAAGTATCTACACCATTCTGTTCACATTGTGGCCAACCCAATCCGCCCAAGAAGATCACATTTGCAAACATGTGGTTTGATTTTCAATCGCGCATTTATGGATTTGATGGAATGCTTCCTCGCACGCTTCGAGATTTAAGCATGCGGCCTGGTGTCGTTGCAAGAGAATACATCTACGGCAACCGAGTGAAGTATTACGGCCCTGTCGGATATTTCTTTTTAATGATTACGGTTTTTCTGTTGCTCTTGTCAATTTTTGAAATTGATTTTATTGAATTTTCCAAGACCTCTATAAGTGGTATGATAGATGTGCCAGCGAATCAATCGGGGCAGGAAATACAACGAAAACTTACGATGATTATGTCTGATCATATGCGGACACTTTCATTTATGGTTATCATTCCTGTTACATTAATGGCGCGGTTAGTTTTCAGGAAAGCTGGCCTTAATATTTTGGAACACGCAGTTCTTCCTTTTTATGTAATTGGTCATACCTTTTGGCTGACCATTTTAACTCTTTTTTCCTTTGCGTTTTTTGCAACTAGTCCCGCTTTCATGGCTCAGCTCGTCATAAGTATTTTCTTTTTTGCCTTTGCGTGTTCAAATTTCTACAAACATAATTCGAAGGTAAAGGCATTCATTAAAGGAATTGCAGTTTACATTATGGGGTATTTACTTTTTTCGTTAATTATTGTGATATTGACAGTACTCTACATGTTCATTGATCCGGAGTTTAAGGACTTACTCAAGTCAGGAAAATAGCTAATCTATTTGTTCGAGGTAAGACAAATTTCAAAACTGTGAGCGTTTTATAGTGTATTTTTTAATTGTCTATAGAGGTGAGCTGTGGCTAGAAAAGCTATTGAACAGCATTATAATTTATTCACCGGTTAAAATGAGTTGTGAATTTCAATACTACTGTAAACTGTTAGACATTTAGAGCAGCGCGGATTCAATAATTTTTATCATGAAAGCTTCCACTCTTTTTTATTGGATTGCTCATCCGATCGCGGCAATCATTATGGGTTAATCCCTTTATTTTAAATTCACAGGTGCAACTGAATCGATTTACGTTTTTACAACCGTAGGCATGGAGCCTTGGTGACGATTTGGTGTTGGTGCGCTGGAGTTAGTAGCCTCTATTTTACTTTTGATTAATGCAACGGCATGGCTTGGCGCTGGTCTTGCTCTCGGTTTAATGTTTGGAGCAGTCGGTATGCACCTCACTATTTTAGGAATTGAAGTGCAAGGAGATAATGGTTATCTTTTTATATTGTCGCTTATCGTAATTATTTGCAGCGTCTTTGTTCTATTTAAGAATAAAGACAAGGTAATGGCACTACTACCATTCTTAAAATCTGAATAGAGCAGAATCGGTAATTTTTTTCATCGCGTAAGCAGTTTCCGAATGCCTTTCTTTTCGGTAGTGAAAGACTGCAGGTTTTAGACAGTACCGAATTTTATGCGCAGAGTCTGCAAGAAACGTACAACAGTAATCCTACAAAAAAATCTAGTTTAATTCTTTTAATGCGTTTTCCAAATCCGTTTTTAATTCTGTTGCATTAATGATGCTCTTTAATCCTTCTGTTAAAAAGTTTGGCACTTTTTCTCCTCTCGATATTTTGCCCTTCACATCTGTTATCATTTCTAAGGCATTTTGTTTGCCTTCAAAATCAGGTTGAGTTGTTATTTTTTCTGCCAATACGTCCCAGGCGCTGATTTTTTTAATCTGATCTTGATACGTGGAATTTACAATGCTATCGTTAATGGATTTGCTCTGTACGTAAGCATTATATTCATTAACAATTTCGTCAATATCACGTTTCCCTAAATTTCCATTTTCAATTTTATTTACAACGCTATTACAATCACTAAGAAACTTTGCCATCGATTTCTTAAAGCCGAGATTGGGTACTTCGATACCTGTTCCGTCCATCTTGGTTAGATAGTATCCATCAAACGTAACTTGGTTTTCAAGCTGGAAAGCATAATAGGATAGGTAGCCTGGTTTTTTAAGTTGCATGAAAGTATATCCGTTTGGTCCTTTCATTGGATGATACGTTTCATTTTTAAAAACAAATGCTCTCACTTCGAAAAGGGAATAGCTTTTTTTCATTTTATCGCTTGTGGTGAGTTGCACTTTAGAATTTTGACCGGCAAACGAAGGCTTCACGTTGCCGTATATAGTGTCCGTCTTTGTGGTAACCACATAATCTTGTGCGATACAATTTGCAGAAGCTGATGCAAGGATAAAGATGAGCGCTGCTTTAAGGAAAATAGAATTTCTCATACATGATAAATTGAGTCGCTAATCTACCTTAAAATCTCGCTTCTACATCTAAATCAAATTACCAATTTTAAAAATTCGATTTTTTTGTTCTTAAAAATTTCAATGCCATGAAAGAATCGTTCTTAAGTTGTTGCGCTGGTTTTGTTCCTTCTATATTTGTAATCCAAAAAATCAGATATGGTAAAATATAATCCGAAAGCGTGGATGGGTCTAATCTTCCATGTTTACAGTAGTCATATATTAAGGACATTATGGCCCATGCTTACTTTTATGGTAGCCTTTACATCTCTGATCTGCTACCTTATTTTAGATTTTTTCAAACTGCAGCCGCACGAGTATCAGGGAAGTACTACTGTGCATTCTTTGTTGGGTATTGTATTGGGTTTGTTTTTGGTATTTAGAACAAACTCGGCTTATGAGAGATGGTGGGAGGGAAGAAAGTTGTGGGGAGCTATAGTAAACAGCACACGAAATCTTTCACTAAAGTTAAACGCGTACCTAGGAACTCAACATCAGTCTGAACGCGAATGGTTTTCGCGTATGATTCCCAATTTCGTTTTTGCTATGAAAGAACATTTGCGTGGTGAGGTGGTGTTAAGCGAACTTGATATTCCTGAAAATGATTTTTTAGCTGAATTACAAAAAGTAAAACACAAGCCTAATAAAATATCGGCAAGTCTTTACGCAAAGGTAAATCAGCTCTATCTCAACAAATCAATTACCGGAGATCAACTTATTAACCTCGATAAAGAATTAAAAGATTTTATTGATATTATCGGAGCCTGCGAGCGCATTAAGAACACACCTATACCATATTCATATTCGATGTTCGTTAAAAAATTTATTTTCATTTACGTTATTACCCTGCCCTTTGGTTTTGTTACAACGTTTGGTTATGTAACGGTGCCAATTGTAATGCTCATTTCTTATATTTTACTCTGTGTAGAATTAATTGCCGAGGAAATTGAAGATCCGTTTGGACGAGATGTGAACGATTTACCGACTGATGAATTAGCGGTTAAAATTAAAGACAACATCAAAGAGATTTTTTCATAATGATTTTTCTTGTGTGTTTTGGTAGTCATGCGTTTTTGTAATACCAATACTTCGTTTTAATTTAAGGGGTTGTCTAATGAGAACTTCACCATCCAAACTAGTAATTTCCTAATCACATAAAAACCTTCTACCATTCCAGATTTTCTCCGTTAATTAGCAGCAAACTGTATTGCATGATCCGTATCTTTTTTCTTATTCTATTTGCTCCATTAATTTCATTTTCGCAAACGCATCAACCGAATGCTGCAAGAATTCAACTCAAGCTTAATAAGTTAAATGTTTTGGGCTCGGCTTTGTATGTAGCCGCACATCCTGATGATGAAAACACTGGCATCATTACCTACTTCGCTAATGGCAAATTAGTAGAAACAGCATACCTATCGATGACGCGTGGAGATGGTGGTCAAAATTTAATTGGATCCGAGCTTCGCGATTTACTCGGATTGATCCGAACACAAGAATTACTTTCTGCAAGAAGAATTGATGGCGGTAATCAATTTTTTACGCGCGCAAACGATTTTGGATTTTCTAAATCAGCGGACGAAACGTTTCAGCTTTGGAATAAAAATGAAATCCTTTCGGATGTCGTAAAAGTGTACAGGCAATTTCAACCCGATGTTATCATCACCCGCTTTCCTCCTGATGAACGTGCCGGCCATGGGCATCATACAGCATCGGCCATTCTTGCGCAAGAAGCGTTTGATGCTGCTGCTAATTCAAAAGTATTTCCAGATCAGGTAAAGCAATTTGGAACGTGGCAGGTAAAACGTCTCTATACAAATACAGGTAGATGGTGGAATACGAGCATCAACGAAAATACGCCCGGCATTGTCACCTTAAACATTGGAAGTTATAATACTTTTTTAGGGCAATCGTATTCAGAAATTTCAGCCATCAGTAGAAGTCAGCATAAGAGCCAAGGTTTCGGATCGCGTGGTTTGCGTGGTGATCGATTGGAGTTTTTGGAATACATAAAAGGTGAAAAATCGGAAAAAGATATTTTTGAAGGCATCAATACAACATGGAGTAGAGTGAAGGGCGGTGAGAAAATTGAACCTTTAGTGGATAAGGTAATTCAAGAATTTGCAATGGACAATCCGTCATTAAGTGTTCCGCTTTTATTTCAAATTCGAAATGAAATATTAAAACTAGATGATGGCATTTGGAAGAAAAGAAAATTGAAAGAAGTAGAAGCGTTGATTGATGATTGCCTTGGATTATTTTTAGAAGTAACGGCCGATAATTATTTCGGCACTCCTGATCACACGCTGGTAGCCAGTTTCGAAATGGTAAACCGATCGCCTGTAGAGGTAGTTGTTGACCGTATTGAATCGCAAGGTTTGAATATGGACACTGCTGCTACCACGGTTTTAAAAAATAATATTCCGATACTTTTTAAAACCTCAAAAAACGTAAAGTCTTCACTTCCCTATTCCGATCCCTATTGGTTAAAAGAGAAACACAGCACCGGTTTATTTACCGTTACCAATCCTGCATTGATTGGCAAACCAGAAAATGATGCTGCCATTACCTTTGCTTTTTCTTTGCGTATAGGAAATGAAAAATTAACGCTAGTGCGACCGTTGATTTACAAAACTACTGATCCTGTAAAAGGTGAACTCAGTCGCCCGTTTGAAATTGTGCCTCCGGTATTTCTAAACCTTTCTAATTCCGTATATATTTTCAGTGATGATAATCCGCGTACTGTTGATGTTAAAATTATTTCATCTACAGATGGCAGCGCGGCAGGAACATTAAAACTTAAAGTGCCTGATGGTTGGGTTGTGCAACCTGCTTCTGCTGCGTTCGAGTTAAACGCAAGAGGCGCAGAACAGGTAGTAGCGTTTCGCGTTTTTCCAACGAAGAAGGAAATCACCTCTACTATAAAAGCAGTCGCTGAAATTAATGGAAAAGAATACGATCAGTCTTTATTAAGTATCTCGTACGATCATATTCCGCCTCAAACTTTATTGCCAAAATCAGAATCGAAATTGGTGCGACTTAATTTAAAAAAGTTCGGTGGTTTAGTAGCCTATATTAAAGGAGCTGGAGATGAAGTGCCATCTGCCTTGCGTAATATGGGCTATGAAGTTTGGGAAATGAAAGACGAAGAAATAAATGCTGAAAATTTAAAGCGTGTTGATGCAGTTGTATTGGGAGTTCGTGCAGTCAATACAAATGAACGCATTGGTTTTATTATGAATGAACTGCTTGCCTACGTAAAAATGGGTGGAACTGTAATTGTACAATACAATACAAGTTATGATTTAGATACGAATGTGTTTTCCCCTTATGAATTAATTTTAGGTCGTGATCGTGTAACGGAAGAAGATGCTGAAGTGCGAATACTGAAACCGAATCATCCTATACTTACAACACCGAATAAAATAACATCGAAAGATTTTGATGGATGGATTCAAGAGCGTGGTTTAAATTTTCCATCGAAATGGGATCCAAATTTTGAAGCCATTTTATCTATGAACGATAAAGGTGAAACACCAAAAGATGGAAGTTTGCTAGTAGCCAAATACGGCAAAGGCTATTACATTTATACCGGACTTTCATTTTTCCGTGAGTTGCCTGAGGGAGTTGCAGGAGCGTACAAGCTCTTTGCGAACATGGTTTCTATTGGGAAATAGGTTAATGGTTAATCGTTATAGGTTAATCGGGGTGTGGGTTTTGTGTGTGGACGTGCGCAATATTCAATAGTGTTAAACTTCATAATAATCCTCAACGGAACTTCGATCTTAATACGATTAACGATTAACTAATAACAATTAACTTTAAACAATGTCAGACACTAAACCTCCCATATTCAACTCCTGGAAAAAGTGGTATTGGCTGGTGCTTGGCGTGTTGGTTATTCAGGTAGTACTCTATTTTTGGTTAACCCAATCTTTTGCATGAACTATTTAGATTGGTCTGTTTTAATCTTTACGATATTTTTTATTGTTGGCTATGGCGTTTGGAAAACGCAAGGCAATAAAACAATGGAGTCGTATTTAAAAGGCGACAACTCCATGAAGTGGTGGATGATTGGTATTTCTATTATGGCCACGCAGGCCAGTGCCGTTACCTTTCTTTCAACACCCGGCCAAGCCATTGAAGATGGAATGCGCTTCATTCAATTTTATTTCGGGTTACCCATTGCCATGGTTATTATCTCGGTCACTTTTGTTCCAATTTATTATCGGCTAAAAGTGTACACGGCCTACGAATATCTTGAAACACGTTTTGATGTAAAGACACGTTCGCTTGCCGCTATTTTGTTTCTAATTCTTCGCGGACTTTCTGCTGGCATTACTTTGTTTGCCCCGTCTTTGGTTCTTTCAACAATTTTGGGTTGGCCTATTTCGATCACAACAGTTTTGATTGGATTGCTTGTTATCGTTTACGTAATCTCGGGCGGAACAAAGGCCGTGAGTCTTACGCAACGGTATCAACTTGCTGTTATAATGGGCGGAATGATCCTTGCCGGAGTTTTAGCCTTTGTAATGCTTCCCGATAGCATTTCATTTGGCGACACCATTAATCTTGCAGGTGAGCTGGGGAAATTTAAAATTGTAAACATTCTTCCTGCCAATATTGAAAGTACCTTACCGGCAGGTGTTGCAACCGTTGCTGAACTCAACATTTTTCAAAAGGTAAATCTTGTTCTGAACGATCGTTACAATATTTGGACAGGTCTTATTGCCAGCACATTTTTATTCTTGTCGTACTTCGGCACAGATCAATCGCAGGTGGCGCGTTACCTTGGTGGAACTTCCGTTACAGAAAGTAGATTAGGATTACTTTTCAATGGGTTGCTTAAAATACCAATGCAGTTTAGTATTCTATTTATTGGTGTGTTGGTTTTTGTATTCTACTTATTCAATCAATCGCCTGTTTTTCATAATACCGTATTGAAAGAACGTGCCATGCAAACGGCAAAGGCCGACACGCTCATGTTGTTAGATAATCAATACGATGAATTATATCAGCAACGAAGAACAGCAGTTGATAATCTTGTTAATGCAATTCATGCAAAAGATGAAGTAGCAATAGAAAAGGAACGTGATAACGTAAAAAGTTTTCAAAAAAATGAAACGGCTATTCGCGAGTCAGTAAAGTTAACCATTGCCAAAGCGATACCCGGTGCAAAAACGCAAGATCGCGATTACATCTTTCTCAATTTTGTATTGAGTTATTTGCCGCATGGCATTATTGGTTTATTGTTAGCCGTTATGTTTTCGGCTGCCATGTCTTCCATGGCGGGCGAACTCAATGCACTCGCCTCTACCACTACCGTTGATATTTATAAACGTGCTATTCAAAAGTCGGCATCACCTGCTCACTATGTAAAAGCCTCGAAACTTTTTACGGGTTTGTGGGCTTTGCTCGCTATGGTTTTTGCAACACTTGCTAGCTTTGCAGAAAATCTCATTCAGTTTGTAAACATTGTTGGCTCTTTATTTTACGGAACCATATTGGGTATTTTTTTGGTGGCGTTTTATATCAAGCGTGTGCAAGGTACTGCGGTATTTTGGGCAGCAATTCTCGCGGAAGCATTCGTGTTGTATTGTTATAAATATACCAGCATAGCGTTTCTATTATATAATATTATTGGATGCGCCACAGTAGTTGGTCTTTCGCTTGTTTTCCAAATGATACTGCCCGCGGAAAAGAAAATGCAGTAAAAGGAATACGGGTGAACGTTATAAAAGCAACTTCTAAAAAAGATTTATTGTTGATTTATTGTCTCTTAAACCGGGTGCATTTCAAATTGTGGCATAAGGGGCTAAAGCCCAGGTTAGGTTTAGTGTATAACCACGGCCTTAAGGCCGTGGTTATTACCAGAAGATCGAGTGGGCTTTAGCCCTGACTTTTAAACAACTGCGACAATTTGAAATGTACCCCTTAAATCCCTTAATTAATTCTTATTTTTAGCGACCTCGACAAGTACTATGAGTGAAGATCTTCTTCGTGCAGTTATTCAACTTTTTGCCATTGTAGCGCGAGAGCGTATTACCGATGATGAACGCGCAAACATAAAAGAATTTCTTAGCCTTCATTTAAACCGCGAAGCTGTTCCCGCTTACCTGAAGTTATTCGATGAGCTAAGCAATGCACAGAGCGTGCAGGTATCCAATGATTTTAATAGCCTCGATGGTGATACGCGTCAATTTGTAGATGATTGGGCGAAGATTATGCAGATTGCCAAGCAGGTTAATCAGGCACTCACTACGCAGCAGAAGCTTGTGTTAATTATCAAAATAATTGAATTGGTGTTTGCTGATTTTGAAATTTCTGAACGTCAGGCCAATCTTATTTTTTACGTAGGTCAGGCGCTTAAAATATCAAGATCGGATATAACGGAAATTACAAGTTTTGTATCCGGTCAGGATATTGATGAGCTTTCGTCTAAACAGGTATTGATTATTGATGAAGGATCAGGAGAAGGATGTTGTGATGGCCCACGCATTGTCGAAAAAAACTTAACCGGTGTAATTGCCATCCTTCGATTGCCCGATGTTGAAATGTATTTTGTAAAGTACCTTGGCATTACCACGCTTTATCTCAACAGCATTTTACTTCGAAGTAGAAAGATTGATGTGTTTCCTACCGGTAGCACCATTCGGGGCGATAAAGTAGATTCGATTTATTTCAGTGATGTTGTCGGAAAATTTTTAACAGACACCAGCCAGGCGGAAATTACCTATACGGCTGATCACATTTTTTATCATTTCAAAAGTGGCCGAGCGGGTTTGCAAAATATTAACATTGCCGAGCATGGCGGTAAGTTGGTGGGATTGATGGGTGCCAGTGGTTCTGGAAAATCAACATTGTTAAGTGTATTAAACGGAAGTGAAAAACCTTCAAGCGGACGCGTAACTGCAAATGGTATTGACATCCATGAACATCCTGAAAAAGTAGAAGGAGTTATTGGATACATTCCGCAAGATGATTTGCTGATAGATGATTTAACTGTTTTTCAAAATTTATATTACGCAGCGCGTCTTTGCTTCGATCATTATTCTAAGGAGCAAACAACGGCTTTGGTTGAAAAAGTCCTGATGAATTTGGGCATGTCGGAAGTTAGCGAGTTAAAGGTTGGCTCTGCTATGGATAAAACAATAAGTGGTGGCCAACGAAAAAGATTGAATGTTGGTTTGGAGCTTTTAAGAGAACCGACCATTCTATTTGTAGATGAACCCACCTCCGGCCTTTCATCACGCGATTCTGAAAACATCATGGATTTGTTGAAGGAACTTGCGTTGAGAGGTAAGATGGTTTTTGTTGTGATCCACCAACCGTCATCGGATATTTTTAAATTGTTTGATACCTTAATCATTTTAGATGTAGGGGGTTTTCAAATTTATTATGGCAACCCTACCGATGCCGTGATTTATTTCCGCGACATGGTGAACGCTGCTAATAAATCGCAAGGTGCTTGTCCGGAATGTGGAAACATAAACCCCGAACAAATTTTCAGCATCATTGAAACGAAGGTTGTAAATGAATATGGACGCCTCACCAACACTCGAAAAATTTCCCCCGGACAATGGTATCAATACTTTAAGCAAAAAATTAAGATTCCGAAATTATCGCACTCGAAAGACGAGCTGCCCGTAGCACAGGAAATTCCTAACTGGTTTAAGCAATGGTGTGTTTTTAGTACACGAGATGTATTGGCAAAACTTTCCAACAAGCAATACCTTTATATTAATTTACTGGAAGCACCTGTGCTTGCGTTCTTCATTGCCTTTATGGTGAAGTACTATAATATTTTTAGCGGTGCGGGCGTATATAGCTTTTACAATAACCACAACATTCCGGTTTACTTTTTTATGAGTGTGGTAGTTGCTTTATTTTTTGGATTAACCGTAAGTGCTGAAGAAATTTTTCGAGATCGGAAAATTGTAAAGCGAGAACATTTTCTCCATTTGAGCAGGAGCAGTTATTTGATTTCGAAAGTGGGTATTATGTTTTTAATTTCGGCCATTCAAACCTTTTTGTTTTTTGTTGTTGGAAATTTTATTTTAGAAATTCCTGTCACAGAGTTTCGATATTGGATAATACTTTTTAGCTGTGCATGTTTTGCCAACATGTTGGGATTAAATATTTCTTCCGCTTTTAATTCCGCTGTCACAATTTATATTTTGATTCCGCTATTGGTGATCCCCCAGCTACTGTTAAGTGGCGTAGTGATTAGCTTCGATAAATTTAATCCGCAGGTAGGCAAGCCGATTGGTGTGCCTTTTATTGGAGAGCTAATGGCTTCCCGCTGGGCTTTCGAAGCATTAATGGTGACGCAGTACAGAGATAACGCATTCGAAAAACAGTTTTATGAACTCGATAAAATTTCTGCGGAAGCGGAATACAAACGAATCTATTACATTCCAGAACTCGAATCGAAGTTAGCGTATTGTTTGAATCAGCGCGCGGACTGGCGCAATACGCGTGCAGAGAAAATGAGTCAATCACTTTCTTTATTGAAGTCAGAAATTTCGAACGAATTAAAATTTGTGGGTTCTAATAATTTTTCGGAATTGGAAAAGCTGGCAATAGGTAAATTTGATTCAACCGTCTATGCAAAAACGAATCATTTTCTTACGGTGTTAAAAGCGTATTATGGAAAACGATTGGAAGAATCAATATCCGCCAAGGATAGCATGATATCAGAATTAACATCAACACCTGAAAAATTGAAAGTGTATGAACAGCAAAAAGAAAGTTGGGTAAATAAAGCGGTTACAGATGCGGTGCGTAACACAAATGCATCGGAGCGAATTGTTGAATATAAAGGGCAATTGATTCAGAAAATTTATCCGGTTTATGCGGATGATCATAAACCAAAAAATATTTTGGATTTTCGTGCGAATCTATATCAGCCCACAAAGTATTTTGGCGGAGCAACATTCAATACCGTACACTTTAATCTATTCGTTATTTGGGTTATGACCGTTGCGTTATTCGTTACACTTTACACAGATGCATTAAAGAGGTTTATGGATATGTTAGAGCGACAACGGAGACGCAGGAAACGGAGGCGCAATCTGATTTAATTTTTATAGAATAGAACCGAATATATTTCAAAGGTTCATTTCCTTTAGTCGCGGCACAGGTCATCCCTACGGGATTCTCTCGATATATAAAAATGTTTTCTACCATACGGTCGCCCCGATGGGGCTTAAGCCAGACGAGCGAGCGTTATAGAAAGTTTATTTCTAGAAACATTATCGACAGATGTTTAAAAAAGATTTATGGATATGCCTGGAAATACAACGGAGCAATCTTAACTGTCATTTGCGTGTAACCATACAGAATACTTTTCGAAGGTTGCGTTTCCTTTAGTCGCGGCACAGGTCATCGCTACGCTATTTTCTCGATATATAAAAAATGTTTCTACCATATGTTCGCCCCGATGGGGCTTTGGGAATTAGAGAAACGAACCTAAAGCAAATGGTATTCATTTCTATTTTTGGCTTAAGTCCCAGAGGGACGATACTTATGGTAGAACTATTAGGAAATACACATATAGCTCCGTAGGAGCGGCTTTATTGATGCGTCAAAAGCAAATACAACCATTGCAAATAATGGCATTGCTAATATATATATTGTGAAAAGAGAATTGGGTTAACCATGCAATCGCGTTAATAATATCAACAAAAGAAATGGTGTTAACTCGGCATCGCTATTTCATTGCAATAATTTTAAATGCATTCTGCAAAATCATTGCATAACGTTAGATTCATTTTATACTTTTACAAAAAAATACTTTTAACAATGAAAAAATTATCAACCCTATTATCGCTAGCAACACTTACGCTTTTATTTGCATGTGGTGGAAAGCATGAAGACCATCAAAACCATGAAACAATGGCGAATGATTCTGTTTGGACGGGCATGGACGAATTTCACATGAGCATGGCTGAATCGTTTCATCCGTTTAAAGATTCTGCTAATCTTGAGCCCGCAAAAAAGTATGCTGCAGAAATGGATTCACTTGCAACCATCTGGCTTCAATCGCCTCTACCTGAAAAAGTAAATACGGATGTAGTAAAAGAAAAGCTAGCAAAACTAAAAGAAGGCACAACGAATTTTGCATCATCAGTTAAAACAGAATCAGACGAAATGCTATCAAAATCATTAACTGATTTGCACGATCAATTTCATGCATTGCAAGAAGCCTGGTATGGTGGGCATGAGGGGCATCATTAGTTTTTTGAAAACACGGGGAGGAAATCAGGCTGTGGCCAATGAGCCCATAGTGTAACCGATGGGAGGGGAGTGTTTGGTTGAAAGATCTACAAACGAATAGGTACCGAGGTTAAATTTGAATGCAAGATCCAAGCGGCCTGCTTTATCGCTACAGACGCAATGGATTTTTGCCAGTAGAAGAAATAAAAGTAAATCAAACCAAAATAAATCGACCATCTAGTAATCAATTTATAGGCGTATTATATATAGGCGACATCATTTAGGTGAAGACATTTTAGATACATATTTAAAAAAGTTCAAGCAGTTCAAATTAATGATACCCCAGAGAAAAAAGAATATATTTCCTCACTTTCACAAAGTTTTAGAGAGCTTGACAATTAAACTAAAAAATTGAACGAGCATACACAAACCTTTTTTTGAGCAAGCGCATGACCGTTTAGTAATAAACGCAACTTTACTTTATGAGACGGTGAATAGAATTGGATTAGAAAGAGAGAAGGTAAATAAAAACAACACCTAATGGAAGCATACAAAATTCAAATCATTGAAACAGTTGTAGTTTTGGCTGGCTACATAATTACTCATTTAATAACCAAAATATTTGTCAACAACACTCTAAAACAAACACACTTACAACGTGGCAGAAGAAAAATGATTATCAAAGCTGCTCACCTTTTGTCTTTTCTAACTGCTGTAATTTTATTATCTGCTATATGGGGTCTTAAGCAAAATGAAATAGCTATTTTTGCCGGAACTATTTTAACCGCATTGGGGATAGCTTTCTTTGCTCAATGGTCATTGCTCTCCAATATAACTTCAAGTCTAATATTGTTTTTTAATCATCCACTAAAAATTGGCGATACAATAAAAGTTTTAGATAAAGATTATTCATTTGAGGGTGAAGTCTATGATTTGACCTATTTCTTTGTTCATCTTAAAACTGAAAATGGTGAAACAATTACAATTCCCAACTCTCTTTTGCTTCAAAAATCAGTTTCAATTATTGAAAATAAAATGCTTTCAAAATGAACACACAAATGAAAAACGAATTATGGGCAATGATATGAACTAAAAGAAAACTTATTTCAGAGCATACTGGAACAAATCGCCTGCTGCTAACAGAATGCCATGGCGCAGTTCGGTATTGGAAATGAGGTTTTAACAACGAACTTTAATTTGCAGCGCGGGTCAAAGCTAAAGGTATTTAAACGCACACGTTTCATAGCTAACCGTTATGTGCCATACAACTTCCTACTTCAAACATCGACTTATGTACAAAATACTTCTTCTACTCTTATTGCTTATTGCCTCCTGCACAAATAATAAAAATAAAGTAACCTATTTCGACCCTTTTAATTATGATCCAGAAGCCTATGAGCCGGTAAAATTAAATTATATAATAAAAGGTGAAGGAGATACCACTTTGTTCTTTATTCATGGGTGGAACCTAGATCATACTTATTGGTAAAATCAAGAGACTGAGTTCTCTGCTTCTTACCAAATTGTTTTGTTTGACATGGCTGGCTGCGGAAGTTCGGGAAAGAACAGAAAGAATTGGACAATAGAGAGCTTTGCTCAAGACATTACCACAATTATCAGCAAGGAAAATCTTGATAAGGTAATTCTTATTGCTCATTCGATGGGAGGAGAAATTGCTTTGGACGTGGCTGCTGTCAGTTCGCAGAGAGTAATTGGAATTATTGGTATT
>JBBRFY010000058.1:0-19953 GCA_038241205.1 Cytophagales bacterium
GGAAATGATGTGGCGAACGTAAAATATTTTTATGAGCGAAGTATCCGATATGTTACGCTAACGCACGGAAAAGACAATCAGATTTGTGATTCTTCTTACGACACATTAAACACGTGGAATGGTCTTAGCCCTTTCGGGGAAAAAGTAGTAGCCGAAATGAATAGCGTTGGAATTATGGTTGACATATCGCACGTAAGCGACAGTGCATTTTATGATGTAATTAAAATGGTAAAGGTACCTGTTATTGCATCTCACTCTTCATGTCGATTCTTCACACCCGGATTTCAACGCAACATGTCGGATGATATGATAAAAGCGTTGGGTAAAAACGGTGGTGTTATTCAAATTAATTTTGGCGCTTCGTTTTTAGATTCTGCTGCTCGTGTAAATACTGCATTGCGCGATTCGTTAGGAAAAATTTTATCAGAGAAAAAATTAACCTCTGCAGATGTAGAAGCGAAACCAATCCTTGAACAGTTTGGCAAACAACATAAAGAACTGTATTCAGATGTTGAACGTGTAGCTGATCATATTGACCATGTGGTGAAACTTATCGGTATCGATCATGTCGGCATTGGTTCTGATTATGATGGCGTGGGCGATAGTTTACCATTAGGATTAAAAGATGTTTCGCAATATCCGAATCTTATTGCTGAATTACTGAAGAGAGGATATTCACCACAAGACATAGAAAAAATTTGTTCAAAGAATATTTTTAGAGTGTGGAATAAAGTGATCGAAGTTTCTAAATCATAATGGTATTGCATGCGCGAAGCAGCTTTTGTTAAGTTAAATCAAAAACGCTGGCTGGAGTTTGAGAAGAATCTCAATACCACCAAGCTTAAACCCGACACGTTAGCTGAAATTTTTATTCAACTAACCGATGATCTTTCTTTTTCGCGAACACAATATCCTGATAGTCGCACCACAAAATATTTGAATAGCCTTACTTCCAAATTTCATTTAGAGATTTATAAAAACAAGAAAGAAGAAAAGAATCGTTTCATCCTCTTCTGGAAATATGAATTGCCAGAGGTAATGTGGAGTGTGCGAAGGCCACTAGCCTACGCCTTTCTTATTTTCATGGTTTCTATCGCAATGGGTATTGTTTCCACTCTTAACGATGAATCTTTTGTTCGGCTAATCCTTGGCGATTCATATGTAAACATGACGCTCGAAAATATTAAAAGTGGAAATCCAACAAATGTGTATGCAGGCGAGTCTGAAATGAATATGTTTTTCAGCATTACCTTAAACAATGTGTATGTCTCGTTTAGAATTTTTGCGATGGGCGTTATCACCTCTATTGCGTCTGGCTTAATGCTATTTTACAACGGTATTATGGTGGGCGCATTCTTCACATTTTTCTATACCGAGAACCAATTGGCGCAGGGTTTTCCTGTCGTAATGTTGCATGGCACAATCGAACTTACCTCAATTGTTATTGCTGCTGCCGCAGGATTTGTAATGGGAAACAGTATTCTTTTTCCAGATACCTATTCCCGATTGGAGTCTTTCAAAATTGGCGCAGTGAAGGGAATGAAAATTATTGTCGGGCTTGTACCTTTTTTTATTGTTGCCGGTTTTATAGAATCGTTTATTACGCGCTATGCCTTTATGCATTGGAGCATTAAGGTTTTTATTATCGGTGTTTCGGCATTTGTCATGCTCTATTATTTTATACTTTATCCTTATCGTTTATACAAACATGGAAGATTCATCGCCTCTTGAGTTTTACGAAGTGCGCAATTTTAATCAGAAAATGAATGCCACATACGGCTTCATTCGCGAACACTTTAAACCCTTTGCAAAGAGTTTGTTGTTGTTGGCCGGAACGCCTGCTATTATCGGAAGTATTCTAATGATGGATACCTTCAGTAAACTTAGCAACCCCACTGGCAATAATGTGCCGATTGGCATTGCCGGCATGTATCAGCAATGGAATATAATCGAAATACTTGCCATGGTTTTGTTTATGATGTTGGCGGGTGTCTTCACCGTTGCAACTACCTATAGCTACCTATTAGTATACAAAGAAAAAAAATCAACAGCCATAGAAGTAAGCGATGTATGGCAACAGGTGCGCAAAATTTTCTGGATTAATTTCGGCACCATGATTGGCTACATTATTACTGCTATTATTAGTCTACTTGTATTGGCATTACCACTCGGCCTCATAATTGGTGTGCTTACCTTTCTTGGGCCGTTCGTTGCAGCCATTGCCGTAATTGCATTCTATGTTGCGATATTTTTTGTAACGATTAATCTTTCACTCATTTTCATTATCCGCAGTCACGAGCGTATTGGTTTCTTTGCTTCTCTTAGTCGATTGTTTCGATTAAACGAAGGTAACTGGTGGAGCACATTTGGTATTGGTGGCATTAACATTTACATACAACTGGTGTTTTCCATGTTGTTTTTCATACCGTGGTATATTATTTATTTTTTAAAAATGATGCATTATACTGTGGTCGATCCAATAGAAAAACAATCTGTGCTAATGAGTATCATCAGCAATGTTTCATTGGCGTTGTATTCACTCTCGGGCACATTGTTGTATGCCGTTCCACTGGTCGCACTCGCCTTTCAATATTTTAATTTACTTGAACAAAAAGAAGCAAGAGGACTGCGCAGCAAAATTGAAACGTTCGGAGAAAAAATTGAGTCAGCAGAAGAGCATGCAGCGTTCTAATATTATTTACATTTTCTTGATTACCATTTTTTGTTTTGCTTCCCTTTCGGGGATAGCGCAAAATGATCGTGACGCTACAATTGAATACGATTCTTCTTCCATACACTCAGCTCAACTTAATGCGGATACTATTGTTCATCGAAAATTTGATAAAGCAAAAGTAGAAGAACTAAAAAACGATAGTGAACTTGCCTACACCATAGACAAAGCAACGGTAAGTTTGTGGGATCGGTTTTGGAGATGGTTTGGTCGAGCCATAAGTAATTTGTTTTTCGAAACACAATCCGCTGATTGGGGTCGATTTATACTGTATGTCGCTATGACGGTGTTGTTAATGTATGTGATCATCCGGCTGCTTAAAGTCGATGCTCTCAATATGTTTTTCGGTCGTGCCGATAAGGCATCAATACCTTTCACTGTATTGAAAGAAAATATTCATGAAATGAACTTTGAGAAACTAATTGAAGATGCAAAACGACAAAGTGATTACAGACTAGCGATTCGTTTAATTTTTCTATACAGCCTTAAAATGCTTTCTGACAATCAACTTATTCATTGGGAGCCAGGAAAAACAAATCAAGATTACTTAAACGAAGTTCAATCAAAAGAATTGAAACGCGGCTTGCGCGAACTAAACTACTATTTTGAATATGCTTGGTACGGAAACTTTATGGTAAACGCTTCCTTGTTCTCTTCCGTAAACGATACCTTTTCAATATGGCGAACAAAAATTTAGTGTGAAAAAGGACTGGAAATATATTGTTTACCTCGCCATTGCATTCCTAGTCTTTCTTGGATTGAAACTTCTTTCTCCACGAGATCTCGACTGGCGCGTTACCTTCCATCAGGATGACAAAAATCCTTTTGGCGGGTATGCCCTAAGCGAATTAATGCCTTCTGTTTTTCAAGGTCAAGAAATTGACAAATCTAATTTAACAATTTATGAGCTGAAGGACTCTCTAAAGCCGCATGTAAATCTTATTAGTTTTTCAGAAAACTTTTCTCCAGGTAAAGAAGATGTTGAGGCACTTTTAAAAAATGTTGAAGCAGGAGGAAATGCGTTAATTGCTGCGCACTATTTTGAAAATACTTTTGGCGATACGCTTAAACTTAGTACGCAAGATTATTTCTACAACAGTGACGAGCTGGGATTTGTAAACAAGCAAGACTCTGCGTCCATAACTTTTACAAATTCGGCTTTTCCAAATACCTATTTATTTCCAAGGCAAAACACAAATAATTATTTTGATAGTTATGATTCTGCGCGTACCACAATTCTAGCCAATAACGATTTTAACCTGCCAGTGTTAATTCATGTCCAGTGGGGAAAAGGTAGCCTCATATTAAGTTCAATTCCAATGGTGTTTAGTAATATTTATGTGTTGCCAGAAAACCATACTGAATTTGCAGAAATAATTTTGTCATACCTTCCTAAAAAAGACGTTGAATGGACAGCCTATTACCAACTCGGTAGGTTAGAAGCAGGAACACCGCTGCGATTTGTTTTAACTTCGGAGCCCCTGCGATGGGCGTATTATATTTCCATTCTTGCGCTCATCTTGTTTATGATCTTTGAAGCGAAACGAAAACAACGAATTATACCGATTATAAAACCACTTCAAAATACAACGTTAGAATTTGTTGCGGCCATAGGTAATCTCTACTACCAAAACAACGAACATAAAAGTATTGCTGAAAAGAAAATTAATTTTCTATTAGAACACATTCGAACAAAATATTGGCTGAGCACTTTGAAACTAGACGAAAGTTTTATCTATGCACTTGCGCGAAAGGCAGGTAAATCTGAAACGGATGTATGCGACTTGTTTAAGATGATACAAACCATACATTCAAAAAATAATATCGCAGCGGAAGAATTGATTGCACTGAATTCAAAAATTGAAAAGTTTAACCAATAGCGCGTTCATAATGTTGTCGAAATAATAATAACAAAAGCAATGACGGAGAATGATATTTCTTATAAAATTATTGGTATCGCATTGGAACTTCATAGGAATCTCGGTCCGGGACTTCTGGAGTCTGTTTACGAAAATGCACTTGCTCATGATTTAGTAGAGCATGGCTTTGACGTGAAGAAGCAATTGCCAATGCCCTTCGTTTATAAAGATCTAAAAATGGAAGTTGGTTATAGAATTGATATTTTAGTGGATAACAAAGTGATAATAGAAGTTAAATCAATTGAGACATTGGCTCCTGTTCACTATTCGCAACTGTTGACATACCTTAAATTATCAGGACATAAACTGGGGTTATTAATTAATTTTAATTCGCGTGTATTGAAGGACGGGATTCATAGAATTGTTAATAATTTGTAAATGAAATACATTTCACGCAAAGACACAAAGATTGAAATACAAAGAACGCGAAGTAAAAGCCAGCAAACTCTTTTGCGTTTTTTGCGGTATTTTCTTAGCGCCTTTGCGTGAAAAAAAATTAAGCTGCAAATACAGAATTGCAAACCGAAGAAGTTCATTCGTAGAATTGTAAATAATTTATAGATGAAATACATTTCACGCAAAGACACAAAGATTGAAATACAAAGAACGCGAAGTAAAAGCCAGCAAACTCTTTTGCGTTTTTTGCGGTATTTTCTTAGCGCCTTTGCGTGAAAAAAATATTGAAGCTACTAAGACAGCATTTTAAAATATCACGAAATCAAATAGTGTAAAGTATAAAATATGGAAGAAGGAACATTTGAAAACCGAATTGATCTAAGTTCATTAAATGAAAGCATCAATAAAATTCGAGAAGAAATAGGAAAGGTAATTGTCGGCCAGGAGCAAATGGTTGATTTATTGATTACCGCCATTCTTTCTGATGGACATGTTTTGATTGAAGGTGTGCCGGGCGTTGCCAAAACGCTTACGGCAAAATTGCTTTCAAAGGTAATTGACGTAAAGTTTTCTCGCATTCAATTTACACCCGACTTAATGCCTTCGGATGTATTGGGTACTTCCATTTTCAATCTCAAAAAATCTGAATTTGAATTTAAGCCCGGCCCAATTTTTTCAAACATTGTTTTGATTGATGAAATTAATCGTGCACCAGCGAAAACTCAGGCAGCGCTTTTTGAAGTAATGGAAGAGCGACAAGTTACCATCGATGGAAAAACATATCCGCTGGAATATCCATACCTCGTAGTGGCTACACAAAATCCGATTGAGCATGAAGGTACCTATCGATTGCCTGAAGCACAATTAGATCGTTTCTTATTTAAAATTCAAGTAAGCTATCCAAACTTCGATCAGGAAGTTGCTATCATCAGCGGTCATCATTCCCGAAAAGGTAATCAGGCACTTCAAGAAGTTTCACCTGTACTAACATCCGACCAAATAAAATCGTATCGCAGTAGCGTTCAACAAATTCATATTGAAGATAATTTGGTAAAATACATTGCACAGATTATCCATGAAACACGAAATAATCCTGCGTTGTTTTTAGGTGCATCTCCACGCGCTTCCATTGCTATTTTAAATGGATCGAAAGCATTTGCAGCAGTGAACGGTCGCGATTTTGTAACACCGGAAGACATCAAGTTTGTTGCGTTACCTGTATTGCGACATCGCATCATGCTTACGCCTGATAAAGAAATGGAAGGTATTACAGCAGATGAAGTGGTGAAACAAATTATTGATAAAGTAGAAGTTCCGCGCTAGTGAAAAACTTTCGGTCACTATATTTAAACAGCAGACTATTTGTAGCCATTACAATAGTGGTGATCACTTTTCTAGTAAGTTTCATTCTCGATGCATTCGTCATTATTCCAAAAGCACTTTTTATTTTGGTATTGGCAATCGTCTTCACCGATTTAATATTATTATTTCGTGTACGGAAAGGACTTCATGGCTATCGCTTCACACCAGAGAAACTTTCGAATGGCGATGAGAATGAAATTAAAATTCATGTGGAAAGTTTTTATCCGTTTCCGGTTTCGCTATCGGTAATAGATGAGATACCGCATCAATTTCAAAGACGTGATCTTAATTTTCAAGTAGCGCTTAAATCTGGCGAAGCGAAAATCATTCACTACTATTTGCGTCCGGTTAAGCGCGGTGAATATTCCTTTGGATCAGTCAATGTATTTGTTCGCTCACCATTGGCTTTTCTTTCGCGAAGGTTTCAATTTTCTGCCGATGCATTGGTGCCCGTTTATCCATCTTACCTTCAAATGCGCAAGTATGAGTTGATGGCAATCTCGAATAGACTCACCAACACAGGGATTAAAAAAATAAGACGCATTGGTCAGAACATGGAGTTTGAGATGATTAAAGAATATGTAAGTGGCGATGATTTTCGAACCGTGAATTGGAAAGCCACTTCGCGAAGAAATCAATTGATGGTAAATAATTACCAAGACGAACGCTCCCAACAAGTTTACTCCATAATTGATAAAGGTAGATTGATGGAGATGCCTTTTAATGGTTTAAGTTTATTAGACTATGCCATCAACGCCAGTCTTGTTATTTCTAACATAGCAATTAAAAAATCGGATAAAGCAGGGCTGTTAACTTTTCAGGATAAAATTGGAACCATGTTGCCTGCCAGCAAACAGAACGGGCAGATGTCTAAAATTCTGGAAGTACTTTATAATCAAAAAACTGCATATCGCGAGCCGGATTTTTCTGCGCTCTACACACACGTAAGAAGAAAAATTACGCAACGCAGTTTACTTTTATTGTTTACTAATTTTGAATCTACCTATGGATTACACCGTCAGATTACCTTTTTAAAAAGTCTGGCAAAACAACATTTAGTTGTCGTTATCTTCTTTGAAAACACGGAGATGAAATCATTGCTTACAAAGCCCGCGCCCGATCTTAAATCGGTTTATTACAAAGCCATTGCCGAAAAATTTAGCTACGACAAAAAGCTAATTGTAAAAGAATTGGCAAAACATGGCATCCAGGCACTGCTTACTTCACCTGAGCAACTCACCATTAATACCATTAACAAGTATTTAGAACTAAAATCAAGAGGCATGATTTAATCTGCCATCGATACTTATGAACTAATTCTCATTGATTTTCTGTTTAGTGAAACGGATCGGTCGGCATGTAATTAAAGGATCAAAATAGAAACTTTAATAACGCTCAAACTTTATAATTTTATGTTGAATCTTCTTACCTGAATTATGAAATACTTTCTTACCTACGCTATACTGGTGTTATCTGTGTTCGTGGGATTTTCACAACCCCAAAAAACCACACATCATTTTAAACTTCCAGCAGAAGTAGGAAGAAACGATTATCATAAAGGTGTGGTGTTTGTAAAAATTAAACCTGCATATAAAAGCAAATTTCTCACTTCAGAAAATAAATCAGGTAGAGTGTCGGGTGTAGTCATTGATGGTGTGGAAATTATTAAACCGCTGGTAACAAAGGCCTCCATACAAAAAGCTGCTTCCCTTGGCCGACTTTCGCAACCCATGAAACAGCATGTTGACATTTCGCTCTATTTCGAAATTCGATTTGATGCCAACCAGGATATTGAAGCATTTATAAATATACTTTACGAAAAAAATTATTTCGAACTCATTGAACCCGTCTACAAAGAACATATTAGTTACGATCCCAACGACCCACTAACCTCCAGTCAATATTACCTTAAAAAAATTAATGCTATTAAAGCGTGGGATATTTCAAAAGGCAGCAGTGAAATTGTAATTGGAATTGTTGATACCGGAGGCGACTTAGATCATCCGGATCTAAAAGACAAATTATTTCTAAACGCTGGAGAAATTCCGAATGACGGAATTGATAACGACAACGATGGTTTCATCGATAATTACCGAGGTTGGGATTATGTTGGTAGCGATACGCTTAATATATACAAAAGTGATTTTGTTGGCGACAACGATCCCTCTATATCACCTTCCATTGATGACGCCAGTAATTTGTTTCATGGTGCTTGGGTGGCAGGATGCGCAGCAGCCTCAACCGATAATGGAGTCGGTATTTCCGGGGTTGGCTTCAATGCCAAATTACTTTTTGTAAAACTTTCTGGCGATAATGATAAAAAAGCAAGTTTGTATGGTTCGTCAACTGGTATATTATATGCCGCTACGCACGGAGCAAAAATTATTAATTGCTCGTTCGGAGGCTCAAACAAAAGCCAAATATATCAAGACCTTATTAACTATGTAACGCTCGATTTAGGATGTATGATCGTAGCAGCAGCAGGAAACGAAAACACAAAATCGCCATCGTATCCGGCTGCGTATAATAACGTCCTTTCTGTTGCCGCTACAGATGCCAACGATAAGCGCGCGAATTTTACAAACTATGGAAATACAGTTGACATCTCAGCGCCAGGTGTAGAAATTTTTACTACCGCGTATGATAATGTGTATGGTACAGTTGACGGAACTTCGTTTTCCTCGCCCATAACGGCCGGAGCGGCAGCATTAGTATGGGCCAACAATCCCAGCTTAACAGCAATACAAGTAGCAGAGCAGTTGCGCGTTTCAGCCGATGAATCTTTTTACACAAACAACACGTCTTTCAAAAATAAACTTGGCAAAGGAAGGCTTGATGTTTTTAGAGCGCTCACTATACAATCACCATCGATACGTGCTTCTACGCCACGCTTACTTACAGCCAACGGTTCAGCACCTGAACCCGGAGATAAAGCAAATCTCTATTTGAATTTCACAAATTATCTGCAGCCTACTTCGAACGGATTGGAAATTACTATTTCGTCTACATCAAATCGTATAAGCATTACAAAAAATAAAATCAGTCCGGGAAGCATTGCGCAAGGTGAAACGATTCGAAATTCACTAACTCCATTTCAAATTTCCGTAAATGCATCTACGCCCATCAACACCGTTGTTGATGTTCTAATTACCTATTCTGACGGAGCGTATAATGATTATGAATTTATAAGTTTTATTGTTAACCCAACCTTCGTTGATATTGACGAGAATCAAATTAGTACAACTATAAGTGCGTCAGGTCGATTGGGGTATGAGGATACTGAGAATCAAACTAAAGGACAGGGATTTGTTTTTAACGAAGATCAAATTCTTTATGAGATGGGTATTATTTCAGGAACTTCGAGCAGCACGTTATTAAATAACGTTCGCGGCATAGATGGTACATTCGATCAGGATTTTGTTTCGCTATCTAAAATAAAAGAAATAAAGCCTGGAGAACGATCATCCGCAGAAGTGTTTGGCTCATTTTCGAATACTATAAATGCAAATAACCAAACCGTTGTGATAACCTATCGCACATTGGTGTGGAAAGAAGTTCCAAATGATAAGTATGTAATTGTAGAGTACAAAATAAAAAATACACAAAGCACACCTCTTACCAATTATTACTTTGGACTTTTTGCAGATTGGGATATTAGCGCCAGCGGGCAAAAAGATGCAGCAGGCTGGAACAACGAAAATAAACTCGGCTACGTTTTTCCAAAAGAATCTACTGAACTGCCGCATGCGGGTATTCAACTTTTATCCACGAAACCCAACTATTACGCTATCGATAATAATCATGAAATTGAAGGAAACCCTCTCGGATTGTATGATGATTATACAGATGCCGAAAAATTCACTTCTATTTCCAGCGGCTTAACGCGCATTGAGGCGGGCAACACAACGCCTGGCGGAAACGATGTTAGCCATGTTGTTTCTTCAGGCCCGTATGTAATTAATGCAGGAGAAGAAATAACGATAACCTTTGCGTTGCATGCAGCACTTAATTTAGAAGAATTGCTAGCCTCCGCACAAGCCGCGAATACAATGTACAACAGTACCTTACAAGCGATAAAACCAATTGTAAATGAAGTTGCGGTTTGTTATGGTGATGAGGCAATAGTTACGGCAGCAGGAGCATCCACTTATAAATGGTATACAGAATTTACTGGAGGACAAAGTATATTTACAGGTTCCACGTTTACGTTAGCCAAAACTTTAAATGATACAGTGTTCTATGTCTCAAATGCTAATAACACATTTGAGAGTGTGCGAACCGCAGCCCGAATTTTCGCAAAAGGTAATCCAACGCTTATAACTTCAGGAGCAAATTCCTTGTGTGAAAATCAAACGTTGAACCTAAGTGTTGCCACTGCTGATTCGTATGTTTGGAGTACTAGCGATATTACACAAACGATACAGGTAAGTGAAGCGGGTGAGTATTTTGTAACGGTAAAAGACAATGCATTAAATTGTGAATCTACTTCCACTCCACTATCCGTAACAATAAATCCTTTACCTATTGCCATGTTCAGTATAGTGGGTGATGGTTCTTCTCGTGAACCATTTTCTTTCATTGACGGAAGTGCAGATGCTGTGGCGTGGTTTTGGGATTTTAATGATGGGCAAGTAAGTACAGAAAAAAATCCTTCACACGCTTATACAAAGGATGGTGATTATAAAGTAAAACTTATCGTCACATCAGAGAAAGGTTGTCAGGCTGAAATAATTCAAGATATAGGTATTGTTACGAGTGCCGAAATAAATTTAGCAAATGGAATAAAGATTTATCCCAATCCGGTGAATGCCGATAAGCTCTCCATTACCATTGTTGATATTTCGAATAAGCATTTTGAATTATCGATTCTTAATAATCAAGGGCAAAACATGAAGAGCGAAATTCTTTCTGGTTCTGAAAATACAATATCCGTTTCCGATCTTCCAGTAGGCATATACTATGTTCAGGTAAAATCAAATAGTGTGATTGCCACCAAAAAAATAATCATTCTCCGGTAAGGGAATGATTATTTTTTTTGGAATTCAAATTTAAAGTTCCATTAGTAAAAGGAACTTACACCTTTAATTTTTCTGAATAAGGTTAATGCATTTCGGTCGGTAAGGCCAGAAATAAAATCAATCACCTGGCGTAGCATGAAATACACATCATTCGGTTTGTTCAGAATGGACAAGCGAATTTCCTCTGAGAATAACAACTGTAAGTTCTGATACTTTCTTGATGGTGTTCCTTGCATCAAATAAAATCCTGCCTTTGTAAATTCTTCTAACAAGCCAGGCAATACCTCGTGGCCAGCGGCTTCAATCTCCACTACTTGTCTCGCCCGGTAAATTTTTTCAATCGATACCTTTATAATTTCTTTTAATCCATTTTTAGAAGGGCAATGATCGGCCAATGCCTGATCAAATTTTCCAGAGAGAATGGTTTCTTCATTGTCTAAAAACATGGCAGAACATTCATCCATCAAATCGCCAATGGCTAGGGCACGTAAGTATCCAATTTTTTCTTGTTGGCTGCTTATCTGCTCCAGCTTACCTAGCTTTGATTTATTTCGAGTAATTACACCCTCGAATAAATTGCGCGCCTCGTCATAACTTACCAATCCCAAACTACATCCATCTTCCAAATCAATAATACTGTAACAAATATCATCAGCCGCTTCCACCAAAAATGCGAGTGGATGTCTGGTAGAAACATAATCTGAAACATTAACCAACTGAAGTTGCTCTGTTACTTCTTTAAAAATTTCTTTCTCTGATTGAAAGAATCCAAACTTCTTCTGACTCCGCTTTTGATTATCTCGTTCTGGAAAAAAGGAAGGGCACGGATATTTTGTAAATGCACCAAGGGTAGCAAAAGTCAACTTCAGTCCGTATTGATTTTTATTTAGAATACGAAAGCCTTGTGCATTGCCTTCGAACTTAATCAGGTCGCTCCACTCATCTTCACTCACTAGACTTTTGAATGATTGACCTTGAGGATGATGAATAAAAAAATCGGAAATAGAATCTTCACCAGCATGACCAAAGGGAGGATTACCTAAATCGTGAGCCAATGACGCAGCCGCTACAATGGCACCAAAATCAAACAGCGTAAAATTTTCATTGAGTTCCGGATGGCGTTTTAAAATTTCTTCGCCAACGCGTTTTCCTAATGAACGTCCAACACTTGAAACTTCGAGGCTGTGTGTTAATCGTGTATGGACAAAATCATGTTCGGGTAAAGGATGAACCTGCGTTTTATCTTGAAGCCTGCGAAAGGGATGAGAGAAAATAATGCGATCATAGTCTTGCTCAAACGCACTACGGGATGGCTCAGCGCTGGCAATCGGTTTTTGACCTGCGCGTTGAGAGGAGAGAAGTTTATTCCAAATCATGAATAATTAAATAAACCTCAGCCCTTTAATGAACTTAAAGTCTTTGGCATTTAGTGTGTAAAGCGGAATGTCAAAAACTAACGCTGTTGCATCGATCAAAGCATCTTGCAATTGCAGTCCATGGCTTAGTGAGTATGTTACTGTCAAATCGCGATGGCTGGCATCAATCGGTGGAGTCAAATCCACAAGTAAAAACGTAGAACGTTTTTCTTGAAGAGATTTTTGATGCTCTATATTTTTTGAACCAAAAAGAATTTTAGAAAAAGATACAGAACTAATGCACAAATTCTCCGTACCAAAAGAATCTAAACTCTTAATGATCTCTCGATTGTTTCGGTCAGGCACTTCAATCAATACATCTGAATCGCAAAGAACTAGGCTCGTTTCTTCCATGAAAGATTTCGTAAATGGTCTTTGCTAATCAATTGGCCTTTTGCGATCCCTCTCATTGCTTCAAGATTCGCTATTGATTTGATTTTGCTTTTTCCCAAATTTTTTCGCAACGCAGCCTTGTCCTCCTTAATCTCAACATCTAAACGGGAAAGAAGTTCTTTGATAAATTTTGCATCTTTTTCATTTCTAATATTGATCACCAATGTTTCCATATATCAAAGATATTAAATTATTTCGCTAGCATGTTGAGCAAATTTTCTACTCTTTCAAAACAAAATCAATGCACATTACGGCTGCTAATATTAATTGACGAAGCGGATGGTTCTCTGGAACTTCACTACTGATTTGCAACATGTAATTATCAGCAGAAGTAAACAATTCTTTTCCAAGACCGGCCCATTTCTTCGTTACAATTGCAAATTCTTTTCCATCATTGGATACAAAGCGAAAATCCCAGCTTGTCCATTTACCTTTCAGCATACATAAAGATCGATTGTTTGCATCAAGCACTTCAAACTTTCCTCCGATGCTTAAAAACTTTTGTTTGAATTGTCCTATCAAAATTCCATTTTCATCTAATACTTCTACTGCCGAAAGGAAAAGTGAAACACCACGCCTAACAGATACTACCTTCTCCCCTTCAGTGGTTTTAATATCGATGTGAAATGGTGTATTGCGCTTATATTTTGTAAAGCGAAACATCTTAGTAAAGAAGCCCAAATTTTCTTCACGGCAGTTAAGTACAATTTGCTTCGTCTCCGGATCAAAGATGTCGAAGTTACTGGCTGCTTTAAATATGCCGGTGTGTTCTTTTACAAAAAAAGTATTCTTGTTTAAGATGTCATTCATAATATAAATTAATTGTTAAAGATTTTGTTGTTTTGAGATGAATACGATAGCATCTGAGATTATAAAAATACGCGATATGCTTTCTTATATCTTCCGCAAAATATTATTGATGGAGCAGGCTTCTATCAGTTGCGCACGAATATCCTCAATCTTTACACGCTCTTGCTTCATGGTGTCGCGATCGCGAATGGTAACGGTATTGTCTTCTAACGTTTGATGATCTATTGTAATGCAATACGGTGTACCGATTGCATCCTGACGTCTGTACCGTTTCCCTATTGCATCTTTCTCTTCGTAAAAACATTTCAAATCAAACTTCAATACATTCATAATCTCCATTGCCTTTTCAGGAAGTCCATCCTTTTTCATAAGCGGAAGAATGGCAACTTTGTTTGGTGCAAGAGGGGCGGGAATTTTTAATACCACGCGCTCAGTGCCGTCTTCTAGTTTTTCCTCGGTGTATGATTTTGATAAAATAGATAGAAACATGCGATCAAGGCCAACCGAAGTTTCTACCACATACGGAATGTAATTCTTGTTTTCTTCTGAGTCGAAGTACTGCAATTTTTTTCCTGAAAATTTTTCATGGCTCTTCAAATCAAAATCAGTGCGCGAGTGAATACCTTCCAATTCTTTGAAGCCCATTGGAAAATTAAATTGAATATCGCACGCAGCATTTGCGTAATGCGCTAAGTTGAGGTGATCGTGATAGCGGTAATTTTCTGTTCCCAGTTCTAATGCCTGGTGCCACTTCATTCTTTTATCTTTCCAGAATTCATACCACTTCATTTCTTTACCCGGCTTCACAAAAAATTGCATCTCCATTTGTTCAAACTCACGCATACGAAAAATGAATTGCCGCGCTACGATTTCATTTCGAAACGCTTTTCCAATTTGCGCAATCCCGAAAGGTATTTTCATTCTCCCCGTTTTTTGCACGTTAAGAAAGTTTACAAAAATACCTTGCGCAGTTTCGGGGCGTAGATAAATTTTGTTGGCGTCTTCAGCAACAGAACCCATTTCGGTTGAGAACATTAAATTAAACTGCCGCACATCCGTCCAGTTTTTTGTGCCCGATACAGGGTCAACAATTTCTAAATCAATAATAATTTGTTTCATGGCCGCCATATCAGCGGCATTCATAGCTGCCTTCATGCGCGCATTCGTATCTTCTATTTTTTGTTGATACTCCATTGTGCGCGGATTGGTAGCAACGAACTTTTCTCTATCGAAAGAGTCACCAAAACGTTTCGCTGCTTTTTCAACCTCCTTCTCAATTTTCTCTTCCATCTTTGCAACGGCATCTTCAATTAGCACATCCGCACGATATCGTTTCTTCGAATCTTTATTATCCAACATCGGATCGCTAAACGCGTCCACATGGCCAGAGGCTTTCCATGTTGTGGGATGCATAAAAATCGCAGCATCAATACCTACAATATTATCGTGAAGAAGCGTCATAAATTTCCACCAATATTCTTTGATGTTATTTTTTAACTCCGCTCCATTTTGGCCATAATCATAAACAGCACTTAGGCCATCATAAATTTCGCTTGACGGAAAAATAAACCCATACTCTTTTGAGTGGGCGATAATAGTTTTTAAAAGATTGTCTTCAGTATTTGCCATAGGGGGCAAAGATAATATTAGTCCACAGTCTATAGCCTGCCACAAGATTTTTTTTGACAATGGCGTTGGCTTAACGCGCGTTCGGTAAATTGTTGAGTAGGGCGGTTCACAATCCCGTTATTATATCTAAGGCGTATCGCTTCAGGCCACAAACTTTAGGCAAAATGGCGCGTTTAAAACAGCTTAAGCGTGTAGCCGTTCAAATCGAAAGGAACATTGAGAAATAATTTTACACGAGACAAAGTCGAGTTACTGAGGTAAGGTAATGGTAAAAGCCGTTCCCCTGCCCGGCAAAGAATCAAGCTGTATAGAACCCGAGAGTTTTGCTATCGTTTCTTTCACGATGTATAATCCCAAACCAGAGCCTTCTGCTCTCTCGTTGGCGCGAAAGAACATATCAAAAATCTTGCTTTGATATTCTAGCGCAATGCCAGAGCCATTGTCGGAAACCGTAATAGCGTTGAGACCATTGTTGTTAACATTAAATTGAATGGCCACAAAAGAATTTGGATTTCTTTTATCGTGATGCTTTATAGAATTACCTATTAGATTACTTAAAATTATTTTCAAACGTGTAGGATCAGTATCAATCGAAACCTCTGTCGGGATATCAGTTTAAAATCGATAGTGTGTTTACATTCTTCGAGATTAAATTCTTCTAGAATTTCGCGAACGGCTTGATAAATATTTACCAGTTGCTTACCGATATTCATTCTTGAATTTCGCGAATTGCTAACAATGTCTTTAATTAAATCATCTAACCTGTTAACACGCGAGCCGATCATATCCAAACACCGCACTATTTCTCTAGGATTTTCAGATCGTTTAGCAATGATTATTAAACCCAAAATAGAAGTAAGCGGAGAACGCAAATCGTGCGAAGCCCTGTAAACAAATTGATCGAGTTCTCCATTTGTTTTGGTAAGACTCAGGTTTGCAATTCCATTTCCTCTTGCTTTTCTTTTAGCGTCTCTTCCGTTTGATAATTTGATCGAATCAAAACGTAGAGTATCAAACTTGTGATAATGGTAACACACGTAAAATTAATTATACGATTGGAGCGAATGTACTCTACTGAATATACAGCGTGTGGAACAAGGGAGAAATCAAAAACGAAACAAACAACGAAAAACATCAATGATATTAGTGAAAATGCAAACGCTGTTTTTCTACTCTCATATCCAAACAAGGTGTAGGCCGCAAGAGAAATAACCAAATAGAACAAATGCGAATCGGATTGCAACGAGGTAACTGATGAAGAAAGAAATACAACAACATTACCTGTCATCAATAAAATTATTTTAGCAAGAAAATGTTTCCCTTCGCGGTTTAATTTCCACGACAAAAATCCTGAAATGAGCAACAATGCATAATAAAATAAAGAATCGCTCAATCCACAGATATAGTCGTAAACCAAATATAAAAAGCCAATACCCGCACTGATAAAGCATAGGTATCCTGTAAGCAGAGCTCTTTTGTAATCGCTTACTGAACAAAGTTTTAAACCTTGTTTTAGAAAAACACTTTTTGCCTCCATGCTAACAACAACTATCTAAATTTACTTTGGCAACTTCACAATAAAGGTAGAGCCCACGCCAGGCGAAGATTCCAATTGAATAGAGCCCGAAAGTTTGGCGAGCGCTTCTTTTACAATGTATAAGCCCAGGCCCGATCCTTTTGATTCTTCATTTCCCCGATAAAACATATCGAAAATTTTGGTGTGATATTCTTTTGCAATTCCCTGCCCGTTATCTTCAACATGAATACACAACACGCCACCTTTTGTTTCAAATACCAAACGGATAAATTGATTTACTTTTCTTACATCATGATATCGAATGGCATTGGCAATTAAATTACTCATAACAACACGAAGTCTGTTCTTATCTGATTCTATTTGCAAATCGGCAGGTATATCAATTTCAAATTGAATTTTTTCCGCGTCAGGAGAATACTTCAAGCTTTCCAAAACTTCATTAGCAAGCTCGGCCAACATCACTTTTTCTCTGTTGATTTCAAGACGGTTGTTACGGGAATAATCAGTAATGTCTTTAATAAACTTATCGAGCGAATACATTCGTTCACGCATCATGTTCATATATTTTTTTACCTCTACAATATCATTGCTGCGCTCAGCGATATTGATGAGGCCCATCACAGAAGTAAGTGGCGCGCGCAAATCGTGCGAAGTACTATAAACAAAACGATCTAGCTCTTCATTGGTCTTTATTAAGAGGCTGTTGTTTTTAAAAAGCTGAGAAGCATTGTAGTGGTTTAAACTAATCAACAAAAAAATCGCCATAAGGCCAGCAGGCAAAGCAAAAGAAAAGTTGATAACGGCTGAGGCCAACAACATTTCATCTGTGTAATTTCTTTTTGGCAAGAGGCCATAGTCTATAAAATAAGCAGCCAGAAAAAGAATGTATGTAAAAACCGCAAAAAGAATAGAAAGTCTGCGTTGCTTAAAATTAAATACAGCAAAAGCCGCAATACTTGTTACTAAAAAATAAATAAAAATGCCAGTATTGGGCGATTCGCTAGCAGCCAATAGATAAACAACAATGTTAAGTGTGGGCAGCAGAAAATAGTTAGCTAAACAATGATCTCCCTGTCGATGGATAATAGCGAAAACACCAAAAAGAAAATTGCCGTAGCATAAACGGGTAATGTTATAAACGTGCCCGTAAAAATATCGAGCGCTAAATATATTGAGCAAAGAAAAATAGCGATCAGCGCAAACTGCCCCGATAGCATTACCTGCTTATACTCCGCATACGACTCAATGAATTTGTCACTCCCAATAACCAAATTTCGAATACCTTTCTTTATGTTCATATCCACAAACGAATTTTAACGCTACAAAAGTAAGGTGCAGTTGTGGTTGGCATTCTCTCATATCAATGGCAAGCATATACATGCAAGTTTTTGACTGAAATGAACAAATTCAATTGATGTATGGAATCGATTGAAATGCCATCGTATCATTTCGAAAATTTAAAAATTCTGTTAATACATGGCCCAATGCTAAAGGTTAATATGATTGAAATTGAATATCTTTCATCGATCTATGGTTCCTCTCTACAAAAAATTAGCCGTTGCTTTTGCTTTCTCACCAAGGCTTGAAGCCTTATTGGCTGAAACTTCGCGCATTCAAAAATATTGGAATTCTGAACTTATTCTTATTCATGTTGGAGAGCATGGCCAACATGAAAAGCAACAACTTGAGCAACTGTTAGAAAAAACAAAACTTTCAGAATGCTCGAATTTGAAAATTGTTTGGGAAAAAGGAAATCCTGCCAATCGCATTTTAGAAATCTGTTCGCGCGAACGTGTTGATCTGCTTGTTGCAGGTGCGCTTAAAAAAGAAAGTATGATGAAGTACTACCTCGGTACTATTGCGCGTAAAATTCTTCGCAAAGCCGATTGCTCAGTATTGGTATTAACAAATCCCTCGACAATACCTTTTCAAATTAAAAGCATTGTGGCCAATACAGAAGATACTGAATTTATAAAAGAGGTTCTAACAACCGCATGCGCTATTGGCCAAACCGAAAATTCAAGTGTTCTGCACATTGTTCGCGAAATAAAAATGTATGGTCTCACCATGTCTGCTTCAGAAAATCGCACAGAGGAAGAATACACCGCCTTTCGGCAAAGTTTAGTTCAAGATGAAATAATTGAAGTGGAGGCTATGCTTCGTCACATTCCACATGACGGTTTAAAAATAAACGTGAAGCTTCTTTCAGGAAAATCCGGATTTGAATTATCACAATTCGTTCAACGTAAAAATGCAGCGTTACTAATTGTTGGTGCGTCACAAAGAAAATTCTCGTTTTTCGATCGTCTTTTTACACACGATCAAGAATATCTGTTTGCTGACCTACCCAGCAATCTGTTAATTGTAAACCCAAGAAAGGAGGCTAGTCGTGGGTAAATTAAATCATGCTGATGTTGTGCATCTGCTTGTTCAGCTCGGCATTATGTTAATTGTTGGCAGAATACTTTCAGAGATCGCACGAAAATTTAAACAGCCTGCTGTGGTAGGAGAAATTTTAGCCGGCATTTTATTAGGGCCTACCATTCTTGGAATGATTCAACCAGAATGGTTTGAAGCGCTTTACCCTACCGCATCCGATTCGGGCATTGTGTTAACAGGTCTTGTTCAGGTGGCCGCGGTTATGCTACTGTTCATTGCAGGCCTTGAAGTAGATTTACATATTGTTTGGCAACAGGGTAGGCAAGCCGTTTCAACCAGTTTTTTTGGCTTGCTTATTCCCTTT
>JBBRFY010000059.1:0-19804 GCA_038241205.1 Cytophagales bacterium
CCTACACATATTCTTCCGACTTTAACAGAGATGGACAGACAAATGATTTGATCTACATTCCACAAGATGCTTCAGAAATTACCTTCACTGATTTTAATTATGGATCGGTTGCAACGCCAAACGTGGTTACAGCGCAACAACAGAGCGACATATTTTTTAATTATATTGAACAAGATGATTACCTAAAAAATAACAAGGGGAGTTATGCTGAACGCAATGGTGCTAAAATGCCATGGAGAAGTCAGATTGATTTTAGATTTGCGCAAGATATTTTTGTGAGCGCAGGTAAGTATCGCAACACCTTGCAGTTTACAATTGATATTTTTAATATCGGAAACCTACTGAATAGCAAGTGGGGTATTTACGATCAGGTAAACACAAGTTCTATTTTAGTACCTACAAACTTAAACTCCATTACACCGGGAGGAATAACTGCTCCAACTTTTAGATTGCAAACAGATAGAGGTAATCCGGTTTCAGAAACGTATCGAGATGATGATAGCATTACCTCTACATACTACATGCAATTTGGGCTTCGCTACATCTTCAATTAATACTGATTGCTAATATTTTAAAAAGAGCTCCAACCGGGGCTCTTTTTTTTTGTTCTCATATTTCATACTTTGTGCGCACCTATGTTGGCGCGCGCTCGGTATTTCCTTACAATCACTATCGTTTTATCACTATGTTTTTCTTGCAATAACGCGGAGAAGGACAATTCCAATCTAAATCCTGCTGTATCGATCGATCTGGATGCAATTGTGAAGCGTGGCTATATTACTGCGCTAGTCGATAACAATTCAGTAAGCTATTTTATTTATAAGGGCAGGCCAATGGGCTACGAATATGAATTGCTACAATTATTGGCTAAAAGTTTAAAGGTTGATCTTCGAATAAAAATTACCTCTGGTGTTGAGCGTGCAATCCAACAGGTAAATAAGGGTGAAGGTGATATTCTGGCATTTCCACTTTCAATAAATAAATCGCGTAAAGAACGACTTGCCTTTACACGCCCTCAATTTAATTCATACCATGTATTGGTGCAGCGAAAACCAACGAATTGGCAACGGCAATCCACCGAGCAAATTGAAGACAGTCTTATTCGTAATCCGGTTGATCTTACAGAAAAAGAAGTTCATGTATTGAAAGGAACGAGTTTTGAACTGCGATTAAAAAATCTGAGAGAAGAACTTGGTGTTGACATTAAAATTATATCCGATACAATATCGGAAAGTACAGAAGCGCTTATTGATAAAGTTGCGCAAGGTGAAATAGACTACACAGTGGCTACGCATACCTTAGCGCAAGTTAATGCAACGTATTATCCTAATCTTGATGTTGCTACCGTGTTAAGCGTGCCACAACAAATTGCATGGGCGCTTCGAAAAAATTCGCCTCAACTTTTAGAAGCAATAGATGCATGGTTAATTAAAATAAAAAAGGAGCCAACCTTTATGGTGATTTACAAACGATATTTTAAAAGTCCGCGCACATCGTTGATTCATAGAACAAGCGAATATGCCTCTATTAAGGGAAGCAAAATTTCCCCGTATGATGATTTGATAAAAGCCAATGCAAAAAAAATAGATTGGGATTGGCGATTGCTGGCCGCTGTAATGTATCAGGAATCTAAATTTAGTAATGGCGGTACATCGTGGGCGGGTGCACAAGGTTTAATGCAGCTTATGCCAGAGACGGCAAAACAGTTTGGAGCATTGAATCCAAATGATCCTGCTCAGAATATTAAAGCAGGTGTAAAGTATTTAAAATACCTTGATACGTATTGGAGCAAAAGTATTACCGATGATAGCGAACGATTGAAATTTGTTTTAGCATCATACAACGCTGGGCTTACGCACATTACCGATGCGCAGAAACTTGCAAATAAATATGAAAAGGATTCTACGCTATGGCATGATAACGTAGAATTTTATTTGTTAAAAAAATCGGATGCTACTTATTACCGTGATCCGTTAGCTTCAGCCGGATATTGTAAATGCGAAGAGCCTGTAAATTATGTAAATGCTGTGCTCAGAAGATTCGAGCAGTATAAATCGCTTGTAAAAAAGTAGTTCAAGGTTCAAAGTTCCAAGTTCAAGCTTGATGTGTGGAACCTGGAACCTTGAACTTTGAACCTTGAACTCTAATACCGCAATTGATTTACGATCTCTTCAAAGTTTAATTTCTCCCAATTCGATTCAATGTCAGTTTGTTTCATAACCTCATCCATTATCTTTTTTTGTCTTTGTCCGATGGTGTACGCTTCTGAATACCTTATGTCTTCGCGAAATGTTACCATAGTGTAAAGTGGTATCCATTTTTCAGGATATAGCGAATGAAGTTTTGCTTCTATTTTTTTTCTTAGTAAGAAATCAGCATCGGCTACAAGATCGCGCATCTCGATAAAATTATCCAATGCCAATTGCGCTATGGCATCTGCATCGGGTTTACGCAGTTCTTGAAATAAAGGTAACACGGTGTTCCAATTGTCACTGTGTTCATCCAGCAACTGATTTAGAATTCTACAATCTTCAAAAGCAGCATTCATACCTTGACCATAAAATGGAACCAGCGCATGAGCAGCATCGCCTAACAACAATGTTTTATTTTTTATCCAAGGAAAGCAATGGATGGTGACTAACGAACCTGTCGGATTTTCCATGAAGTCTTCAACAAGTGTTGGCATCAAAGCAAGTGCATCTGGAAAATGCTTTTCAAAAAAAGATTGAATTTTATTTTCTGTTTTCAGTTTTTCAAAAGACATATCGCCTTCGAACGGAAGAAAGAGTGTACAGGTAAACGATCCGTCTGGATTAGGAAGCGCAATCATCATAAAGCTTTCACGCGGCCAGATGTGTAGTGCGTTTTTCTCAATCAAATGCGTGCGAACATCAGAAGATGGAATGCGAAGTTCTTTATAACCATGCTCAATATAGTTTTGTGAATAATCAAATCGATCGCTAGTCTGCAGTGATCCGCGCACGCCAGAGAATGCGCCATCCGTACCGATTATAATATCGAATTTTTTGTGCAGCGTTCCTCCGTAGTGCTGAAATTCAATTTCATTTTTCTCAGTGTTAACATTCAGACATCGATGTTCAAAGAAAAATTCTACTTCACGTTTCTCGGCCTCATCCATTAAGGTCATGTTCAATCCTGTTCGCGAAATAGAATTGATATACTGTCCCTTCTCACCGTAAGGTTGATACGAAAGATTTCCGCTTGTGTCGTGCATCACTCGTCCGGTCATGGGTATTGCTACCTGCTTCATGCGTTCCGCTAGTCCTACTTCTTCCAACGCACGAAGCCCACGATTACTCAGCGCCATATTGATAGATCTGCCCATGGCAAGAACATGATTTCGAATATCCATTCTTCGCTCAAAAACGGAAACAGAATAGCCTCTTTGTTTCAGATAAAGAGAGAGAAGACATCCGGCCAAGCCACCACCCACAATTGCAATACGTTCGTTTTTACTTTTCATAATTCAATTTCATTTTCGAATGTAGTAAAGTTTTTTAGGATGAATGATGTTGAATGTCTTGAAGATATCTGATTTGGATGCATTTCAATTTGCCGCACTCATTATATTAAATATCGAGAAATGAAGATGTCTATCAGATTCCGGAAGGGATACTACTTGAGGGAAGCCTGCCAGCGAATAATGAAAGATTAATTTTGGCTTGGATTGAAATACATAAAGAAGACTTGATGGCGAATTGGCAATTGGCGATTAGTGGTGTTAGTATTTTTAAAATTGATCCATTGAAATAAATAAAATGAATCCAAGAGTTGAAAAAGTAAAGTGTGTTGATGGAAGTACGTTGGAAATAACTTTTGAAAATAATAAGTAAAAGTTTTTGACGTAACTCTTTACTTTCATTATCCTGTTTATAAAGATCTTCAAGATGAGGCGTTCTTTAGAAAGGCTCATGTACTAAATGGCACTGTTGTTTGGAATGAATATATAGATCTCGATCCTGATATACTCTTTCTGGAAGGTAAAACGTTGGTTAAGAAAAATTAATTCGCTATCGCATTTTTGAAGATTTCAGAAAAGGCAAAAATATCTTCAAATGAATTATACAAAGGCACTGGTGCAATGCGGATAACATTGGGTTCGCGCCAATCGGCAATTACTCCGGATTTTGTAATCCGGTCGAATACCTTTCTTCCATTTTGTTTCATGAGAATGGATAGCTGACAACCACGCTCGTCTGGATTTTCAGGAGTGATAATCTGAAATTGTTTTTCAGAGGAATCAATTTCGCACAATAAAAATTGAAGGTATCCTGTCAGCAAAATACTTTTGGTTCGAAGATTTTTAATTCCAGCTTCCTGAAAAATTTCTAATGATGCGAGATGCGCAGCACTTTGAAATATAGGTACGTTTGAAAGTTGCCAGCCATCAACTCCTACCATTGGCTTAAAGCCTTTCTTCATTTGAAAGCGCTCGTCTTCCTGTTGTCCCCACCAACCTGCAAAACGTGGTAAAGAAAAATTATTTGCATAACGCTCATGCACAAATGCGCCCGCAATTCCACCAGGCCCTGAGTTTAAATATTTATAACTACACCAAACTGCAAAATCAACATTGTGTTTGTGCAAAGAAAGCGGAACATTTCCCACCGCGTGTGCCAAATCAAATCCCGCAACGGAACCTACACTGTGTGCTGCCTCCGTAATTTTTTTGATGTTGAAGAATTGGCCTGTATAATATTGAACGCCACCAAAAATTACCAACGCTAATTCTTTTCCATGTTGCTGAATGGCGTGAAGAATATCTTCCGTTCGTACGGTATGTTCGCCTTTGCGCGGTTTTAATTCAATCAGTCCTTTGCTTGGTTTTACATTGTGGAATTTCAATTGAGATTCAAAAGCATATTGATCAGAAGAAAACGCCCCCGCTTCTGTCAGAATTTTAAATCTTGTTTTTGTAGGACGATAAAACGATACCATCATCAAATGCAAATTGACGGTGAGCTGATTCATCGCCACTACTTCATTTGGTTTAGCCCCAACGATTTCAGCTAATGCTTTCTTGGTAAACTTATGATAATACAACCAAGGTCTTTTTCCATATACATGCCCTTCAACACCAAGCTCTGCCCAGTCTTTTAATTCTTCCTTAATAAATTTTGCTGCCGACTTTGGCTGAAGCCCTAAGGAATTTCCGGTAAAGTAGATGCATGGCTTGCCGTTTACTTTCGGAATTAAAAATCTATTTCTAAACTTTTTTAATGGATCCTTTCGGTCTAGTTGTTTGGCAAATTGAATGGAATTTTGAAATTTCACGTTATTGTACATATTAAAGTCTAGAAGCCATGAAATTAACTGCAATCATAGAAAAATCAAATGACGGTTGGTATGTTGGCCAAATTGAAGAGATTCCGGCTGCTATCTCGCAAGGTAAAACAGTAGAGGAAGTTAAATCCAACCTTTTAGATGCATTAGCATTACTACTTGAAGTAAACCGCGAGTCAACTGAAAAAGAGTATTTGGGCAAGACAGTGATTCGCGAGAATTTGGTATTCGCCTAACGAAGCGGAAGGAATTTATAAAGCACTTAGATAAAAACGGATGCCTGTTATTGAGAGAAGGAGGCAATCATTCAATTTATCAAAACCTCATAAACAAAAAATAATCAGCCGTTGGTAGGCATAGTGAATTATCTGATTTGATGTGTAAAAAGATTTGTAAGCAATTAGAAATCTCACCGATGTAATCATTCACCTCAAACAAAACGCGGGTCAGTTTCCATCACGGTACCACAATTTTTACACGTTCTAAATTCCTCCGATCCGTAAAATTCGCGAAAGCGCGGAAGGAAATCTTTTTCAATATTATCAAGATGGAATTTGTATTCGTGCAGTTTTGTATTGCAGTTGTCGCAGAACCAAATTAAACCGTCCATCATGTTTGGATCTTCGCGCTTACATTCAATCACCAAACCCACTGATCCCTCCGGCCTTTCCGGACGATGAGGAGTGTTGGAGGGTAGTAAAAACATTTCGCCTTCTTTAATTGGAATATCAACTGCTTTACCATCTTCTTGAATCCGAACATTGATATCGCCTTCCAATTGATAAAATAATTCTTCTGTTTCGTTGAAATGATAATCTTTTCGTGCGTTGGGTCCGCCCACAATCATTACAATATAATCGCCTGCATCGGCATATAAATTTTTATTGCCTACGGGTGGTTTTAGGAGACTACGATTGTCGCTAATCCACTGCTTCAGGTTAAAAGGTTTGCGAATGGCCATAAATTGAATTTGTTAATGATTCGATGTGCTAATGTGCAAATTACGGTTTAGAATTGGAAACCAATTCTGACGTTTTAAATTGCAGTATGAATTTAGATTTAAGTGGAAAAAGAGCGGTGGTGTGTGGTAGCACGCAAGGTATAGGTAAAGCCTCTGCTATCGAGCTCGCTTTATTGGGCGCGAGTGTTACGTTACTTGCGCGCGATGAACAAAAACTGAAACAGGTTGTAAAAGAACTTTCTGCTTCTGCCAGCCAACAACACAATTACCTTGTTGCTGATTTTAATTCTCCGGAAGATCTAAAGCAGAAAGTGAATACCTACGCTGCACAAAACAAAGTTCACATTCTGATTAATAATACAGGCGGACCTCCGGCAGGACAAGCGATTGATGCAAAGTCAGAAGATTTTGTAAAAGCATTTTCGAATCATTTGTTGTGTAATCATATTTTGGTTCAAGCTTTTGTGGAAGGAATGAAACGAGAAAAATTCGGACGAATTATTAATATCATTTCAACATCAGTGAAAATACCGATTCGTGGATTGGGCGTATCGAATACCATTCGCGGAGCAGTTGCAAACTGGTCAAAAACACTTTCATTAGAGTTAGCGCAGTTTAGCATTACAGTAAATAATGTATTGCCTGGTGCTACGATGACGGGTAGGTTGGAATCAATCATTCAGACGAATGCCGATAAACAATCGAAAACATTTGATGAAGCCAAACGAGAAATGATAAAAGAAATTCCGGCAGGAAGAATAGCAGACGCAAGTGAAGTTGCTGCAGCTGTTGCGTTTCTTGCATCACCAGCCGCAGGTTATATTAATGGAATTAATATTCCAGTGGATGGCGGCAGAACCGGATCACTATAGTTTGTTGAATTACTATCGAAGATTTCTCGAGTGCATTTCAAATTCGCGTTGGGGCTAAAGCCCAAATTAATTTTTAATTAATAACCACGGCCTTAAGGCAGTAGTTATTGCCAGAATACGAAGACGGCTTTAGCCATGACCTCTAATGGACTGCGACAATTTAAAATGCACCCGGTTTCTCAGTAACTTATGATTGAAATAAAAGTTTAGTACTTTTGGATATGGTAGCGGAACTAAAGAAAGCATTGAAGGAAGCCGAAAAATTATCTAGAGAAAAACAAAAGGCTGTGGCTGATTTAATTCTTGATGAGATCAAGTGGGATTTATCTTTTCAGAATTCGCAATCTGAATTAACCTCGTTAGCACAGGAAGCATGGGGTGAATATAAATCAAAAAAGACCAGACCTTTAAAACTAGACTAATTGCGTTCGGTAACTACAAAAAGGTTTCGAGATACATACTCTGCATTACCAACGGTAGCAAAGAAAAAAGTAAAAGATACATATCAACGTTGGAAGAAAAATCCTTTTCACCCCTCCTTAAGTTTTAAACAGATCCATAACAACGAGCCAATCTTTTCAGTAAGAATTGGAATTGCTTATCGTGCATTGGGCATGAAAGACAAAAACACAATTATATGGTTCTAGATTGGATCACATGAAGACTATAATACATTGTTGAAGCAGATATAAGATGCAAAAAATTCAAAACTATATCAACGGAGAATTAGTCGCGCCACAATCGGGTCAGTACCTTAACAACTATAATCCTGCCGAAGGAAAAGTATATAGTCTTATTCCCGATTCAGATGCAAGTGATGTGCAGCTCGCTGTTGATGCGGCAACAAATGCATTTGCAAGTTGGTCGACTATGCAGGTTGAAAAACGTTCTGCAATTCTTTTAAAACTTGCAGACCTTGTTGATCGTGATTTAAATAAACTTGCGTTGGCAGAAAGCATGGATTCAGGCAAAACGGTAAAGTTTGCTACGGCTTTAGATATTCCACGTGCATCCTCTAACATAAAATTTTTTGCTACTGGTGCTATGCATTTTGCAAGCGAAGCACACATCACACAAAATGAGGCAATTAATTACACCATTCGAAATCCGATTGGAGTTGTTGGTTGTATTTCTCCATGGAATCTTCCGCTCTATTTATTTACATGGAAAATTTCTCCTGCTCTGGCCGCTGGATGTACCGTTGTGGCAAAGCCCTCAGAGCTTACACCCATGACGGCTTTTATGCTTTCGCAACTTTGTATTGAAGCAGGTTTACCAAAAGGAGTTTTAAATATTGTACATGGTCTTGGTTCGAAAACTGGTCAAGCCATTATTGAGCATCCTGATATTCCGGCAATTTCGTTTACTGGTGGAACCATTACCGGAAAAAAAATTGCTGCAACAGCAGCACCGATGTTTAAAAAACTTTCACTTGAACTGGGCGGAAAAAATCCGAATATCATTTTTGCGGATTGTGATTTCGAGCAAGCGCTTTCAACTTCCATACGGTCTTCGTTTACGAACCAAGGAGAAATATGTTTGTGCGGATCGCGCATATTGGTTGAACGAAGTCTTTATGAAAAATTTGTGGAGGCATTTGTGAAAGAAGCGAAAGCGTTGATAGTGGGGGATCCATCAATCGAAAATACAAATGTTGGCGCGCTGGTTTCAGAAGCACACATGAATAAAGTACTGGGTTATATTGAACTCGCTAAGGAAGAAGGCGGAAAAATTTTAGCGGGAGGCAAGCAAATAAAAATTGAAGGACGATGTGTTAACGGATATTTTGTTGAACCTACTGTGATCACCGGTTTAGATCAACAATGCAGAACAAACCAGGAAGAAATTTTCGGCCCGGTTGTTACCATCATGCCATTTGATACAGAAGAAGACGCCATCGCTTTTGCAAACGAAACGCCTTATGGTTTATCAGCTACACTTTGGACAGAAAATTTAAAACGGGCACATCGCGTGTCAGCGCAAATTAGGAGCGGAATCATTTGGGTTAACTGCTGGCTCTTCCGCGATTTACGAACTCCCTTTGGTGGAATGAAACAATCGGGTGTTGGAAGAGAAGGTGGTTGGGAAGCGATGAAGTTTTTTACGGAGGTGAAGAATGTTTGTATTAAATTATGATGCTCATTCTTGATCTACACGTTTGGTAATGTCTTGTCGGTTATCCCAAAAGGAAACAATCACGATTGCGTCTGTATAGATTTCGTAAAAAATAAGAAACTCTTTTTTAACGAGGTAACACCATTTTCTGAACGTCTGCCAAGGTATTTATTTTTAGGAAGCAGGTTGATCAGTTTATCAACAGACGAAAGTAATTTTTTACTGTATGTTGTTGATCCATTCCGCCCATTGTAAAATTCAAGCACGTGATAAAGTTCTTCCTCAGCGCGTTGAGACCAGATTATTTGTCTTTGAGCCATTTCTTAAGATTAGACACAACGGTTTTATGCGATTTGAACTTGCCATCTTTAACTTGTTTTCTGCTGATCTCAATACTTTTCTTTTGACCGGTGGTTAAGCCGAACAAATTTTTCTCCTCTTCAATTCGTATAAACTTCTGATCAGCAAGTTGTGTAAGCAACCCTTTCGCTTTTGGGTTTAATATTTTGATTTGAAAAGTTTCCATTATTTTTTTCAGCTTACGAATATAAAAAAATATACTTGTTAATTCGAAATCAATGTATCATAATATTCCAGAATCTTTTTGAAATTATCAAGCTTCTTAAAATCCAATTTGTTTTCATCAGCGTATGAAATTAATTGGGAGTAGTGGGGCTTTTCAATGAAATTAAGTAAAAGATCGTTGTGGATCATTTTGTTTTTTGTCTTCACATCTTCGCCAGTAGTCCACGATCTTCTTCCATCTTCTAAAGAAATACATTTAAAATATGGAAAGACTTCACCTTTGTCATTTAAGATGCAAACGGTTTGAGTTTGCGATAACTCTAACGTTGAAGTGGTTGAACCCCCCGTATAGATCCCGTTGCCATAAAAGTCGGGAGATGAATTATGCCTCTCTCTTACTTCGGTTCGGTCGATGCGCAGAACAATTGCAAATGTTTTATAGTCGCGTAACAATTCAAAAAACAAAGGTCTCTTTACATTTGTTTCTGCATCGATATCTTCTAAAGAATAAAATATCCGTTGTTTTTGTTTTTGTTCATCGAAAAACTCAAAGCCTAATACGCTGCGTGGGGTAAAGGGTCTTGAATTATCACCATCGTGATAGGCCAGCACGCCATTGCGATCATTGTATTTAACGAGTCCTTTTAACTCTTCTCCATTAGAAAGAAGAATACTTCCGTCTGACCATTCAAAAGTATCTCCTAATAATTCGAGTTTTTCCGTTGAGGTTTGAGCCAGTGAAGTGGTGAGCGTTAAAACAAGAATTAACAAAATTAAACGTGCATTCATTGTAAAGTTTATCTTTAAGCTTTAAAAATAGAGAATCAGAATGTCATTCTTCAACATTGATAATACCTTCTTTAATATTCTTGGCTATTCAATGAGCTACCTTGAATTCTTTAGCGTAATGGCTGGATTGGTAGCCGTTTGGCTTTCAGCAAAAGCAAACATCTGGAGCTGGCCTTTAGGTATTATCAACGTCTCGCTTTCTTTTTTCTTTTACTATCAAATTCAGTTGTACCCAGATATGTTTCTTCAAATTTTCTTTTTTGTTACCAATCTGATCGGTTGGTGGCGTTGGTCACATCCAAAACCTGAGGAAGAAGATATGAAACTTGAATTGAAGGTGAGCTTTATGAAACCAAAGCAATTCATTTTACTTTTTGTCGGAGGTGTAGCCGGAACGTTTATAATCGGTAAGCTTGCCAGCAATCTTCACGAATGGATGCCATACCTATTTAACTTACCAAGCTCGTATCCGTATGCCGATTCTTTTATTTTAGTGATGAGCATCATTACAACTTTCTTAATGATCAGAAAACGAATCGAATGCTGGATCATCTGGATTGTGATTGATCTTGTAGCCACTATTTTATATTTCATTAAAGGAGCAAAGTTCTTTAGTGTGGAGTATTTGGTTTTTACACTACTCGCAGTATTTGCTTTGTGGAATTGGATTCGTGAATACAAATCATATACGGTGAATGATGAACGCAATGCTTAGAACTTTTTGGCCAGGTGTTGTTTGGTTTATTTTCTCTGGTGTGGCATTTTTCCTTCCGGGATCAGCCTTGCCCAACAATGATTGGTTTGGCAAAATTGAACTCGATAAAATAATTCACATTGTTCTTTTCACTTTTATGGTTATACTTTGGAGCATTCCATTTCTTTATAAATCGTTATCGATAACGCGGCTTGCTAAAATTTTAATTCTTGTTCCTACAATTTTTTTCGCGTATAGCATCGTTGTAGAATTTGTTCAGCTATTTTTTATTTCTGGAAGGTCGTTTGATTTGTTTGACATTCTTGCTGATGGAATAGGATGTGCCATCGGGTTTCTTTTTGTAAAATACCATCAACGATATTCGACTGGCTCGAAATGAAAAGAGGTCTTGTTATAGGTAAGTTCATGCCCATTCATCAAGGTCATATTGCGCTTATCAATTTTGCAGCAACACAATGTGATGAACTAATTGTTTCGATGAGTTTTAATGAAATGGATCCGATCAATGGAGACTTGCGTTTCTCGTGGATTACAGAAATATTCAAGGGTCAATCAAAAATAAAAGTCCATAAAATCATTGATGATTTTGATGATGAAGCATTACCACTTGAGAAACGAACCAAGATTTGGGCGAACCGAATGAGGGAAGTTTATCCGTCTATCGACACTGTTATTTCATCTGAACTCTACGGAGAATCGTTCGCCAAAAATTTAAAAGCACAACCTATACTTTTCGATATTGAAAGGAAAATAATTTCTGTCTCAGCATCGCTCATCAGGCAAAATCCGTTTGCGTATTGGAATTTCATTCCGCCCGTTGTGCGACCTTATTTTGTAAAGAAGATTTGTTTTTACGGGGCAGAGAGCACAGGTAAATCAACCATGGCAAAAAAAATGGCAGTGCTTTATCAAACGGAATTTGTTCCGGAAGTGGCGCGCGAAATAATTACCTCTAATGATTTCACCGTTGATGATATTATTAAAATTGGCCACGCACAAACACAACGCATTATTGATAAAACAAAAATAGCAAACAAACTTCTTTTTTGTGATACCGATATAATCACAACAGAAATTTACTCACAGATTTATTTAAAACAAGTTCCAGCAATTCTTCATGAATTAGAAAAGCAAATTCAATATGACGCTTATTTTTTGTTTGATATTGATGTGGCCTGGGTGGAAGATGGCGTAAGGGATATGGGCGAGAAGCGAGCAGAAATGATGTATATGTTTAAGAACGCACTTGATGTACGAAATATTAAATACACGTTGGTCTCAGGAAATTATCAACAACGCGAAAGAATTGTAATGGATAGAATTCAATCAATGCTTACTGGATAAGGTATTGAAACTAGTTTCGTAAAGTAAACTGTATCAGTTATTCATTATCGTGTTCGCACCGTAATTACATCTCGTTATATTGATAACAAAAAAATTTTCCCCCATTAGAGTCACCGGCCTCTGGGGACTCTGATGCGCTGAGCCCGGAGTTATCAACCTTCCATAAAGTGATTAAAATTCTTAGATAGAAATTACTATGTTCGTTAAAAGAGATTACCGTTGTCACTACACATTGAAAAGAATTTGAATAGATGAACATCAGAGTCTGCGAGTGACTCTGATGGGGAGAAAAAGTTTTATTTATTTCCAACTAACTTTCAAACCCACCACACCAGAACAACCCGCTATTTTCTGATTCAGCAATTGTTTGTCGGTGTTCGAGTGCGTAAGCTGTTTGGCTTGATGGTAGTGGTGATGCGCCTCTACTTTATTTCCAATTTCAAAATTAAAATCACCCAGTGCAGAATGATATAAATGATTTTGCTCAAGACCTTCAATTTTTTTCAACGCTTCTAATCCCGCTTGAAAAGAATCCAGGTGTGCTAACGCAATAGTTTTATTCATTTCAAGAATGGGGCTTGGTTTAATTTCCGCAAGAGCGGTATAGAGACGGTGGATCAATTCCCAATTTGTATTTTCAAATGATGTGGCTTCAGCATGACATGAAGCAATCATGGCTTCAAGATGATATTCAGTAATGTCATCTCCTTCTGCGGATCGTTCAAGGTATTGTTTTCCCTTCGCGATTAATTCTTTATTCCACTTTTCGCGATCCTGATCTTTTAATAAAATAATATTGCCTTCATCATTCAATCTTGAATCTCCCCGCGAAGCCTGAAAGCACATCAACGCTAACAAGGCTCTGGTCTTTGGCAAATCAGTTAAGGTATTTCGGGTAAGGAGTAAACACAGTCGAATGGCTTCTTCACAAAGATCAGTTCGAATTAATTGATCGGGATGAGAAGAATTGTATCCTTCATTAAACAATAAGTAGACAGTATGCAGTACAGCATCTAATCTCCCCGGTAAAGTAGCAGGCACAGGTACGTCAAGACTAATTTTTTCTTCCCGTATTTTTTCGCGTGCACGATACAATCGTTTTGTAATGGTTTCATCGTTGGTTAAAAAACTTTGGGCAATTTCTGAAATGCTTAGTCCGCAAAGTGTTTTTAAGGTAAGTGCAATTTGTGATTCATACGAAATAGAAGGATGACAACACGCAAAGATCATTCGCAGTTGACTGTCTTCAATTTCATTTTCAAGAAAGTATTGATTGACAGTAGGAGAGAGCGTCCACTCGGATTGTAATGCCTGACTGATTTCAGCATGAATACCTTCGTGAAGTTTTTGTTGGCGCAACCAATCAATGGCTTTACGTTTGGCAACCGTATATAACCAGGCCGAAGGATTTTCAGGAATACCTTTGTGTTTCCAAACGTTCATGGCTTTTAACAACGTGTCTTGAACAATGTCTTGGGCAAGATCAAATCGTTGGAAGCCCAACAAGCGTGTCAACACCGTGGCCATCTTTCCCGCCTCGAGGCGAAAGAGATGACCGAGCTGCTGATTTATTTGTTCTTCAAGCATTCATAAATTTATCGAATTTCACGAACGCTTACATATCAAATTTCTGAACCTCACGCACTTCAACAATTCCACCCAGTTCGTAATCAGGACAATCCTTTGCGAGGGTTACGGCCTCATCAACACTTTTGGCATGAACAACAAAGAAGCCACCCACCAATTCTTTGCTCTCAGCAAACGGGCCATCGGTAATTGTCTTTTTTGCTCCTGAAATTATTTTGCCACCCGGCAATAAAGCTTCGCCTGAAACATAGTGTTTGTCATTTGTGAGTTTCTCAACCCATTCGAACCACTTTTGCATGTGTGCTTGCTGTGCTTCTGGCGATAGATGACTAGGATCGCCTCCGATAAAAATGAACATGTACTTTTCCATAGTAGTAAGGATTTTGGTTAAACATAGTTTACAACATGACGAATCAATCGCATAGATATGGACAAAAGAATTTTACTTTTTTTAGAAGGCACAAAAAAACCTCCCCACGATTGGGGAGGTTTTTTAAATCTGAAGTGAAAGAATATTGTTTTAAGCTGTCTTTCCAGCGCGGTAGCCTTTGGTAGCGAAATACAATATGAATAGGTAACAAGGCACCATGAGCAGATACGCTTGCTGGGAATTGAACATCAATGAAACTTTTCCGTAGACTAATGGCAGGATGGCGCCACCGGAAATGGCCATCACTAAAATAGCAGAACCAATCTTGGTGAATTTACCTAAACCGTCAATTGCCAACGGAAAGATAGCAGGCCACATTAGGGAATTGGCAAGACCAAGTGCAGCAATAAATCCTACTGAAACATATCCTTCGGTAACAACTGCCAGCAAGGTAAAAACTGCTCCAAGAATAGAACAGATCGCCAATGCCTTTGATTGAGAAATGTATTTTGGAATAGCTACGATTCCAACAATGTATCCTACTAGCATAAAAGCCAAAGTAATTTGTGTGAAGTAACGCGCTGTAGCTAATTCAATTCCGAGCGACTTACCATAACTGATAATGGTATCTCCGGCCATTACTTCAACACCTACATATAAGAATAATGCAAGAACACCTAACACCAAGTGAGGAAATTGAAAGACGCTAGTCTTACTTGTGCTTTCGGATGGTGCTCCGCTTTCATCTTCACCATTATCGTTGATGTCTGGAAGGCCTGAGAACAAAATGGCGATTGCCAGCACAACTAGTACACTCGCGATGATGGTGTATGGGACAATAACACGGCTGGCTAATTCATTCAGTGTTGCTTCTTTTGTGGCAGCGTCCATCGTCTTCAGACTTTCCACCAGAACATCTGCATCGCTCAATGCAATGTAGCCGAAAATCAGACCTGCCAAGATGCCGGCAATTTTGTTACTTATTCCCATAATGCTGATGCGCGTGGCGGCACTTTCAATGGGACCGATAATAGATACATAAGGATTGGATGCTGTTTGTAGGAGCGCCAACCCTGTACCGATAATAAATAATCCGACAAGGAACAAATTAAAATTTCGAGTGTTCGCTGCTGGAACAAAAATAATTGCACCGATGGCCATAACGAAAAGTCCAAGTGCCATTCCCTTTTTGTAGCCTGTGGCCCGCAATACGTATGACGATGGAATTGCCATAACGAAGTAGGCTATAAAAAAAGCAGTAGCCACTAAATACGATTGCAAATCGGTTTCAAGCTGACACGCAATTTTAAGGTAAGGGATCAAAGTTCCATTAACCCACGTAACAAACCCGAAAATGAAAAATAGCGCCCCAATGATGATCATGGGAACGAGATACGATTTTTGTTTGCTGCTCATGGATTGAATATAGTTTAGTCTGGGTTAAGGTATCAATTAAAAGTCACTCAATTTAAAGTGAAGTTTGGTATTGCATCCATTTATCTAAAAGTAAAATCCTATTTTTGAAGCGTTAGTGGAAGGCTTCAAAATTTGATTTCGACTTAATTTATACTTCCTCGATTTTGTTCAGGGAGCTATAAAATCTTCGAAAAATAAGAATGTTTGCGCAAACACCAATTATAAAATCAAAATAGAAATAAAACGAAACACATGAGCTCAGCAAAAAACCCAGAAAAACTCACCTTATTAGTTTTAGCCGCAGGTATAGGTAGCCGTTACGGAGGTGTAAAACAGATTGATGGCTTTGGTCCAAGTGGGGAAACCATTATGGATTACTCATTATTTGATGCCGTTCGAGCGGGCTTCACCAAAGTAGTGTTTATTGTGCGCGAAGAAATTTTGGAGACTGTTAAAGAAATGTTTCTTCCAAGATTGCAAGGAAAGGTAGAAGTAGAATTTGTAATTCAATCCCTCGATAAATTGATTCCTTCAGAGTTTAAAAATGCGGAGCGTGTAAAACCTTGGGGCACAGGCCATGCTATGCTTTGCGCGAAAGATGTAATTAAAGAACCTTTTGCTGTAATCAATGCAGATGATTTTTATGGTCGATATGCCTTTGAATCGGTGGCTAATTTTTTTAAAGATGAAACGAAAGGTGCACATGCCATGATCGGATATACCTTAAAAAATGTTTTGTCTGAATACGGAAGTGTATCGCGTGGTTGTGGCGATCGTGATGCAGATAATAATTTGATATCGGTTGTGGAGCGCACCACCATTGTAAAAGATAATGGAAAAATTATTTCGAAAGAAAAAGATGGTGATTTAGAAATGAGTCCAGACACACCAACGTCTATGAATTTCTGGGGATTTCATCCCAGCATTTTTAGTTATGCTGAAGAAAAATTCATTTCATTTTTGCAGAGTAATTCACAAAATATTAAGGCCGAGTTTTTTATTCCACTTTTTATCAACCAACTTATTCAAGAAGGTAAAGGAAGTGTAAAGGTAATTTCAGGAGGTAACGTTTGGTTTGGTGTTACCTACCAAGAGGATAAAGAAATGGTATCTTCAAAAATTATGGAGTTAGTAAACAAAGGTGATTATCCGATCAAACTGTGGTAGTTACAGAGCATCAATTATTAACGGTGTTTGGCTGCAAGCTTCATGCTACAAGCCACACGCTCAATTGTGCATCTGATCTGCTTGCGGCCTGAAGCCAATGCATTTTATTAGTTTGTTGAAACTCAAAAAGTAGGATCGTTCTATTCCGTGAATACGCATCAACATAGTCAATTCATTAAAACTAAAGCCCAGCAACTGGGCTTTAGTTTTTGTGGTTTTTCAAAAGCTGAATTTTTAGAAGAAGAAGCGCCCAAACTTGAAGCGTGGTTAAAGCGTGGCTATCAAGGTAAAATGAGTTACCTCGAAAATCATTTCGACAAACGTCTTGATCCTACCTTACTCGTGCCTGGCGCAAAATCGGTAATCAGTTTAGTGTATAATTATTATCCCAAAAAGGATTTGGTAAATGATGGTAGACTTAAAATTGCCAAGTATGCCTATGGCGAAGACTATCATTACGTAGTAAAAGAAAAACTGAAAGTATTTTTTCAGGATATTCAAAATGAAGTGGGCGAAGTAAATGGCCGTGTGTTTGTAGATTCTGCACCTGTTATGGAACGAGCGTGGGCAACTAAAAGTGGTGTGGGTTGGGCAGGAAAAAACAGTTTATTACTCAATCGAGAATTAGGCAGTTTCTTTTTTCTGGCTGAAATTATTCTTGATCTTGAATTAGAGTATGATGGTTCTGCAAAAGATTATTGTGGTACGTGCACAGCCTGCATGGATGCTTGCCCGACAGATGCAATAACACAACCGTATGTAGTGGATGGCAGTAAATGCATTTCGTATTTCACGATTGAACTGAAGGAAGAAATTCCTGAAACGGTAAAAGGTAAATTCGAAAACTGGATTTTTGGTTGCGATATTTGTCAGGATGTTTGTCCATGGAATAAATTCTCAAAACCAACTTCTGAAACACGCTTTGAACCCCATGCAGGTTTAGAGAAAATGAACCATCGTGATTGGGAAGAAATTACAGAAGATGTTTTCGAAAAAATTTTTAAGAGATCCGCAGTGAAGCGCACTAAACTCGAAGGACTAAAACGGAACATTCAATTTTTAAAATCATAATGTAATGAAGAAGATTATTTACCTCATTGCCTTTGTTGTGCTGTCCACTTTAACAGCGGCCACATTTTCAGAGAAAAGTAAAAACCCGAAACCGAAATTTCAGCGCATTGTAGCGTTTAAGTTTAAGGCTGATGCATCTAGTAATGCACGTAAGAAACACATGAAGGAATTTGAGGTATTTGCAAAAGGACTAAAGCAAGTACTGTCGTACAGAGCCGGCAAAACTGTAAAAGGAGAAAGCGCGAGCGAAGCCGAATATGATGTTATGCATTATATCACGTTCGAGAAAGAAGCTGATATTGTAGCGTATAATGACCATCCCGCTCACAAGAAATTTATTGACGAAAATAAGGAGAGTTGGGAAAAGGTAGTGGCAATAAATAGTGCAATCGAGTAGATTTTAGCAGGGATAACCGATGGCAATCGGCTGTAGGGTCGTTGAGTTCGGTCTGTTAACTTTCATATTCTCGCTAAAAAAGAGATATTGTAATGTTTTCTGTAGTTACAAACCAAAACCAATTATCAGAGAAAGCTGTAAATACTGCTATCTTTGAAAAAATATGACCATCGACATTCTTATTACCATTGCTCTGGTTATCCTCAATGGTTTTTTTGTAGCGGCAGAATTTGCCATCGTTAAAGTAAGGTCTTCGCAGATTGCTATGCAATCGGGCACTGCGTCCAAACGCGCAGCAAAAATTATAATCGACAATCTTGATGGATTTTTAGCGGCCACCCAATTGGGTATTACGCTAGCGAGTCTTGGTTTAGGTTGGGTAGGCGAGGAGGTTGTATCGAAGATTATTTTAAATACCATTCACGGATTAGGGTTTGAATTAACAGAAGATTTGGCGCATCGCATTGCTATACCAATTGCGTTTACGGTACTTACGGTAGCGCACATTGTGTTTGGTGAACTGGCCCCGAAGACGTTGGCCATTCGTTACCCAACATCTACCACGTTGTTTTTATCAATTCCGCTGCGAATTTTTTATTTCGTATTCAGACCGTTCATCCGATTGCTAAATGGCTTTGCTAATTTAATCTTAAAGCTTTTTGGAATTAGACCCGTAAGCGAGCGCGATATACATTCTGAAGAAGAATTGAAACTAATTATCGCAGAAAGTGAAGAAGGGGGTGCAATTGAAAGTAGTGAGCGTGAGTTAATTCAGAATGTTTTTGATTTTGATGATCGCATCGTGAAGCAAATCATGGTGCCACGCATGAAAATCTCTCCAATGAATATAAACAGTTCGTTGCAAGAGGCTGCCGCCATTATTTTCCGCGAAGGGTACTCACGTTACCCGGTCTATGATAAAAGTCTGGATGAAATAATCGGTATTCTATACGCAAAAGATATTCTTCAACACTATGTTGAGAAGTCGGGTAAGACGTTGACGGAGATTGTGCGTAAAGCCTATTATATAACAGAGAATAAAGCGATAGATCATTTGCTGCGCGAATTCCAGCAGAAGAAAGTACAGATGGCCATTGTGATTAGTGAATATGGTGGCACGATAGGTATTGTTACCTTAGAAGATATTCTTGAAGAACTTGTAGGAGAAATT
>JBBRFY010000060.1:0-19800 GCA_038241205.1 Cytophagales bacterium
TAATAATGAAATTTTTTACTCTAGGGCTTTCTAGTGATGCCCGGCATTGTATCAGTAACGTACAGCAATTTTGCTTCTTTGGCAATTTGTTTATTATCGTCCATAGGTATTGATCTCTACGGCCATCTGATTTTTAGAAAAAACGATATTAACAAAATATTTTATTGCTACTGGAATAATAAAAACGGTGAGCGAATACACAAGTGAAATGGAATTTGTCACTATCAATACCCAGTCGTTCTGTACGTATCCCCAGCCCATCTCATTGAGAGTAAAAAGTGGACATTTTGATTTAACATTCATCGCTATATTTTTTTCGCCATATCTTCTTGAACAGCGCTTTCATTTTTGTTGGCTTATGAAAATAGTATGCCATTTAAAATTGAATAAAAAATAGCAATTTGTTTCACAGCGTGTAGAATTTCACTTAGTGGCTCGTGGTAATATTTCCACAATGAGATTACTTCGGTCTGTCTTTTTTTACCTTCATACCATCGGAGAGAGCAAATTTTTCAATTGATGTTGGCTGTGCCTTGAAAATATATCCTCACAACAATTTGTGTTAAATTTATACAGTAAACCGAATTTGATATGTGCAAAATAGGAATCGGATTGACTTCGTCTTTCAATAAAGAATATTAATATCACGAGTGGTAATGCGGACGAATAAGGAAGAAAATAAGTGAGCTGTAAGAAATCGACCAATCAGATTACCTACCAAATTTAAAATATTCTAAAAATCGATTGTGTTTGCCTTGTAATGCATCGGATATCAAACGCATACCCATTACGCTAAAGGTAATTCCGTTTCCACCAAAGCCAAGAACAAAATATTGGTTTGGGAGATCTGGGTGAGCTCCGATGTAGGGCAGTGAATCTTTTGTTACACCAAATGTGCCTGCCCAGGTAAAATCTGGTATTATGGTTAGTGTTGGAATTAAAGCCAATGCTTTTTCAATAAGAAATTTTTGTTTTTTCTCTATAATACTATCCCTTCTCAAGGCGTTTTTGAAATTCTCATCACCACCACCCACCAATATCCTATTATCGTTTGTCGACCGTAGGTATAGGTAAGGATCATCAGTAGTCCATAATAACGTATTCTTTAATGCGGTCGGCATTTTAGTTAAGGGCTCACTCACCAGAGCATAGGTACTATTTAATTTCACAATATTGTCTTTCAGAGTGCTTTGAGATTCGTATCCCGAAGCGTGCACAACATATTTGCATTTTATAGTGTGCTTATCATCCGTAACGACATTGCAATTCTTTCCATCCGATTTTATGGTGTTTACTTCCGTATGATCGTAAACTTGTAAACCATAATGCGTAACGCCATAGTGGAGCAAACCATGCGCTAACCGATAGGCGTCAAGACTAGCGCCATCTTCAGATTGTATTGCGCCATTTCCAACTACTCCAAATTTACTTTTTAGTTGAGCTTGATCAATCCAGGAAACATCAAGCTGATTTTCTTTTCTGCATTGATATTCTTCTGCAAGCCATTTAGCGTCTGAAGATGTTGCAGCGATGTAAAGACTTTTCTTTTTTTCGAATCCACAATCTACGTTGGTAGTTTTTATGATTTTTTCAAGTTCTGAAATCGCTACCACGCCTTCCTTATAACTTTCAATGGCAGCATTTGCACCAACCATTTTTATGAGAGAATATAGCGGTTCATCAATCTCATATTGTATCATAGCAGTAGTGGCGCTTGTGCTACCCATACCAATATCACGCTTATCAATCACCATTGTTTTATAACCTTCCTTAGATAATTGATAGGCCATTAGAGCACCGGTGATACCACCACCAATTATGAGAACGTCACAATTATTATTTTTTTGAAGAGAGGGATAGGTATTTATGAGGCCGTTCAACAACAACCAGTATGTTTCTTTCGAACGGATTTTCATATTAAAAAAGAGTAAAAAAAATAAGAATGTTTACGCTGAGACTTTAAATTGAATATTAAACGTGGTGCCCTTTCCTTTCTCACTGGCTACTTTTACAACAGCCTTATGACTATTTAAAATATTTTTGGTGGACGTTAATCCTAACCCCATTCCACTTTGCTTTTTACTAAAAAATGGATCAAATAATTTTTCTAGGTCAGAAGGATCAATGCCATAACCATTATCGGAAATTGACACGTCAATAATACTTTTATCGTCTGCACAGTTCGATTCAATTGCTAATGTTCCTTTTCCCGGTTCCATTGCCTCAACGGCATTAATCATGATATTTAAAAGTGCGATTTGAACTTTATCTTTGTCAATTAAAATTTTTGGAAGGTTTTTGCCAAACTTCGTCTGCAATTCAATTTGATTCAATTTCAAACGATCCAAGGCTAAACTGATAGTGCAATCAAGAATATCTTGAATTGAACAAAGTTCTAGCTGAAGTTCTTTTGGTTTTGATGATAACAACATTTCATTTACCAGATGCTCAATTCTATTTGCATTTCGTTCTATAATATCTCCATAAAGACTTAATGTCTCATTGTCTGATGGCATCTCACATCGAAGTTGATGAAGCGCCATGTTCAAGCTTGTAAGCGGGTTGCGAACTTCATGTGCAATAGTACGCGCCATTTTACCAGTGAGCGCAAGTCGTTCCGCTTGAAGCAATTCGTTTTCCGCTTCCTTTCGATAGGTAATATCATGCAGAATGCCTTGGTAGCAACAAAACTCCACCGTTTGATCGGGAATGTAAATACAATTTAAAAGACATATTTTTTTATCTCCCCCTTTAGTGCGCAAAACCAACTCGTAATTTTTAATGTGTTCGAATTGTGTTAACGATTCAAAAAAATATAGATAATCATCGCTGTGCACAAATAAGTCTTTCAAATCACGTGCGTAAGCATCCTCAGTTGTATAGTCCAATAGTTTGAGAAAGGAATTATTGACAAGAATGATTTTTAAATTTTTATCTGCTAAAAAAATGGAGTCAACTGAACGCTCAAAAAGCGAACGATATTTTTTTTCTTTTTCGTCTAGTTCTTTTAATATTTTCGATTGGCTTAGCGCATATCGAATACTGCGTTCTAATATTTGTGGGTTTAATTCATTTTTTATTAAATAATCGGCAGCACCAAATTGGCTTGCATCTGTATCGACTTGTGAATCACCTTTACCGGTTAAAATAATGACTGGAGTTAAAATTCCTTTTTCTTTTATAAACTTCATTAGATCCAAACCATTTTCAACGCCAAGCAAATAGTCGATTAAAAAAATGTCGTAATCACCGCTAAGTAGTTGATGGCGCACGTTCCCTAAAATGGGTTCCCAAGTGAGTTCAAACTTAAAATTGATCACCTCTTTAAGATACTCGTTCAGAATAAAGTAATCATCATCATCATCTTCAATTAGCAATACTTTAATGGCGGTGGCATTCATTCTGTATTGCGGGTGTTAGTTTGCAAATTGAAAAAAGTATTGAATGCATGGTATAAGCACTAGGCACCGAGTTTAGCTGCATTCTTCGATCGCCTAACGACAGAACGTTTTTTATAAATTGCGGGTGAACAGAACTTTATAACTAAAATCACTATACCAATAATTGAACACTCAATTAAAAATGCAGTAAAGAGATTTGAGAAATGCTCCATTGTTAGGAGGATTTCAAAAAGTTAAACCAAGACTTTGTCCTATCAGGCGATTTTTTTTGTATGTCCTCAACTTGTTTAATAAACTTTGAAATCGTTGCGTCTGCATAAGCTCCATAGGAATCAATTAAGGTCCCTTTTGTACCATCCTCTGTTTGAATTATATAGAGGATAGCGTTGTCTTGTGGATCTGAATATCCCTCAAATCTTTCGAAATCCGAAATCGCCACGCTGTCCGGCAAATAGCATTTCTCATCATTTTCTAAAACCAAGCCTTTGCCAGTCACTTTAAAATTTTCAGTATAACCCTTGGCCACAGCTTTGTTAATACACTCCGATAAGGTTTTCATTTCTGGAGTTGAATCGTTTTCTATTGGATCCATATTCATATTACTTTTCGTTTGAATTACATTGTTAGCGAGTAGAGTCTAAAAATCTTGCCATTTCAAATTGCTAGTAGTCATGTCTTTTTAAACAGCGTTTTGTGAATTATAGTCTACATTGTAGCGCGGAAACTGTGTATCTGTTTACAGGGAAATTGGCAAACGGTAATTTTAGATCTGGATTATAAAAGTGAATTGAAATTTTGTGAATTGAATCGTCTTGCATAAAGGAGGATTATTGATCTGCGTAATGATGCTTCTCAATTTCGCAAAAAGTGTATGAGTAAAACTTTTCCGCGATGCGTCAAAGCCTCTACAGCAGTAAGTTGTAAACATCTGTAAAGGGTCAGCAATACACCTCTTTAAACATGGTATGCAATTCTCAATGCTTCACATAAATACATCTAGAAACATAAACATTTTAATTATGGCAACGAACGTGAAGAAAGCGAAAAAAATCAAAAGTCCGAAAGGCCCTGATGCTTTAAGCCAGCGAAGGAAAATTGAAAACCGCGACTTGAATGAAGATAAACAAGATCAAATAACAAATTCTGGTGTTGCATCGGGTTCGGCAGTTAATGAAAATAAAAAATCTAAAGTTGAAATTGATAAAGACAAATCTCTGAATACAATTGAAGAAGAGCAAGATAATGAGCAACTCAGAAAACAAGGTGAAGAAGAATTCTTTTAACGCTTTTGCGATTTGATTTTCACATTATGCTGTTGAGTTGCACCGGTAAATCATTTTAAAAAATGCAGTTGGCAAACTGAATTTTAAAATGCGTATGGAATATAGTCCACAGTTGTTGACTAACTAATTTTTTCTGTTTAACAATAAATGGATTTTGTTTTGTCATTAGATAGAATTGTTCAACAAAACCGAATGATTTTTTTGGACTACTATTTGGAAAGTTTTAAGAAAAACAAAAAAGAATACAGTTATGGAAAATAAAGCATCTAATATTAAGAACCTCACCAATCAGGAGGCAATAGATAAGTTCAAGGAACTAGTTAAGCATGAAAATACTTGTCTTTTTACTACATGTTTAACGGAAGTTCCACTCACTACAAGACCCATGGCCATACAAGAAGTGTGCGACCAAGGAAATTTTTGGTTTTTAAGTGCCGTGGACAGTGATAAGAATAAAGAGATTATTGATGATTCAAGAGTGCAGTTGTTCATTAGTAATACTTCTAACTATGAGTTTTTATCTGTTTATGGCAAGGCCTCAATATCGAGCGATCGTGAAAAAATTGATAAGTATTGGAGTGATATAGCAAAGGCTTGGTTTCACGAAGGAAAGGATGATCCAAGAATTACGGTTATAAAGGTAACTCCAGAAGATGGATTCTATTGGGATACAAAAGATGGTAAGCTCGTATCGCTTATTAAAATTGTGGCTTCGGCCGCTATAGGAAAAACATTGGTTGAGGGAGTGGAAGGAAATATCTCTGTGTAAAAACACGGAGTTAAATGTGACAATAGAAAAACCTGGTGTGAACGCACCCAGGTTTTTTGTCTTCCTTATTTTGATTTTATACTAATGGTTGGTTTCAACTCAGCCTCGATTGGAAGATTAAGATAATTGCAATGCAAACTAATTTTACGAGTGCAAGAATATGTGACTGGCAAAAAGAAGTAGAAATTTTTATTTTTGTTGGAGGAGAATTAAAACACAATATGAAATTTAATTGAAATGCACAGAGGTCAGAATAAAGTAGCTTTCATTTCACATTCAAACAACAAAATACTTGATAAATGGTTCAATAATGTATTGTAATGGTTACAAGAATATTACCTATATATTCGCGATACTTTAAGGAAACATTTTTTGAAGATCGTCTACAATATAGGGTTTATAAAGTATGCTAAAATTTTGAGCAGATGTGGTTGGCGTTTGCAACGCACTCATTAATACTAATCGTGTTTCCGGATAGGTATTCAATACAAACTGGGCATTGCTCCATCCTAATCCGTCAGGAAGATTATTATCAAAAAATATGTATTCCGGCCGTTGTTCTTCCAAAATTTTCAGCCCATCAGTTATTGACATTGCGGTGTATACATTATAACCTTTCTTTGTAAAAAAAGAACTCATAACAATTCCAAAATCCACTTCATCATCAACAATTAATATCTTATTATTTTTCATAATTACTATTTAACGTCATTACTATTTCACTTCAGTTATTTACAAACGCGTTAAATGCTTTACGCGCTTCTTCTCCCGTGAGAATAGGTTATTGGCTGGGTTACATTATTGCGATGCGTGGCTCTGAAAGCCTTTACGCTAGTGTATACTGACAGCAAATTTTGGTATAGAAACTCAAGGGTGCTTTTAGAAATTGCATCGATGTGAGGTCGGGACATAGCGACTCTATAGCACTGTAAAGTAAGCAAGTCTGCCATTTCATAAGAGTGCAATTGAATATTCATATCTCCTTCCTTAAAAGAAGGTCTGAAGTCTGACCAAATGCTGCGTAATTGTCCATTTGATTCAGGATCTGTATCTGTCGAAAAGCGCTCTCTTAATAATTTTCGAAGCGAAAGAATAGAATCTCTAGTATTGTCAAGCTCTCTGTTAAGGAGCATTTTAAGCGGCATATTCTCGCAAGCGTAGGCGCTAACATTATAACCGTTCGCTCGCTCCACATTTACATGCAGAATATCCGCGAGGTCTTCTAGAATTAATTTAGTGGCTTCCATTGTCGAATCGTTTCGAAATACTTTGTAATAATTGTGCCAATTGTAAAGTGTATTTTTCAAGATGCGATAAGAATAACTTTTTATGTTATTTTTGGCAAGCTTTTCGAATGTCGGGATGTCGGAAAATAGATTCTATACTGCTAAAAATTTAAAATTATGAACAATTTATTCAGAGGATTAATTGCCGGCTATGGAGCCAAGAAATTAGGTGGTGGTTGCTTAGGAACGGTGTTAGTATTTATTATTATATGGGTAGTATTGGGGCAGTGTAGTTAATCAACATGCGTTTTTGTTTAAACATTGTGCTCTCATACTTCGAAAAGACTTTCGGTGGTGGCGCAAATTATTATGCTCGCAAGACTCGGCACATTATATTGTCGAAGAAAATAGTAGTGAAAGACATTCCCTTTTTTTGGCAAAATGAACCTGCACCTCAGTGTTATAAGTTTTTATTAAGCGTTAAGTTTAATTATTGCTTATTGTTGGGTCAACCTCCCGTTTTCTATTTGAGTAGAAAACTCTACATGTTGTGAGAAAGTGGTAAACTTTAATGCTCTTCTCTAAAATTTTTAGCAAATAAAGTTTGTGGAGTCGTTAAGGGGATGTCAAGTAGAAGAAGGTATAACGATTGAGCCTTACATTCGCTCTTCAAACTCTTAAAACAATCTTTACTTATTTTGCTTCTCTCCTTTAAAGAAATCACCAGCTGATTTTATTTTACCTACCACTTTCTTTATTAACGAAACAGTATGTATAACGGGATCAAAAAGATGTTTGACTGAATTCATTTCAGCTTTAATATTTTGTTTCTGATTTTTTGCCTCGTGCTCTAATCTTTCTTTTTCAAGACAGAGCTCGCTGTAATTGTTAATCTTTCTCATGATGTTCTTAAGATTAAATTTTATTAGGGAATTTTTTTTTGCCGATAATAAAAAACGTTTTTAAAATACCTTCTCTTTAGTAAGCAAACAATCATGCCAATAGGGGAGTACATATTTCCAACAAACCACGGAGACATGGTCGTTATTATTAAACAGAATTTTAAAATGGATATCCAATGGCGATGTTAAAGATGAGATTTTGTTTTCGCCATGCGTTACTACCGAAGTCAATTTGATTAAACACCCATCGTTCTTTTGGATCTAAGTATGGTTTGCGTAGAGGAAATGCAACATCTAACCGAAGAATAAAAAAGCTAAAATCATATCGCACGCCTACCCCTGTTCCTACAGCGATTTCAGATAAGAAGTCTTTACTAAACTTAGAGCCAGGTCGAGGTTGAATTAACCGCGGTGTTGTATCTATATCAACCAAAACCGAATCATCCTCTTTTCTTGACCAAATATTTCCAGCATCGACAAACACTGCACCTTTTAATCCTTTGTAAATATCAAACCGATACTCCGCATTCGCTTCTAATTTAATGTCACCACGTTGGTCAATAAAATAGGTATTGGTATTAATGTTTGGATCGGTTCTAACATTGTATGTACCGGGACCGACTGAACGCGCAGGGAACGCACGTAAACTATTTGAACCACCCGAAGCGAACTGTTTGATGTAAGGTAAATTTTTTGAATTGCCATAAGCAAATCCGGACCCCATAAAGAGTCGTGTTGCCAACTTACTTTTTTTATTTAGCTGATAGTAGTATCGTAGGTCGGTACTTAAAATTAAATATTGAGAATAAGGAGATCCCAATACCTCATGCGGCTCTACATTTGGATTTGCAAGGTTCTGAATAGAGTTGATAATATTTCCCGATAGATCGATAGTGCCATTAAAATAAAAATTTGATTTGCGACTACCCTTTTCCTCATATTTTGTGACAATGTCTTCGCGAAGTTGAGTGTTTAACACAAACGAATAACGGGAGCCAACGATAAATTGATTTTGAAATGAATTGGCGAGGGTAGGGTTTTGCTGTAACAGCGCGTCAAAGGCTTCTGATGTTTTACTCGATTTTACAAAGCTGATATCAACGGGAAATAATTCATGCGTTTTGTAAGTGGTCTCTCTCCATGTATAACCATATGCGGCATTAAAAGAGCTGAGTCGAAAATATTGAACTCGTTGCTGAAAATTAGTACCCAGTCTAATTTGTGTTTGCGGTAAATATTTTGTTGATCTGTTTCGAATGCGAATGGGTGCTACAAAGCGAGGAAAAAATAATGAAACGCTACTACCAAATTCAATTGAATTTAATGCACTCGCTTGCTGCCTGCTAAGTTGCCATTCGTAAGCCCCATTTACTTTTAGTTGCAGCATTTCTGCACCTCTAAAAAGATTTCGATTAGTAGCGGTTATTTCAAAGCCAGGACCTACAAAGTTATTTGATTTTGAAACGCCATCTACCTGCGCACGCAGTGATCTTTTAAGCAAAGGTGTTAGATAGATTTTAGCATCGAGAGATGCTGAATCGAAACGGCTCTCAGTAAACTTTATGTTAACGAACTTAAAAGTTTTTAAACTCATAAGTCGGCTTAATGTATATTCATGATTAATTCGTCTGTACAAACTATCAGGTAGTACATTAATTACATCTGTTATAATGTGTGGTATAAATGTTTTGGTGTTGTCGATATAATTAAATCCATCAATGTGAAGCGTATCGTATTTCGTTTTTACACTGTCAGTAACCAGATTATAGTTCGGAAATATAGTGATGTTTCTTACTCGGTAGGTTTTCATAATATTAGAAGGCGTGTTTCGTTCTAAGTGCAACGCCACGTCCACACTTCGTTTTCCAACGGTGCTATCAGCATCAAATAGTAGGTAACGATCATCAAAATAATAGAAGCCATTATTTTTTGCCGTTTCTTCAACCCGCGCTTGATCTTGCTGGAGTCGCTCCAGTTTATAGCGTTGTTTTTCTTTTAACAAACTTCCTTTTACAACGGCATCATAAAAATTTAGATTGGATGAATCAATGCTGGTGTAATCAATGTTGCGCAATCGAAATGGTCGCTTTAAGTTTATGATGTACAGAATTTCACTTTTCTTATGCTTGGTTTTTACTTCATACGAAACGGTAGAGCCAAAAAATCCATTGTTGTTTACCTCCGTCTCCAGTGTTTTCGTTATCATTTTTGGAGCTACATCGGAAATTAGAACAGGCGGTTTACCGAGTTTTGTCTTTATGAAATTTTTGAAACCCTTTTTCTTCTTAGGTGTTCCCGCTATAAAATAAAACCACACGGCTGGTCGCGATCCTAAAATTGTGCTGTTTGGTTCTGGCAAAAGATACGGCTCTAATTTGTTTACTAAATTTTTATGACCGGGAATCCTACCTTCGGATTCTACTTTTATTTTTGATCCAGTGTAGAATGATTCGTTCTCATTTAGAAATCGCGTTGCGGTACATCCGGATAGAAAAATAATAATCAACAGAAATGAAGGAATTTTCCATTTACATTGTATTATACAATGTTGTAACTGATATCGGTTAATTTGACTTTGCATTCGATTTAAATAATTCCTGAAAAGTGTTATAGTCCTTAATGTATATAAGACCCACACCGGTCTCCGTTAGCTCACCGTCAATCATATCATAATTGCTATTGCGAAATCCAGTCAACCGAAATCTTCCATCAGGAGTAAGTTTAAATTCAAGTGCCAAATCGCCAATGTATTCGGTAATGTCTTTCTGATTTGTGTTTTCGCCTTCAAGATCTACATTGCCGGCTATTTTTACCACCAATCTATCGTTGAACAAATTTTTAGAAAGCCCTAGCTGTAATTTAGTTTGACCTTGCGCTTCTCCACCTTGATTCGTTTCAGAAGACTTAATATCGAAACTCAGTTGCACACCTTTTACATTTTGCGACAAACGATTAAGTTGCTCGGACAGTAATCGACTCACACTCATCCGAGCTGTGTTGTTAATGCTCGAACTGGCCTGACTTTCGAATGGATTGTCGGAAATGAATCGCTTCAGTATGAGCAAAGCGAAAACCTGCTTATTCAAATCTGATTCTCGTGTGTTAATATCTTGCAACTTCGAATAGATAGCGCCACCAAAAACATTTCGTTTATCATCGGGCATATCGAGTTTAAATGTTATTTCAGGCACTAGTAATTTTCCGTTGATATTCATGTACACTAAAAAGGGCAATCGTTTATTGTAAGAATCTATTTCGCTTTGATTAGTTGTACTTATTTGATTGTACACAAGATCAAGCGGGGAAGTTTCTACTTCGTAAAGCGCGCGAATGTCCATGTCAGCATTTAACGGATCGCCTGACCACGTAATCGAACTTCCCTTCACAATGTTAAACTCACGTTTCACAAGTTTATAAAACGTAAAATTATACGTGCCACTTGTAATTTCGAACCGACCAGAGAGGTTAGAACTGCCGGAAGCATCAGAGGTATAGACAAGCGTTGAATTTCCTTTTAATGAAAGTTTATCACCTGTTGTAGGATCGATTACGATATTTAAAGTCGCTGCATCTGTCAATTCAATTGTAGCATCAACATCCATACCTCTAAACAAGGTTTGGGTTGTATCTCGAAGAGCTATATTTTTTAGAAATGGATCTCGTTCTTCTTTTTTGCTAACGAATTGAACAATGTCTTTTTGTTCTAATGCGCTTTTTTTTTCACTGGGTACAACGTATGTCAGTTGGCTCTCATTGCCAATTTTTAAAGCACCACTTATAGCAGGTTGGTTTATATTACCTGTTATGTGGGCATTAGCATTAACTCTTAAATAGCCATAATACAACGGGTTGTCAGATTCCTTGGTGTTTAGTAATTGAAAATTTTGCGTTGTTAGTCTTAAATCGAAATCAAAGTCTTTATACATTTTTGTTAAAATGTTTCCTTTAATGGTTGCTACATTATTTTTTTCGTCTTTTATTTTAAAATTATTTAATACAATTCCGCTTTCCTCAAACGCAATAGTTTCATTTTGTAACGTGAAAGAATTGTTCAAATAAGTGAGCAAGAAATTTACATCAGTAAAAGTGATCTTGCCGCGAATTGAAGGAGCTTTTGTATTTCCTGTAAGTTTTAAATCACCCTTTGCAAAACCAGTAACGTTTTTAAATTGATTGTTAGACAATGGTTCTATCAATGAAAGATCAAATGGCGATATGCGAATGTCGAAATCGAAAATTGAGAAATTTTCTTTAGGCGCTAGATATCCTTTTGCATCAATATTTCCGTTTTCCCCTTTTACTTTTAACGCTACAGTGTATCGATCAGAATTATGCGCGAGCGCAAGGGAAGCATCACCCCATGACTTTTCAAGGATTGAAAGATTATTTATTTGAAGTTTAGAATTGAATTCTCCTTTGCGTGAAGTTGTTAGTTTAAAATCTCCATTCAGTTCTCCCTCAGCAGGAATTTTACCTTCTACTAATTGCGTTAGGTTAGCCAGTTTCCAATGCAGAAAATCAAATGTAATAGTTGAGTCTTTTGAACTTGTTAAAACAGAAAATTTTTCGCCTTCTCGCGTTAAATTGAAGTTGTGAGCAACCACTCCATTCTTCGCTACTTGTAAATAGTTATCAACAGGACTAACCCAGTCTTTATAGTTTAGTAGAATTTGATCGGGAATAAAACTGTATTGAAATCCATTTGGAACACTTTTTACCTGGCCAGCGAGAGAATATTTATCTTCATTTAAGGAGTCTAATATTAAAAGTTTTGTAGTAATAACATTTTTGGCTACGTCCCCCTGAAATCTCAAAGCGGAAACACGAAATTTATTAAAATGAAATTCTCTAAGCTTTACGCTGTAGATAAGCCCATTTTTATCCGAATCAATATTGAGCGTAAAAGAATCAAGTGAGGTGGTGGCATACTTTATTTTTGCAATTTCAATTCCCAGACTTAATGTATTCTTTTCGCTGTTAAAAGCGCCTTGGATTTTGCCCGGAACAAATGAATCAAGTTCCGGGAAAATAATCTCAGTGAGAAGGTCGGTGTTTTTTAAGATAAGATCGAAAGTAAAATTTTGTGATGGACCAAGGCTCTTTGGTTTATTATCGTGCAATTCGAAATACTGATTTATGTGTTGTCTTAAAAAGGCTGGCATTTCAAAAATGTTGAATGTTCCTTTAAAATCACCACTGATAATATCAGAACGGATGGATAGTTCGCTTTTACCTTGTTGATCAATAGAAGCAAATAGAAGTGAGTCAACTTTGTAAAGTGCATCGCCATTATAAATGGCAACGTTTCGAATTCCCATTTTTCCATTTACAATTTTTAAATCTGACGTGGCAATATCAACCTCTAATATGGCTCTGGCTTTTAGTGGTCTTTGTGAAAGATGTAGCGCTTGAAAGTCGGCATTCGCTAAATTGAATTTGAATGAATAATGAGGAGCATCTGTTTCATAGCTAAGATTACCTTCTAGTTCAAAATCAAGATTTTTATCCTTTAATATTGCCCTGCCTGAAAAGAAGTAATTTTTTAAAGTGCCATTTAGTCTAAAGTCATTATAGTTATACTTTTTATATGCAAAAGTTTTAACGTTTAGATCTACAACGGCATCAATACTATCTATTGAAAATCCTGCACCTTTTATGGAAGCCTCAGCCTCTAGTATGCCCATGTCTTCTTGTTTAAGAAGTCTGCCAACATTGAATTGACGGGTGGTGATGGTAGCATCGTATGATGGAACGCTAGCAATATTGAATGACTTGTATTTTCCTTCAAGTTCTCCAATGTCACTTTTTATCAACGCACTAATTTGGGGTTGATGTATTGTGCCATTAAATTCTCCAGCCAGGTCTAGCCATTCTGGTATTTGGATTGACGAAGGTATCAACGAATCGCCAAGAATATTTTTTACGTCAACTCGCGTTGTATAGAATTTTTTAATGTGCCCATTTATTCTAGCGCGGTCTATGCTAGGCAAACCTTTTACGGAACCATAAAGCGACAAAGAAGTATTTGAAAGAGATTCGAGATAAAGATTTGAAACCTTTAAATCGTTAACGCTACCGTGAAGTTCAGTTGATAGCGTAATCGAAGTTTGTTTCGGCAGGTGAATGGGTACGCTGTCTAAAAGAGTAGGAGAGAAGTATAAAGCATCTTTTATACTAAGCGTTGAATTCGCAATGATTAAATCAAATTTTATGTCTTCATAATTATTTAGAAGTTGATTTAAGGAAGTATACTCTGCATTGGCATTAAAATTTAAATTGGAACGTTCAGTTTTTAAGCTAAAATCATTCGCGTTGAAAGACGTATTGGTTAGTTTTAAATCAACTGAAAAGGACTGAAGCGCAAGTCCATTCTTTTCGTTTGCTGACAAATTATGTATAGAAGCATAAATTCCATTTTTTGACATCATGAAATTTTCCGCGTTTAGATTGAGATCACGCAGCCAGAGATGGGCATTATCAAAACCATTTTGTGTTGCGGGCCTACTGAAATCGTAATATTGAAAACCATTGCCTGAAAAATCGATTTTGTCAATTTTTAAATCCCATTCTGACGGAAGTGAAATGGATTTTGATTCACTGTTTGAATTAATGGTGTTATCTATTTTTGCTTGTCCATATTGTGAGTACGAAATAAACGAATCGTGAAGTTCAACTTCATTTATATGTAAAACATTATGAAGTAGATCTATTTGCTTTGCATCAACGGCAAGATCACCAATCTTTACATCGAGGCGTTGTTGAAGAATGGTATTGACGTACTTCAGGTTGATACTTTGCAAATCAATGTTATCCACACTAATTGCAAACGATGCGTTATTTAAAGTATCGGATTTAGATGGAGTTGAAGCGCTGCCATTGGTTTGCAAAATATCAACATTGCTATTGTTCCATTTTATTGAACTGATCTCTAACTTGGGGGTGGTTAGATCGAACGTTTTTATTTCAACATTTAAATTGCCCAATGTTGCATTAACATTATTTCCAGCAAATTGATCATCGTATGAAACCTTCACGTTTTCAATAGCGATGTTTTTAAGGCTGAATTTCCAAGGACTTACAGAGGTTGTATCAACAGTTGTCGTATCAGAAAAAGCATTAATTATATAATCAAAATTAAAGGTCGAGTCACGAGACGATCTTTTTATAAAGGCTGTTGTGTTTTCTAAATTGATTGTGTTCAGCTGAATACTATTGTGCGTAAGTTCCCATAAATCGGTGTCTATGGAAAGTTTATCAATGTATAGTAAGGTATCTTGTGACTGGTCTTCTACGAATAAACCCCTTAATACTATTTTTTTAGGAAAGGAGAGAAAAATATTATCCAACGTAACTTTTGTTCCGATTTTCGATTCAACAAAACCAATTGCTTTTTGAGTAAGGTAATTTTGAACGCTTGGAAGACGAATAAGAAGAATAGTGCAGAGTAAAAGAAAAAGAACGCTTGCTGCTATCCAACCCAGAACCTTTAATACCTTTTTTACAATTTTTAGTTTACTCTTCTCCACCACGCGGTTACACTTGTTAAAGGATTATTAAGGATGTTAGAATAATCATTTTTCTGATTATTAACTAAGTTCTGCAATTTACACTTTGGCAATTCATTAGCCAGATTCATTTATTGGTTTTAACCTAATTTGTTGAAATGTTGTAAACTTATATCCACAGCTTCGCTAAATAAAATACCCATTTCAGTTAAATCGTAGTTCTGATATTATAGCGTAACATTTGGTGTCAATAGAGTAACGTTTTTTCGGTTCACCATCTGTAAAGTGGGCTTCGCAGTTGAATTGATCTCGGAAATCGTTTGCTTTCGCTTTTTTATTTTTTATGCCGAAACACAAAATTTAATTTTTAAAACTATGGCATATTTTTAAGGTTTAATAGAATATGGTCTTTGCGAGATGCATTGCATAACATACCAATTAAAAAACACATATATGTATATCAGAATAAATCTAATGGTATTACTGCTTTTAGTGATCAGCGGTGTTACAGCAAATGCTCAGAAAGATGCTGCTGTTAAAAAAGCAAATACTTCCAATGATGAAAAAGCGGAAGCGGGAGTTTTGAACGAAAAGGTAGCCGAATTTTTAGTAAAGTCGGCAGATGCACGATTTATGGATGCACAAGAAGGTAAGCTTGCCGTTGAAAAAGCGACATTACCTGCGCTGAAAAAGTATGGACGGTGGATGATGAAAGATCAAGCTATTTTATTGAAAGAAATAAAAACGTTAGCAGCGAAACGAAATATTACCTTACCTGTTGCGATAAGCAATAAAAAGGAAAAAGGTCGTGAAGACTTAGCGGAAAAGGACGGGAGTGATTTTGAAAAAAAGTTTATCAAAATGATGATCATTGATCATGAGCGTGATATTAAGATGTTTGAAGATGCAATTGACTTTGATGATAAGGAGGTAAGTGCATTCGCTAAAAAATATCTTCCTACAATTAAAGCGCACTTATCTAAGATTGAAGGCATTGAAAAATCAATTAAGTAATTATGGCAATCGCAATAGAGAACGGAACAATAACAACAAAAAATAGAATTTCTAATTTTTGGAAGTTGGTAATATGCATTGTGCTATGCGAAGCAGTTGGGTTAATCAGTGGCCTTCTATCGCAAGCTGAAATGAGTTCATGGTTTGCCACCCTTAATAAACCAGATTGGAATCCACCGTCTTATCTTTTCGGCCCTGTATGGACATTTCTTTATTTGTTGATGGCAATATCATTGTGGCTCGTCTGGAAAAGTGATGCACCAGAGAATCAAAAAAGGAATGCACAATTGATATTTGCGCTTCAGTTGTTCTTAAATTTTTGGTGGTCGATTTTGTTTTTTAAACTTCATTCTCCCCTTGCAGCATTAGTTGATATTGTCTTAATGGTAGTAATTATCATAATCACAATATTTCGATTTGCTTCGATATCACGAACAGCAGCTTGGCTTTTGGTTCCCTATATTTCTTGGGTATGCTTTGCTACGATACTAAATTTTACAATTTGGTTTATGAATTAACAGAGCTGTGTTCGTTTCGAAATCGACAAGTATTTTAAAAGGGCGCAAGAACTATTTCATAAAATGAATCATGGCAAATTATAATAATCGAATGCTCAAGGTAGCTGATATTAAATATCCAAATGCATTTGGCGTTTACGAATCGGAGAGACATATTATAGAGTTCTAACGAACAATTAACCGAATGATCCTGCTCTTCACTTAAAAAAAATTTGGAGGGTTATTCAGAAATTTTTAGGGGTTGGTGAAAAAATGATTGTTCGAAATATCCATTGATGTTTCGAGGAATCATTTTTTGTATCTCTTAATTTCATTTAATTTCCAGTATAGGTTACACGCCATAGTATATTGGTTACATCATCTGTTACCAGCAACGATCCATCCTGTAAAACAGTAACACCTACGGGTCTTCCATGCACCTTTTCTTTGCTAAGATTATCGACAAAACCATTTAGAAAATCCTCTGGCTTGCCACTGGGTTTGCCATCAGCAAACGGTACGAAAATTACCTTATATCCCGATAAGACAGATCGGTTCCATGATCCGTGCTGGGCAATGAAAGCACCATTAATATACTTTTTTGGAAATGAATTTCCATTGTAAAAAACAAGACCGAGAGAAGCTGTATGCGAACCAAGATTAACATCGGGAACAATCGAGTTCTTCACAAGCGGTGGCGTTTCACTAACCCGCGGATCCTTATTTTGTCCATAATAAAAATAAGGCCAACCATAAAATCCGCCTTCTTCAACATGCGTAAAATAATCAGGCACCAAATTATCTCCCAACTCATCACGTTCATTCACCACAGTCCAAAGCGTTTTATCGTCTGAAGCCCAATCCATACCAACAGGATTTCGCAGACCACTGGCATATATTTTTAGATCAGTGCCATCCGGATTAATTTCAATAATATCGGCCTTCAACAATTCTTCCTCTATACCATGTTCGGCCACATTGCTACCAGAACCTATGGCGATATAAATTTTTGTTCCTGCTTTATTCGCAATGATGTTGCGTGTCCAATGGCGATTGTGTTTACCAGCAGGTAAATCAATTACCTTTATGCCTTGGTCTTTAATCTTTGTTTGTCCGGTTTTATAGGGGTACCTCCATAAACCATCTGTGTTGGCTACATAAAACCAATCGCCTAATATCAACATACCAAAAGGTTGATTGAGGTTATTTAAAAAGGTTTGTCGCACATCTGGAATTCCATCGTTTGTCGTATCACGCAGTAGTGTGATGCGGTTAGCACTATGGTGGAGATTATTAGATTTGTTTGCACCTATAAACACAGCGCCAATTTTTTCTAGTATAGAGTGGTTAGAATTACTTTCCGCCACCAGCACATCTCCATTCGCAGCAACATACATCCACCTGGGGTTTTCAAATCCTTCAGCATATTTTGTCACTGAAAATCCCTTCGGTGCCGTTGGTGTTTCATCCGATTTCCATCCTACTACATTACTAAAATTCATTACTGATTTGGTGGCGTATGGCGCTGGTAATCCATCGTTAGATTGCGTTGGATTGCTGTTTTGATTTTGCTGCTGAGCTTTGCATGAGCACATCAAAAAAAGGAGAACTGGAAGTAGAAAATGATTCTGATTCATAAATTTATGATTTGAGTTTTGCAGCACTATTGTAATTTTCGTGCCACGCAAAAAAAGTATAATGAGTTTTGCTTTAAACTATCTAACAATATTCATTTTTTGTGAATGGCATATTTCCATACCCAGAAGTACGCTAAAAATATCCGGTAGTGCTTGATGAGCATATTGGCATCATTTTTTAATGATTACAGAAAATACAATATGAGCTTAAACCCTACCACTATTTTTGGGATCATTGCAAGTGCGCTAACAACTTTCTCGTTGTTGCCCCAATTAATTAAGATAATAAAAGAAAAGGAGGCGAAAGATATTTCCTTGGTTATGCTTTTTGTCTTGATGGCTGGAGTTTCCTGTTGGATCTATTATGGTATTTTAAAGGAAGATGTTATTATTATAGTGGCCAATAGTGTTTCGTTTTTATTGAACGGAGCGTTAGTCGCGATGACAATCATTCACAAAGGGAGAGGTGATAAATAAAATTTGCAGGATTAATATTTGAAGGCAGAATAAGATGTCATTCTACGTTTACAAATATTTTTTAGCACTTAACGAACATGCTAAAAATTAAGTTGCGCACAGAATGCTTTATAAGAAATTGTTAAAGTAGTCAACCGGTATTTTCTACCATTTTTCAATTGCTTCTATGATGTACTAAGATTATCTCAATAAAAAACAACGCTCGCATTAGGCATTTTCAAATTCGAATTTAAGAAATGGCGAGTATGATTTGAATCTATCCTCTTACCAGTTTAGAATATGCACCATGCAACGTTATGTCTTGCTTTAACTTTAACTGAGCGATGGCTTTTCTTGCCATTGCTTTTTGTTTATTCATTTGCTTAGGCGCTACAAAAGCATTTTGTTTTTCCAGTTGTTCTTTTGTGTAAAAAGGAAAAAATAATTTCCCGAAAACAACTATAACCATCATAAATACAGCGTAGGAAGCAATTAAAGCTGCGGAGATTGTAATTAGGTCTTTCATAATAGATTAGTTTCTCTCCCGTATAGAAACTTCATGCCATTCGAAATTATTGTCATTCGCTACATTTTAACGGAAAGTTTGTGTAATTCTCACCACATGCATATCGGGAAATCAACACTTTGTGGAAAGCAGAAATTAACGCTGTAAGAGATTATGAAAAGGTACTGCAGACTGACTCGCAGATTCTAGCGATGGATCAAAATAGTATGTATTAAATTATTTCCACAGGATTGAAAATTACCGTCATGCAATTAAAAAACTGTGGGTAAATTTATATGCATAGTATATTTTTTATTTTACCGGTAAGTATCGTTTCAGGCTGAATTCTTTATTTAGGTTTTCTAGGGCGTATAACAAGACGGAGATTAGGGTCATTTGAAATGAACGATGTAAACCAATTGAAGGCAAGCTTGAATTTGTTTCGAAATCCTGCAATAGGTATGATGTGAATAAAGAGCCAAATAAGCCAGGCGAAAAATCCGGTGAAGGAAAAGTTAGGTAAGTCTGCAACGGCCTTTAGTTTTGAAATAATTGCCATGCTTCCTTTGTCGTGATAGTGAAAAGGTTTTAGCGATTCTTGCGAC
>JBBRFY010000061.1:0-19698 GCA_038241205.1 Cytophagales bacterium
GCTTCAAAGAGCATTAAAATAAAAACAATCATCTTTTTCATATCATAAAAATCATGAGCCAATATAGTGCATAACTCAATACAGCAACAGCGCCATACCACTTAATCACAAGCCTTCTATTTTGTACATCGCGCCACCACAACATTAGCCAGGGTTTATATAAACCGAGCAGAAGCAATAAAAGAGAAAGTAAGCTTGCATACAGAAAAAGAGATCGGATAAAAATCATGGCGAAAATTAATAGAATTTTTTTGTTGCATCTGCCAGTGGCGCAGAATCGTCCACTATCTTTGCGCCCTTCTACTGGGTTTGCATTTTATAAACCCGAGAATGAATAATTAATAACGAATTGAGGGCGGCCGATTTTTTAAGTATTTACCGCGCGGATGGTTTAATAAAAACCGTGGCCGCAGGAATTAATGCGCCTTCTCCTTCTAATATTCGCGTCAAAGGACTTTCGGGTAGCCTTGATGCACTTCTTCTAGCCGCTACTTTTAAAATTCATCCGCGCGATTACATTGTTGTTTTACAAGACCGCGAGGAGGCATCATATTTTCAAAACGACATTCAGAATTTATTAGATCGGGAAATATTTCTTTTTCCCATGTCGTATAAACGGCCGTATGAATTTGAAGAAATTGAGAATGCCAACATTCTGATGAGGGCAGAAGTATTGAATAAACTTGCCAACAAAACCGCAGCAGAAATTATTGTTACTTATCCCAATGCGTTGAGCGAAAAGGTAATTACAAAACGCTCGCTTGCTTCAAATACCTTTACCATCAACCTGAAAGAAAAGTTGGATGTTTCTTTTCTGGAAGAGTTTCTTCACAACTACGATTTCGAAAAAACAGATTTTGTTTATGAAGCCGGGCAGTTCGCCATTCGTGGGGGCATCATTGATATTTTTTCCTTTGCTTACGAAATTCCCTATCGGATAGAACTTTTTGGTAATGAGGTGGACAGTATTCGAACGTTCGATCCGGGTTCTCAGCTTTCTGTCGATGAACTACAAAAGGTAAACATCATACCAAATGTGCAGTCGCGTTTAATGCAAGAAGAACGTCAGTCGCTGCTTGATTTTATTTCGCCCGACACAAAATTGTGGTTCAAAGATTTTCAGCTTACGCTTGATGTGATCGAAAAAAGTTATGAGAAAGCCACTGCATCTTTTGACGCCATTTTAAAATCGAGCAACACGCAAATTGTGTCTTCCCCCGAAAAATTATTTGATGATGGCGATTCATTTAAACGAGACTCATCCAAATTCTCGCGTGTGGAGTTTGGAAATCGTTTCGCGCTAAAAGATTCAAAAACATTTGAGTTTCAATCATCGGCTCAACCTTCGTTTAACAAGAATTTTGAGTTACTGGCAAAAGATCTTCACGATCAGCAAATGCAAGGCTATAGCAATTTTATTGCTGCCGACATGCCGAAGCAGAACGAGCGGTTAAAAGGAATTTTCGAAGAGATTGATTCGCAGATTAAATTTCAGCCACTCGATTTTGCATTGCGAAATGGTTTTATTGATCAAACATCAAAAATTGTTTGCTATACTGATCATCAGATTTTTGAACGCTTTCATCGCTATCGCGCGAAGGAAAAGTTTACCAAATCAAAAGCCCTTACGCTGCGCGATCTGCAAATGCTTCAGCCTGGAGATTTTGTAACGCACATCGATTTTGGTATTGCCAAATTTGCGGGCCTTGAAAAGAAAGAAGTAAACGGCCACGAACAAGAAGCCATTCGCTTAGTATATAAGGATGATGATTTGTTGTATGTGAGCATTCATGCGCTGCACAAAATTTCTAAATATTCAGGTCGTGATGGTGCTGTTCCTGCCATCAGCAAACTAGGAAGCACCGAGTGGGAAAATAAAAAATCGAAAGCCAAGAAACGGGTTAAGGATATTGCCAAAGAATTGATTGCGCTTTACGCGAAACGAAAGTCAGCTCCTGGTTTTGCCTATCAAATGGATGGCTTTTTACAAGCCGAGTTAGAATCTTCTTTTATGTATGAAGATACTCCCGATCAGGCGCGCGCAACCGAAGATGTAAAACGCGATATGCAACAACCGCACCCGATGGATCGATTAATTTGTGGCGATGTTGGTTTTGGAAAAACAGAAATTGCCGTTCGTGCTGCGTTCAAAGCCGCAACAGAAGGTAAGCAAGTAGCGGTACTCGTACCAACCACCATTCTGGCGATGCAACATCATCGTACGTTTTGCGAGCGGCTTTCCAACTTTCCGGTAAACATCAATTATGTCTCTCGTTTCAAAACCGAAAAAGAGATAAAAGAAATTTTAAGCGATGTAAAAGATGGCAAGATTAATATTCTGATCGGCACACATCGTGTAGTGAGCAAGGATATTGAATTCAAAAACCTTGGCCTACTCATACTAGATGAAGAACAAAAATTTGGTGTTAAGGTAAAAGATAGATTAAAAGAATTAAAGGTAAACGTTGATGTGCTTACCTTAACGGCAACGCCTATTCCGCGTACACTACATTTTTCTTTAATGGGTGCCCGTGATCTGAGTATTATTGCAACTCCGCCACCAAACCGACAACCCGTTACTACAGAATTGCACACCTTTAATGAAATAGTGATTCGTGATGCAATAAGTCATGAGTTGAAAAGAGGAGGACAAGTTTTCTTTGTTCATAATCGTGTTAGTGATATTGAGTCGGTTGCCAACATTATTTATAAGCTTGTTCCCGATTCGCGCATTGGCATTGCCCATGGACAAATGGATGGCGATAAGCTTGAAAAGGTAATGATGAAATTTATTGATGGAGAGTATGATGTGTTGGTTTCGACAAACATTATCGAGTCAGGGCTCGACATTCCGAATGCCAATACCATCATGATTAATTCTGCTCACATGTTTGGACTTTCCGATCTACACCAAATGCGTGGGCGTGTTGGCCGATCAAACAAAAAAGCCTATTGTTATTTGCTCACACCACCCGCATCGTTGCTTACCAGCGATTCGCGAAAGCGTCTTGCTGCACTTGAGGAATTCTCTGAATTAGGAGATGGTTTCAAAGTCGCCATGCGCGATCTTGATATTCGGGGTGCCGGAAATTTATTGGGCGGTGAGCAAACCGGTTTCATTACCGATCTCGGTTTCGATACCTATCACAAAATTCTAGATGATGCCATTCAGGAATTAAAGGAAACAGATTTTAAAGAGTTGTTTAGCGAAGAGCTTTCAGAAAAAGCAAAACTCATTGTTCAGGATTGTGTTATAGAAACCGATCTCGAAATTCTTATTCCTGAAACGTATGTAAATAATATTAGCGAACGCTTACAACTTTATTCGAGACTTGATAATATTAAGAATGAAAAGCAGCTAAAAGAATTTTCAGAAGAAGTGCGCGATCGCTTTGGTTCGCTGCCTGCATCTGTAGAAGAATTAATAAATTCGGTTCGGCTTAGGTGGTTGGGCGAACGACTTGGATTTGAAAAACTAAGCTTAAAGAATGAAAAAGTGAGGGCATTTTTTATCAGCACGAAAGACCAGTATTTCAGTTCAGAAATTTTTGGTCAAATTTTAAGCTTCATTAAAAGGCATCCACGTCAATGTAAGATGAAAGATTCTGCCGGAAAGGCCATGCTTATTATTGAAGAAATAAAAACCGTTGATTCCGCAATTGAATTCTTAACTCAAATGGTAGGGTTGGAAATCAAGTCTTCTAATGAAATTGTCTCCAAATAAGGGGCAAGGCCAACTGTTTTATCAAAAGCGTTTATCATTAACACTTTCTGATATTTAGACGAGTAGAATACCTCAATGTAAAAACCGTCAAAAGCATACAAGAATACTTTGCATTCGCCAAGCGTTCTTTGAAGTAGATAGCTGCCTTGAAAGGTAATGACATCACATTTTTTTTCGAAAGGCATTACTCTAAAATTTTCTAGCGTAAACATGGGCTTTATATTTTCCCAGCCACTATTACAATTTTATGCCAGTCGGTTTATCCCTCAAAATTGTAGACTAATCCCCATTCCTTGCATTTAAACTTCCCAAATTTGGATGCACTTTTCCCGAAACAATAGCATGGTAGGTTTTCCGTTACTTAAAGTGCCTGCATACCTTCTACCGTAGATTTACCAATAAAACTGCGACTGCTTGGAAAACATGCGATTATCTATTTAATTAGCATTTGATTTAAACTCGAAAATGAAATGAAGTATTTTTTCAGGAGTCTCTTGTATGTCGTGGGCGGATCCGTTGCCCTGTCTGCCTGTTTTGCGTTTGGACGTGGGGGAAAACCTACTGCCTCGAATCCTGGTCAACTTAGCTCAGCTACTGGTTTAGCCTACAATGATGAAGATCAAGGTGGCTTTATGGTGAATCCTTACGAAGGGCAACCTGAAGCACCAAACATGGTTTTCATTGAAGGCGGTCGTGCTGTTATGGGTTCGTTTGAAGAAGATGTAATGGCTTCGCGCGATAACATCGAAAGAACAGTTTCTGTAGCGTCATTCTTTATGGATGAAACAGAGATAGCCAACATTCACTGGTTGGAATATATGCACTATCTCGCCAAAGATTCCTCGCAAGAAGTATATCAGGCAGCGTTGCCAGATACAACTGTTTGGGTAGGTAAATTAGCGTTCAATGATCCATATGTAGAGCATTACTTGCGCTACCCAGGGTTCCGTTATTTCCCCGTGGTTGGAATTACCTGGAATCAGGCTAGCAAATACGCAATTTGGAGAACCCGCGCTGTAAATATTAAACTGGCAGAAAATGCTGGTGAAGATTATGCTGAAAGTGATGGGCGTATTCCTTTGGAATCTGGAATTGTTGTTCCGGCTTACCGTTTACCTACAGAAGCAGAATGGGAGTATGCAGCACAAGCGCTTATCGGTACACAGTGGTTAGAAGAAATGCAAACCCATCAACGTATTTATCCTTGGGATGGTCATGCCGTTCGTAATCCTTACGGAAAAGAAATGGGTTTTATGTTGGCAAACTTTAAGCGTGGCCGTGGTGACTATGCAGGTATTGCTGGTCGGTTAAACGATGGCGCACTAATTACCTCCTATATCTACGAGTTTCCTCCAAACGATTATGGTTTATATAATATGGCTGGTAATGTGAGCGAATGGGTTCAGGATATTTATCGGCCAATGTCTTATCAGGATTTTGATGATCTTAACCCAATCCGTAGAGATGGTTTCTTAGATCCAGCTTCTGGACAAAACTCTGGTTACAATAGCGATTTCGAAAAAAATCCAGAAAGTTTTACGTCTTTAATTACTGATCGTGCCCGCGTTTATAAAGGTGGATCTTGGAAAGACGTAGCCTATTGGATGTCTCCAGGTACAAGAAGATATTTAGATCAGGATTCAGCAACAGCAACTGTTGGGTTCCGTTGCGCAATGATAAAGGCAGGTTCTAATTATTAATTATTACCTTATCAATACATTTAAAAACCCTGGCTATTGCCGGGGTTTTTTATTTTAGGCCTCGGCTAAACACGCTATACTTAAGCTACAGCATCCATTGTTAAGTAAAGTTTGTCCACACGCCTCTATAGTGGCGCCTGTTGTTATTACATCATCAACTAATAAAATGCGTTTTCCCTTAATTGCATCAACATCGTCTACCAAAAATACATCACTTACATTTTGCCATCGGCTAAACCTTGTTTTTCGTGTTTGGGTTTGAGTATTTCTGGCTCTCGTTAAAAGAGAATCAGAGAAGGGAATGTTTAGCATTTCAGAAAGCCCTTCCGCGAATTTGGCGCTTTGATTATATCCTCTTTTTCGCTTTCGTGATTCATGTAACGGAACCGGAAGGATGAGATCAAACTCAGAATAAAAACCAGTGTCACGTATTTTGGTCCCATATACCTTACCAAGCATCAATCCAATTTCAGGATGGTTTTTATATTTCAATGCATGAAGCAAATGCTGCACACGACTACTTTTAGCAAATTTGAAGAACGCCATAGCATACGTAATCGGTATGCGAAGAGACAATCTTGCTTGCAGCGAGTTTTCAAAGTCAACATGATAATTTGTTTGCGGCATCTCTGCTATACAAGAAGTGCAAACGATCTCTTCTCCTTTCACTAAAGTGTCATTACAAGCCAGACAATAGTTTGGAAAAAAAAGAGAAGCGAAGTCATTAAAAATTTCCGTAAGGGATGGATTCATCTTTTAGAAATATATTTGCTACCAACTGTGTTTTAAAAATAACAAAAGTATTCTGTATATGGGAATGGTAGAGAACTTCAATGCCTATCGTGGCAAAATGAATGAGAAAATAATGGCGTCAGACAGCTTGATTATTAAGCGAATTTTCAATCTGGATACCAACGCCTATTCTGAAGGTCATTTAGACGTAAAATCTAAAGAATTAATTGGGCTCACCTGTTCGCTGGTTTTGCGATGCGATGATTGCGTGCGTTACCATCTCGGAAATTGCAAAACCGTTGGATTTACAACTGAACAAGTACATGAAGCAATGGGCGTGGCTACTTTAGTGGGCGGCACGATCGTTATTCCTCATTTACGAAGAGCGTTTGAGTACTGGGAGGAACTTCAAAATGTTTAAACGTGATCTTGAACATGAAAAATCGTGGGCATCTTTACTAACAGCTCTCGAAAAACTGATTGGTAAAAAACCAAAAGATCTTAATGCTGTACTCTTTCTAATTGGTGTTCAAGAATTAGGGCAGGGAAGAAAGATTTTCGAAAAAGAGGAGAAGCAAGATTTAATGCACATCGGTATTTGTAAGGTGTTAAGTCTTTCGGGCTACTATGAATTAGAAGGATTGGATAAAGATGGCTGGCCACATTGGAAGATGGTTAAAAAATTACCTCATTTTGATTTGTTGGAACAAGAGAAGCTGCTAAAAATGCAAGTCATTGAGTATTTTGAGAAAGAATTTGACTGGTCTTTATCAACTGATCTTTCATAGAGAACTTTCCGAATATCATGCATTAATTTTTTTGCTGTTGCGTTCATTAGCTGCTATCTTCGAACGGCTTCAACTTTAGTAGATTGTATTGCGTTTTGATGGTAAGTAAAAGGTGAATATGGGTGAGGTAGTAACGGGTATAGAAAATAAAATCCGGTCTTTCAAAAGGAAGTACTACTTCAATCTATTTGTCCGTGGCTCAATTTTAACACTCGCCATTTTATTTAGTTATTTTCTTCTTGCCACACTTGCTGAGTATAATCTTTGGCTGGGGTCAGGCGTTCGTTTTTTTATTTTCTTTCTCTTTCTCGCAGTTGTTGGTTGGAGTGTGTATCATTTTCTAAAGGAACCCTTTCTTTGGTGGCTGGCGAAAAGAGGTTTATCTGAAGAAGAAAGCGCAAAGATTATTGGTGCTGCTATACCTTCCGTTAATGATCGTTTGTTAAACTTGATTCAGCTTTCGTCATCCCAAAATAAATCAAGCTTAACCTTCGCCAGCATCGAGCAAAAATCAGTCGAGTTTAAATCAATCTCTTTTGATTCCATTATTAATATAAACTACAATAAAAAATACCTGAAGTACCTTTTGCTTCCTACAATTATTATTCTTGCGCTTTTCTTCATCAACAAAAATGTTATCACGAAAAGTACCGAAAGACTCGTTCACTTTAACCGACAATATTCTCCTCAAGCGCCTTTCAGTTTTTTAATTCAGAACGAACCGCTTCTTGGTTTTTTTAATGAAACTTTTCAGGTGAACGTAACCTTAGCCGGCCAGGCGCTGCCACAAGATGTTTACCTGCTCACTGGAAATCTCCGGCTCAAAATGTTGAATTCAAACAACGATAACTTTCAATATGTATTTGAGAATATTCAAAGTGATTTTGATTTTCAATTAGAAGCGGCCGGTTTCTTCTCTGATGTTTTTCACGTTACCGTGGCGAATCGACCAGAACTAACGGGCCTTGAAATTTCGTTGGGCTTCCCGCGTTATCTTAATAAAAAAAATGAGGTGCTTCGCAATACAGGTAATATTGAAATACCCGAAGGAACTACCGTTACATGGAAGCTAAATACTAAGGATGCTGAGAACATTCGTTTTCAATTATCTTCAGATGCTAGCCTTCATGAATTTCAAGATTTGGGAAATCAAATTTTTACCTTTAAAAACTCTTTTCGAAATCCAGACAATTATGAAATCATTCTGGAAAATGATAAGAGTAAAAACAAACAAAAAATTACCTATCGCATAGACGTGGTGAAAGATTTGTTTCCGCAAATCAATGTAAGCAATCTCCAAGATTCAGTATTGTATAAAAGAGTTATGCTAGGGGGTAACATCGCTGATGATTACGGACTGAGTCAACTTGTCCTTCACTTTCGCATTCGCGATGAAAATCAAAAAGAAGTTTCTTCTGGATCCGCAAATATTCCATTCAACAAAAGTCAATTGCAGCAAAATTTTGTTTATAACTGGTCGCTCGATTCCCTTAAACTTGATGCCGGAAATCAACTAGAATATTATCTACAAGTTTGGGATAACGATGGCGTGAATGGCCGCAAGTCCACCAAGACTTCTACCTATACTTTTCTCATTCCAACAAAAGATAATCTGGTTTCCGAAATTAACAAAACTCAAGCGCAGGCTCAACAAAATTTAGATAAGAGTGCCGCGAAAGCAAATAAACTTCAAGATCAAATCGAGCAAGCATCACAAAAATTAAAAGGAAAACAGACCTTGGATTGGCAAGACAAAAAAATGTTGGAAGATATTGTTCAGCAGAAAGAAAGTCTAAACAAACTGTTAGAAGAGCTTAAGGCTCAAAATAAATTACTAGAGCAGAAGAAAGAAGCGTTTACTGAACGTGATGAACGTATCAGACAAAAAGCAGAGCAGGTTCAAAAATTAATGGACGAACTATTGGATGATGAAACAAAGAAGTTGTTTGAAGAACTTCAAAAGCTTCTCAATGAAAACAAAGATGCATCACAAATTCAAAAGCTATTAGATAAGCTCAACCAAAATTCTTCTAATTTGGAAAAGGAGTTGGAGCGCATGTTAGAACTTTATAAAGAACTTCAATACGAATCTAAATTTGACCAAGCTATTCAGGATATCAAGAAAGAAATTGAAGATCAAAAAGCGTTGATGGAAAAGACAGAATCTTTAGAAAAAGAAAATTCGTCCGAAAAGAATGATAAAAAAAACAACGCGGATAAATCAAACACAGAGAAAGAGAAAGAGAAAAACAATAATTCGGGTGAGACTAAAAAAACAGATACTCAAGAGTTAGCAAAAGAGCAGGAACAGGTTAAAGAAGATTTCAAAAAAACATCAGAGAAGATTGACGAACTGAAGAAGCTTGGAGAGGAGTTAGATAAAAACGATGAACTACCAGACAAAGGAGAGACGGATGAAATTCAGCAAGATCAGAACGAAAGCGAAGAACAGCTAAATAAAAACAGTCCTTCTAAATCAAAACAAGCTCAGCAAAAGGCTTTACAGAAAATGCAAAAGATGCAAGAGCAAATGGAGGGATCACAAAGCTCGATGGAGATGGAAATTGATATGGAGAACCTGGAAATGCTTCGCCAAATTATCCATGGACTAGTAAAGATTTCATACGATCAAGAAAGAGTACTCAAATCATTTGGCGATTTGACCCAAAGCGATCCTCGTTTCAATAGCTTGGCACAACAGCAATTGAAGCTCAAAGACGATGTTAAAGTATTGGAAGACAGCTTATTAGCTCTTTCAAAGAAAGATGTTTTCATGGGTTCAATTGTAACAAAAGAGGTTGGCGAACTCAATACTCATATCGATAACGCAATCAATGAAAATAAAGAAAGACGAAGACCACAGGCATTAAATGAAATGCAACTTAGTATGACCTCTGTTAATAATCTTGCGTTATTACTCGATGATCATTTTGATATGATGATGCAAATGATGGCCAATGCCAAGCCTTCTTCTAAAGGAAAAAAGAAAGGTCAGAAGCCAAGCTTAAGTGAAATGCAAAAAAGTCTAAATCAGAAAATAGAGGATTTGAAGAAGGGCGGAAAGGGCGGAAGAGAGCTGTCTGAAGAGTTAGCGGAAATGGCCGCAGAACAAGAGCGGATTAGAAAGGCTTTTAAAGAGATGCAAAATAAAATGAAGGATGGTAAAATGCCGGGAGGAGACTTACCTTCTAAAATGGAACAAACCGAAATGGATCTAGTTAATAAACAGCTTACCGATCAACTAATCAGGCGGCAGCAGGATATTCTTACTAGAATGTTAGAGACTGAGAAGTCGCAACGAGAACAAGATCAAGAAGAAGAAAGGAAGGGAGAAACGGCCAAGGAATATGAGAAAGAAATACCGAAGGCATTTGAAGAATACTTGAGATTAAAGGAAAAAGAGGTAGAATTGCTAAAGACAGTTCCTCCTAAATTGTACCCTTACTATAAAAAGGAGGTAAGCGAGTATTTTAAGAGAATAGGTAATCAATAAATATACTTTCAACTAATGGATACAATCAGCATTCAAGTTCCCTCTATCAGCGAAAACATTCGCATGATTGAAAGTTTTATTGATAACGCCAAAGAGCGATATCACCTTGACGATGATATTTATGGCAATATCATGATAGCTGTAACGGAGGCAGTGAACAATGCTATTAAGCATGGTAACGGCAGTGATAAGTCAAAAAATGTATTCTTGAGCTTATTACTGAATGAAAATTTGATCCTATTTATTATCAAGGACGAAGGTTCAGGGTTCGATTATGAAAACTTACTTGATCCTACTGCTCCAGAGAATTTAGAGAAGCCTGGCGGTCGAGGTATATTCTTAATGAAAAACCTCGCTGATGAAGTAAATTTTAAAGAAAATGGGCGAATTGTTGAACTAAGCTTTTATATGAATGCCTAGCGCTTCTATCCAATTCTTTTACGAAGACATTGATTTCAAACTGAAAAATTCCAGAAAGATTACGCCTTGGCTAAAAAATGCTATTAAGCAGGAGGGAAAGATAGCCGGTGATTTGAATTTTATATTCTGCTCAGATGAACACCTCATTAAGATTAACAGGGAATATCTTCATCACGATACCTATACGGATATTATCACGTTCGATACCAGCGAGGAACAAAATCGGATAAGTGGAGATATTTTCATAAGTTTTGATCGCGTAAAAGAAAATGCAGCCAAATTCCAAACTAAAATTGAAGATGAGCTACATCGAGTGATTATGCATGGAATCCTTCATCTCGTTGGTTACTCTGATAAAACATCCAAGAACAAAATCATAATGCGCGAAAAAGAGGATGCTTACTTATCTTTGCGTTAGTTTCACGTGAAACCTTGCTACAAATTGATTTCTTTAGATTGTGGAAATGTGGATGATTTTGTGGATAGTAAATGTTTCACGTGAAACCTTAAAAATTTAATTAGATATGCAGTTCTATGTTTCCTGAATATGATGTAATTGTGGTGGGTGCTGGCCATGCCGGTTGTGAAGCAGCTGCAGCGGCTGCAAATATGGGCTCTAAAGTGCTGATGGTAACGATGAATATGAACACCATTGCGCAGATGTCGTGCAATCCCGCGATGGGCGGAGTGGCAAAAGGGCAAATTGTTAGAGAAATAGACGCTCTTGGTGGCCAATCAGGCATTATTTCCGATAAGTCTATGTTGCAGTTTAGAATGCTTAATAGATCAAAAGGTCCAGCAATGTGGAGTCCACGTAGCCAAAATGATCGAATGCGCTTTTCTGAAGAGTGGAGAAACACCTTAGAGCAAACTAGAAATATAGATTTCTGGCAAGAAATGGTAAAAGAGATTTTAGTTAAAGATGGCAGAATAGCAGGTGTGAAAACGAATTTAGGTATTGAGATTAAATCAAAAGCAGTTGTACTAACCAACGGTACCTTTCTAAATGGAAAAATCCACATAGGCGAAAAAAGTTTTGGTGGAGGAAGAACAGCCGAAAAAGAAGCAACTGGGCTAACAGAACAGCTTGTTCAACTCGGTTTCGAATCTGGAAGAATGAAAACCGGTACCCCTCCAAGGGTAGATGGAAGAAGCTTAGACTATTCTAAAATGGAAGAACAATTTGGAGATGAGAATCCTTCCAAGTTTTCTTTCACGAACACGAAACACCTTACCAAACAACTTAGCTGCTGGATTACCTATACAAATGAAGAAGTTCACGGTGAGCTCAAGAAGGGGTTTGAAAAGTCGCCCATGTTTCAGGGGAGGATAAAAGGGATTGGTCCCAGATATTGCCCTTCGATAGAAGACAAAATCAATCGCTTCGCGGAAAGAGATAGACATCAAATATTTGTAGAGCCGGAGGGCTGGAATACAGTAGAGATATACGTTAACGGATTCTCAACTTCACTGCCAGAAGATATTCAACAGCAGGCACTTACGAAGATCCCAGGCTTTGAAAAAGCTAAAATGTTCAGACCCGGATATGCTATTGAATACGACTTCTTTCCACCAACCCAATTAAATAGCACTTTAGAGACGCATCTAATTGACAATCTGTACTTTGCAGGACAAATAAATGGCACAACAGGATATGAAGAAGCAGCTTGCCAAGGATTAATGGCAGGAATTAATGCGCACAATAAAGTTCACGGTAAAGAGCCTTTCATTTTAAAACGTTCTGAGGCGTATATAGGTGTGTTGATTGATGACCTGATAAACAAAGGCACACAAGAACCCTATAGAATGTTTACTTCACGTGCAGAATATAGGATTTTACTGCGCCAAGATAATGCAGATATTCGTTTAACAGCACTTGGTCATAAAATAGGACTGGCAAATGATGAACGTTTGGAAACACTCCAAACGAAGAAAGAAAAAATAGAATCTTTGGTTACGCTTCTTTCAAAATACAAAGTCGAACCAAACATTGTAAACTACGGACTCGAACAATTAAACACTTCGTCCATTAAAGAAAAAGTGAATACGCATCTTCTATTAAGAAGGCCAGAAATAGGTATTCAAGAATTAAAAGATATTGATCCTACGTTAAATACACTGCTATCTGCTTACTCACAAGACGTGTTAGATCAGGCAGAAATCGATATAAAATATGAGAGTTACATTGACAGAGAACAAAAGCTAGTGGAAAAAATGGTGACGCTAGAAACCTATAAAATTAAATCAGACTTCAACTACGATGGAATAAAAACGCTTTCAACCGAAGCGCGCGAAAAACTTAAAAAAGTGAAACCAGAAACACTCGGACAAGCGTCCAGAATCAGTGGGGTTACTCCAGCAGATGTATCTGTGTTAACCATTTATATGGGCAAATGACAATTATAGATCACTGCCCAATTTGTGGAGGAAAAAAATTTAGTCAAACCGCTACGTCCATTGATTACACCGTATCGCAGGAAACATTCAATATTATTGCGTGTACAAATTGTGATTTCACACTGACCTCGCCACGTCCGGATTTAAGTATGCTGGGAGAATATTACCTATCCGAAAATTACATCTCGCACTCAAACAAAGCAGCAACATTTCTTGATCGGATTTATCTTCTGGCAAGAAAATTTACGCTGCGATGGAAAGTTAAAATTCTTAAAACATATTACCCGGCCGAAAAAAATATTCACGTACTCGATTACGGCTGTGGCACAGGAGAATTTCTAAAATCCTGTAAGGAAGCAGGATTCGATATTTATGGCGTTGAACCCTCGCAAACTGCCAGAGAAAAATCATCAGATACGAATAGCATAACGATTCACAAAAGCATTGACGATTTAGGCCAAACAAAATTCAGCATTATTACAATGTGGCACGTACTTGAGCACGTACCTGACTTCCAAGAAATACTTCTAAAGTTAAAATCACAACTTACAGACGATGGTATTTTAATCATTGCCGTTCCAAATCATAAAAGCTTTGACGCTCTGGTATACAAGCAAAAATGGGCCGGTTATGATGTGCCCAGACATTTGTGGCATTTTTCATCAGACACAATGAAGAGATTATTGAATAATATAGATTTCAAATTAGTAGATATTATGGGTATGAAATTAGACGCATACTATGTTAGTCTGGTGAGCGAAAAATATAAAGCTGCAAATCGTTCAACACTAACGGGATATATTAATGCGTTCGTAAACGGAATGAAATCGAATCAGAAAGCAAGAAGAACAGGAGAATACTCAAGTCTAATTTACATCGTGAAAAAATGAGGAAGATTGTCGGACTACATTGGTTTATCTATCCACTCTTTATGATGTGTTGCGCAAAAACAACCTCGCCTACGGGTGGTCCTAAAGACACCATTCCTCCCATTCTCATAAAATCAATTCCTGAGAAAGGATCGACAAAATATAATGGCAAGGAGATTCAACTCTTGTTCTCAGAAGATGTTACGCTAAAGAATCAAAAAGAACAAATAATTGTAACACCAAGCATTGGAAAAGACTATAAAATCGAAGCAAAAAAAAAATCGGTAATTATAAAACTTGAAACCAATCTGGAAGACAGCACTACTTATACTTTCAGTTTTAGAGACGCAATCGTAGATCTAAATGAACAAAATCCTGCACGCAATTTAAAACTAGCATTCAGCACAGGCGATTACATAGACTCCCTTTCAATTAACGGAAAAGTTACAGATCTATTAAAATCAAAAGACCTTAACGATCTAACGGTTGCTCTATATCAATCAGATACATTCGATATTTTTAAACACAAAGCAGTCTATATAACAAAGTCAGACAAACAAGGTGATTTCCAAATCGAAAATTTAAAACCAGGAAAATATTATGCGTACGCAATTGATGATAAAAGCAAAAATTTGATAGTGGATAGCAAATCAGAATCTTATGGGTTTCTACGAGATTCCATAACGTTAACTACAAACATGAAAAACGTTAATATCCCGATTATTAAACTTGACGCCAAGCAACTAAAGATTTCTTCTGCAAGACCTTACAATACCTATTTCAATATAAAAACCACAAAGAGCATCGTAGCATACACCATAAAATCAGAAGAGGTAATTCCGTATTCAACGATGGGCGAAGACAATGCTAGCATAAAAATATACAACACGCTATTTGAAAAAGATAGCGCCTCTATAAAATTAAACTGCATTGATAGCATTGGAAACACAATCGATACAGTACTCACTTTAAAATTCAACAAGCAATCTACAAAGCCAGAATCTTTTGAGTTTTCAGTAAAAGATTTCAGGCTAATAGAAACCAAAGCCTTATTAACTGGAACCGTTAAATTCAACAAACCGTTATTTAAAATAAATTTCGACAGCATATTTCTCAAAATAGACTCAACCAAAACAATCCACTTTAAACAAGCAGACATATCAATAGACACCAGCCAAGGAATTGCTTATTTTGAAAAAAGGTTCGACAAAAGTTTACTCCTAAAAGAAAAGAATGGACCCCCAAAAACTGACGAACAATTCATTGATAAAAAAGAAATAAAAAACAAAGCAACAACAAGTAAAAAAATAATTGAAAACCAACTATATATAGGCAAAGCATCTTTTCTCAGTATAGAATCAGACAGCAGCAGAAAAATAGAAGAGAGTATAAAAATTACAAAACTAGATCAAACAGGAATAATTTTTATAAAAATAGAAACCAAAGCGGAGCATTTTATAGTGCAACTTTTAACAAAAGATTTTACTGTTCTGCAAAAGGAATACAACAAACACGAAGTAACTTTTGACGATCTAACCCCGGCCGATTACGTAATTAATTTAATTATTGACTCTGATAAAAATAAAAAATGGACGCCAGGAAACTTTTTTTTAAGACAAGAACCAGAAAAAATAATTTTTTATAAAAACGAAAAAGGCTCAACTACTGTTAATCTGAGAGCCAATTTCGAACTCGGACCACTGTTGATAACATACTAAAAAAATGTTAATACATTGGGTAAAAGTAAGAAGATGACGCAGGTAAATAGAAATAGAGAAGATAACACCATCTGACTGTTGACAAAAACAACTTTACCCACAACTTACCTTTTCCGAATTATCCACAACCAATTAGTCAACACTAAAATGTTTTGTTAATAGAATACTCAAGACATTGATACATAATAAATTAAAAAATTAATACCTTCAACATCTTAGCAACATCACTTTCAGTAAAAGGTTTATCAACATATCAACATGCTTAATTACTATTATAAAATAATATATAATATAAATACATTAAAGGGTGTGTGTGTGTGTACATTACTTTTGTTTACGATTACGAAGGTTGCGGCACAAAATCAAAACGATATTCAGTTAGCAAATGAATATCTTTTGAAAGGCGCGAAAAAAAAGGCGCGCGAAATATATAGCGAGCTTTCAAAGTCTGACGTCAACAACAACTTCATTTATAATAACTACCTTGGCGTACTTTTAGACCTCGGAGAATATGATGAAGCACATGCCTACGTTAAAAAAATCTTACGAAAAGATCCAGACAATTTGCAGTGCAGGCTTGATGCCGGATTAATTTTTGTGCACGCTGGTGATTTGAACAAGGCAGATAAATATTTCAAAGAAGTAATTGCCGAAAATAAAACGAGCGTGCAACGCATAAAAATGATCTCTGATTATTTTATGGCGAAGTCACTAATCGACTATGGTGTGTTAGCTCTAACGCAAAGTCGCCAAAGTTTAAGAAATCAGTATTTATTTTGTTTAGAACTCGCCATGCTTTATCGCATTAAAGGAAGTCGCGATGAAATGGTAAATGAATATTTAAGTTATGTAACACAAAATGCAAGCAACATTCAATATGTAAAAAATGTAATGCAGGCTTTGTTAACGAAGCCAGAGGAATTAGAAAGTCTTGAGAAGCTTCTGTACGATAAAGTTCAACAGTACCCCGATGTGGAAGTTTTTTCTGATTTGTTGATTTGGGTTAACCTTCAACAAAAGAATTTCTCGTCTGCTTTTATTCAGGCGCGTGCTTACGACAAACGTTACAAGCGCGATGGAGAAAGAACAATGGAGGTAGCGCGGGTTGCTTTAGACAATGAAGATTATTATAACGCAACAAAAATTTATCGGTATGTTATTAGGGAATACAGCGAAAGTCAAAACTATTTACAGGCTCAGCTTGGCTTAATACATACACGCGAAGCGAGGGTAAAGAAAAGTTTTCCGGTGAAGAAGGACTCAGTGAAAATGCTAATTCAGGATTACAAAAAATTCATCAGTCAACATCCTGAAAATCCAAATGCACTTGAAGCAAGGCGAAGCGAGGCATTACTTTTTGCTAATTACCTTGATGAAAAAGACACAGCCATTTCCATTTTGTCATCCCTAATTTTAAACTCCAGAACTTCGCTTTATTTAAAATCAAAATCAAAAATAGATCTGGGCGATATTTATCTATTGAAAAATGAACCCTGGGAATCTAGCCTTCTTTTTTCTCAGGTTGAAAAAACACAAAAGGAAAGTCCCCTTGGATATGAAGCAAAATTGAAAAATGCAAAGCTTTCATATTACCGAGGCGACTTCAGATTGGCGCAAGAACATCTCGACATTTTAAAGCAAGCCACTACACGTGAAATAGCAAATGATGCGCTAGACTTAAGCATTTTGATTAAGGAAAATATTTTAATTGACTCAACAGGCGAGGCCTTAAAAGAATTTGCCAACATTGAATTGTTACTTTATCAGAATAAAATTGATGATGCTCTAGAAAGAATACAAATGCTTAAGTCGGGGAGGATTGAAAAGAGAGGTACGGATTTAGACACCGGTGAAAAATCTGGCGAAAAAAACATTTCTAATCAAACCATACTCGATGATGTATATTGGCTCGAAGCGAATATTAGAATGAAAAAAGGCGAGTTTGAAAAATCTATTTCGTTGCTACAGAAAATAAGAGATGATTACCCAACCGATATCTTAGCAGATGATGCTTATTTTTTACAAGGAGATATTTATGAAAACCAATTGCACAATAAAGAAAAGGCCATGGAAATCTATCGCGACTTTTTAACCGTTTATCCCGGAAGTGTATATGCGGCTGAAGCGCGAAAAAGATTCCGTTCACTGCGTGGAGACTTTGTTAATCAGGAAGCCCAACCACAACTGTAGTTCAACAATTTTAAGGAATCGTAAATACCCTATAAAATTTAAATCCTGAACCTTCAAAAGGTAGATGAAAGATAAAGGTAAGCTGATAGCACTTTTTCAAACCTCTAATCTGGTTTCATTAAACACTGCTGAAGAAATTGCAGAGCAATTTTCAGAAAAGAATTATTCAAAAAACGATTATCTATTAACCAACCAAAAAATATGCAACGAGTATTTCTTTTTGGAAGAGGGATTTATGCGCGCCTTTACATTCGATGTCAATCAACATGATGTAACAACAGGATTTTATTCTGCAGGACAAGTTGTCTTTGAAGTGTCCTCATTTTTTAATCGTACAATATCAAAAGAAAATATTCAGGCATTAGCAGACTGTCGTGGTTGGGTCATTACCTATGAGCAGCTGAATATGCTCTTTCACGCCATTCCAGAATTTCGTGAGTTTGGTAGATCGGCTCTGGTTAAAGGATTTACATCTCTTAAAATCAGAATGCTTTCAATGATTAACGAAACAGCAGAAGAACGTTATGTCAATTTATTAAGAAGCAATCCTGAAATTTTTCAATACGCTCCATTAAAATCGGTAGCTACTTATTTGGGTATAACCGATACGTCCCTCAGCAGAATCAGAAAAGAGTTTTCAAAAAAAGGTTAACCTTTTCTTTCTTGTCATTTGGCAAGCGCCTGTGATTCTATAAAACGTTCTTTTGTATATCAACAAACAAAAATGAACGACATGGAAAATTTACCTTCTTACGTGAGTGCTGTTTTTATTTTAATAACCGGCCTAACCTTATTTTTTCTTTTTAAAGCAACACATCAGTCTAAAAGTGTTTTGGTCTTTTCAATTCTCTGGCTTGTATTCATTTTAATAGTTGGCTCAACAGGATTTTATAAAGATATGAGCAGAATGCCGCCCAGTCTTACTTTTCTGATTGGCCCACCATCGATTTTGATTCTTGTTCTCTTTCTAAATTCGAGAGGAAGGAAATTTATGGACTCCATCGATTCGCGATGGATAAACTATGTGCATGTGGTTCGAATTCCTGTGGAGATAATTTTATTTTTATTATTCACATACCAATGCATACCACAGATCATGACTTTTGAGGGTCGCAACTTTGATGTGCTATCGGGAATTACTGCACCCTTTGTTGCTTACTTTGGATACACGAAATTTAAGCTTAGCAGAACTGTGTTACTAATTTGGAATTTCGTTTGTCTGGCCCTGCTAGTTAACATTGTTATCACCGCTATACTTAGCGCACCTTTTCCATTTCAACAGCTAGCCTTTGATCAACCTAATATTGCTGTGTTCTACTTTCCTTTTGTGTGGTTGCCAGGATTTATCGTTCCAGCCGTTTTATTTTCACACCTTGTATCAATACGAAAATTAATAGCTCGATCATAAAAAATGAAAGCTCGTCTGATGATTAGTCATCAGACGGGTTTTTTTTGAATAATAAATATCTATTGGCTTCTTAGTGACTTCACCGGAAAACTTATGAAGACATCTTGAAATAGTATTTCCGCAACCAAATCTCAAAGGCCGGATCCATAAACGAAACTTTGTTGTCTGGAGCAAGATCAATTATTTCAGTCTTTTCCAAGGCAGACTTAATTTTCAATACGTTAGCGGAGGTTCCAAGTAAATACTGTTTGATGGTTTG
>JBBRFY010000062.1:0-19636 GCA_038241205.1 Cytophagales bacterium
GTTCTATATTAAAACTGCCGATCCATTGGCGCGCACTGCAACTTGGTTACATAAAATGGAAGGCGGGTTAGAATACCTATACGATGTTGTAGTAAATGATTCGCTTGGCATTGGTGAGGAATTGGAAAGTGAAATGAAAAAGTTAATTGCCGATTACGCATGCGAATGGAAGAAGGTAGTAGAGAATCCGGAATTGCGCGCCAAGTTCAAGCACTTCATCAATGACGATGCAGAAGATGAAACACTTTCATTCGTTGACTTGCGCGGGCAAAAAATGCCGATTGATTGGAATAAAAAAGTTTAATGTTCCAAGTTCAAAATTCCAAATTCGTATGCTTGGCGAACTACTTAACACGCACACACCTAAATACGTAAACACCCAAACACTTAACACGTGGATTCACTAACGAACAACAGCGAAATAAAAATCTGGTATAAGGCGGCACAGGTGTCAGCTTTTCCTCAAAATGGTGGAGCGTGTGTAAAGTATAAAGACTTACAAATAGCGGTCTTTAATTTCACTCGCAGAAATGAATGGTATGCGTGTCAAAATCTTTGCCCTCATAAAATGCAAATGGCATTGTCGCGTGGTATGATTGGTTCACTGGAAGACGAGCCTAAAGTGGCATGTCCGTTTCACAAAAAGAATTTCTCATTGCGCAGTGGTGAATGTTTGAATGCAGAGGAAAAGAAAATTTCCGTTTTCCCTGTAAAGGTGGAAGACGGTTTTGTTTACATCGGCTTTATGGAGTAGCCTTTACGATTTTAGATTTACGATTTTTAAAATAACCGAACATTCATAAATCTTAAATCACGAATCTAAAATTCATTAAGTAACTTGCTTCTATATGCACTTGAATTTTGACAATGATGTAAAGCTAAGACTGAACCGTTTCAGCAAACTTGGTACGTGGTATATATTGGCGTTGAGTGCCATCGCTACCGTTGCCATCATCGGGCAAATACTTATTCAAATTCATTTGGAAGATCAGCAAAGTGATTCTCGCGTGGTAAACATTGCGGGTAAACAACGCATGCTCAGTCAGAAGATTTCAAAAACTGTTTTGCTTTTTAAACCAGATCAATTAGAAGGCGATCGAATTGAATTGATCAAGCAACTTGACGCTGCTGTTTCGCTTTGGCAAATTTCGCAAGAGGGATTACTTCATGGCAATGACAGCCTTCGTTTGTCAGGTAAAAATAGTGATGCGATCATTTCTTTATTCGCTTCCGCTCAGCCCCATTTTGATGGTATGTATCAAAATGCAGAAACCATAATCGCGCTATTGAGAAAAAATCCTTCTGAATCGTATGAAACACTACGCCAACCCATTCAAGAAATTCTGAATGACGAAAGTATTTTTCTTACCGGCATGGATCGAATAGTGGTTCAATATGCTGATGAAGCGCATCAAAAAGTTTCTTCACTAAGTGCTATGGAATATAGTTTGTTTATAATTTCCTTAGTGGTGATTGGGCTTGAAATTATGTTCATCTTCCGGCCCACGACACGCCATGTTAACAATACTGTAAACAGGTTGGTAGATTCAGAAATGAATGCAAGAAAATTGTCGAAAGAAATTGGTGAACTATACGCATCACTTGAGAAATCGTACGAACAAATTTCCATTGTAAATCAACCAACGGAAAATCCAAGGTTGTTTGCAAAGACAGATCGGGGAGGTAATGTTACGTTTGTTTCGGATTCATTTTCCGATCGCATCGGTATTCAGAAAATAAAAGGCTTAATGCGATTGTGTGATCTTTTTCGAGGAATGAAAAACGCTGACGATTGGATGGATGAAATTGTAGAGTGTGTTTCGGAAGAAAAATCATGGCAAGGTCAATTAAATTTTGAAGATGCAAAGCACACTGTTTGTTGGGCTGATGTTATAATAACACCCGTGTTTAATACCGAAAATGAAGTTGATGAACTGGTGGTAATGGGCACAGAGATTACACAGCGTAAAGCAGCCGAGCAAAACATGAATAGTAAAAATCGCGCGGAGATTGAAAAGAAAATCAATCAACAAAAATTTCGTTCGGTGCTTATTCTTGAAGGACAAGAAGAAGAGCGGAAGCGAATCGCTATGGATATTCACGATGGCATCGGACAGATGCTCACCTCCTTGAAGTTTCAGATTGAATCAATCGACTTGAAACAACCCGAACGGGCGGAGCAAAAGTTTGGAGAACTATCGCAACTCATTAAAGAAGTAATTAAAGAAGTGCGAAGAGTTACCTTTAACTTGAAGCCTACTGTATTGGGCGATTATGGTTTGCAGTCTGCGCTGAATGTGTTCATTCATGAAATTGGAAAACTAACCGACATTCCCTTAACCTACACAACGCAGGGCGATATTGATAGGCTTCCACAAAAGATTGAAAACAATATTTTTCGAATTATTCAGGAAGCAATTAATAATGCTATTAAATATTCTGAAGCCTCGGCTATTGAGGTTACCTTAGCCGAAACAGATGACGAACTTGTTATCGAAGTGAAAGATCAGGGCAAGGGTTTTGAAACTAAATTAGTGGAGGCACGAAGCATCAACATAGAATCTGGTCGTGGCTTTTTTAACATGTACGAGCGTACCGAATATGTAAATGGAAAATTAGATATCAACTCTGATCCGGGTAAAGGAACTAGCGTAGTATTGCATGTTCCCATTCGTAAGGCAGTTGTCGCGGAGCAATAACGCGTGTATGCCTTTAATCTTAAAAGTAGCGGTTGTTTATTAATCTTGCGAACATGGAACTTGAAACTTTGAACTGTAGCGTATGGAAAAAATAAACATTGTATTAGCAGATGATCACGTGCTGGTTCGTAATGGGTTGAGAGCCATGTTTGAGTCTGATTCTGAAATTAATGTTGTGGGCGAAGCCAGCAATGGCAGGGAAGCGCTAGAGGCAGCAAAGAAATTTAAGCCAGACATTCTTGTGCTTGACATTCGCATGCCTGAGATGACAGGACTTGAGGCAGCAGCAAAATTGCACGACTATGCACCCACCACCAAGGCGGTTATTCTTTCCATGCACGATTCAGATGAATATGTATTGCAAGCACTCGATGCCGGGGCGTATGGCTATGTATTAAAAGATACCGACAAGAGTGAATTTGTAAAAGCGTTGAAACAAATTCATGGCGGAAGCAAATATTTTAGTGGCGCGGTATCAAATGTTTTGGCAAATCGGTTGCTTAATACAAAGGCAACCGTGCGCAGCGTGCAAGCAGTGGATGATTACAATCTCACTAAAAAAGAAAAAGAAATTCTGCGCATGGTAATTGACGGTAAGCAGAATAAAAGCATTTCAGAATCGCTTAGCAAAAGTGTTCGCACCATTGAGACGCATCGGTTTAACATTATGAAAAAATTGGGAGTGAACAATGCCATTGACATGGTGAACAAATCAGTAAAAGAGAATCTGGTGTAACACGTTATATAGGGTACTTACAAATTATCGTAAAACGGTTTCCTTCTTTCAATTTTCAAATCTTGAAGAATAGATGCCTTCACAGCAATGGTGAAGTTATACGATTGAAATCTTCCAAACGGAACCCAGTTCACCCGCATTGTCCAGCAATGTAAATCGCGTGTTATGCCAACGTTGGTTTGCGTAAATTCTTTCGATTCAAAATGGTAGCCAGTGCTATAGGTAATTTTCCACGCTTTAGAAATAGAGACATCACCATTCATATTAACGGTTTGTGTAATTTTTTCTTTTTGATTTAGCTGGTGACTATAACTTAAGTTATAACTAAGATTTACGCTCCACGGAATTTCAAAGTCAACATACGCGTCAGGGTTTTCCAATAGAAATTGTTTTTCGCCATCTGGCAAATCTGATTTTCCAATTTTTTCGCGGCTACTGGTTTCTTTGCTTTGCGCTTTTGGGTTTAAGTTAGTACTAATGGCAAGAGCGGCACTTGTAATTCTACCTACCTTTCCTGCTTTCCAAGCGAGTGCATCTACTCTTTTTTCGGTTCCAATGAAATCGCCATTTTCAGCGGTGCGATAGGTTGTTAAATAATTATACGGATCGAGCGAAGCGGATAGATTTATATTTAATTTATTATTTAACACGTTGGTATTGGCGGCAATGTTTATAGGTGCTAGATTAAATGAATCTGCAATAATGTTATAACTTGAGTTAAAGGAAAGATTGTTAAGCAACATTACTTTACGCGCCACTGAATCCTCTGCCGATTTTACTTTCATCTCTACATTGTTTCCCAAGCCAAATCCGATAGAACCACTTTTTCCTGTTGTTGAACCACCGTATAAATAACCTTGATGACGTGATTGATACACCGTTACTCCTTTGGAATTTTTTCCCATATCCTGAAAATATTCTGTGTTGCTCGTAAAATTAGGAGTGTATCCAAATGAAATGGATGGATTTACAACATGCCGTATCGCTTTTATTTTACTCGATTTCTTTTTAATAAAATAGGTACCATAAATACGCGTGGTTAGGCCCGCACTAACAGAGTAGTTTGTAATGTTGCTAAAACCACCAACCGTATCAATCACTTTTAAAACATTATTGTCATCATACGCCCACGTTTGTTTTTCGCCATACATAATATCAGTAATACTAACCGAAGGAGAAATGGTAAGGAACTTCAGCGCTTTGAAAGAAAATGAAATGGGCATGGTGTGGCGCATACCTTTTCTTCCATTTGAAAAGAGCGAAGCAAAATTTTGAGTGAACGGTGTGATGCTATCCAATTGAGGATTTGTGCCAACTCTACCAAGGTTGTTGCTTAGTCGGTTGGCGGCCGTCATAGCGTATCCCACAGAAAAATTATCTAACGGGCCAGTCTTTCCTTTTTTACTTAAGAAAGGATAAATGTTCGTCATGTTTAAACTAATGCTCGGCAATTGAAGGTCAACAATTTTAGTAACCAAATCTTGATTGTGACTTAAGTTTAAACCAAGAGAAAAAGGAGTGCCTGAAAAACGCTTGCTGTAGGAAATGTTAGAACTCAGTTTGGTTGAAATGTTACTGATGCTGGTAGAAGTTTGTTGATTCTGCGTGCCGTATCCGATATTATTATTCTTATTAAAAGAAGCCGTTGCTGCATTTACAGAAGCAGAAAATCTTCCAGTGCCTTTTGTTTGAGGCGAGTGGCTCCATGAAATGTGATAATCTTTTGAGTAATCTTCACTTTCAATTTTATTATCAGACCCCGGATTTTTTGAGTACGCAAAATTAAAACTGCCTGTGTATTTATAGCGTTTCATGTAATTCGAATTGGCGTATAGTGCATGCGATCCTTTTGAATAAAGATCAGCAGTAACGGCTAGTTTTACCTGTTCATTAATATCGAAGAAGTAACCAAAGCCTCTCATATTAAAACCTCTTCTGTTCTCCGTTCCAAACGTTGGGAAAAGAATGCCTGATGCACTTTCTTTCTGAGCCGGAAACATGCCAAATAAAAATCCGAAAGGCAACGGAATTTCATTAAACTCCATATAGAAAGGACCCGCCACAATTTTATCGTTGGGTATGGCCTTGGTTTTGGTTGCTTTGATCGCATAATGCGGATGCTCCAGATTACAGGTTGTGTAGGTATTGTGAAGGCTTAATAATTCTCCCTTTTCATTTTTGTAGACTACGTCACCAAACAAAAAACCTTCACCCTCTGTTGTAACGACCTCACTAATGCGCGCGCGTTTTGTTTTAAAATTGTAAACGATGTCTTTGGTTTCATATACTTCAGCACCGTTTTTAAATATCGGATACCCAACTCTTTGGCCAAGCGAATCGCGAATGCCATGCGCGGTAAGTGTTGTTCGGCCATAATCAATGATAATTTCTTCTGCTTCTAATTCTATTTCGCCATACTTTATCTTTGCATCGCCATACAGCCACGCCATTTTTCCATTAACGTCTATACGTATTGAATCATGAGCAGAATAGGTAATGGTGGTTTCGATGTCGCTTTCTTTTTTGCGCGCGAGTGAATCTTGCTTTACGCTATCGGCAGAAATGGAAAGCGAATCGGTTGGAACGGTTATTGACTTGATGGGTTTCGGCAATGAATCGGATGTATTGAGCAAAGTGCCTGATGGTGGTTTAACACGTCTTTCTACTTGCCCAAAGGAAGCCTGAACTAGAAAAAGAAAGAAAGTTATGAATAGAATATACCGCACACCAGCAAAGTTCAAAGTCAGTCCTTTATCGTTTAATGAAAAATGTACACTTTTGCGTAAAGTTATTGCAAATACTCTGAACATTTTAAGACCCGTGAAGAATATAGGTTTAACAGCGCTGCTATTAGCAATTACCTTGCTAAACTCCTCTAGCACATTTGCCCCCAAAGAATTTGTTGTGGTAATTGATGCCGGCCATGGCGGGCACGACTCTGGTACAAGAGGCAGTTTGGTAAAAGAAAAAGATGTTGCTTTGAAAATATCGTTGTTGGTAGGCGGCTACATCGAAAAAAATATTCCGGGCGTAAAGGTAATTTTTACGCGAAAAGATGATCGTTACCTCCCGCTCGATGAGCGTGCAGCGATTGCGAATAAGGCCAAAGCCGATCTTTTTATCTGCATACATGCCAATGCCAATCCTAATACTAAAGCGTATGGAACCGAAACATATGTAATGGGGCATCATAAAGATGAAGGTAATTTAGATGTTGCCAAGCGTGAGAACTCCGTTATTTTAATGGATGAAAATTATAAAGAACGCTATGAAGGGTTTGATCCAAAAAGCCCTGAATCGTATATTTTATTCTCGCTCACCCAGAGTGCCTATCAGGGAAGCAGTTTGAATCTTGCTAAAAAAATAGAAGATCAATTTAAAGACCGTGTGGGTAGATTAAGCAGGGGAGTAAAGCAAGCCGGATTTTTGGTTCTATGGAAAACAACCATGCCCGGTGTATATGTTGAAACGGGATTTTTGTCAAACTCAGCTGAGGAAAAGTTCTTAAACAGCAATGAAGGTCAGGAATTGATTGCTTCCGGAATTTATCGCGCCTTTAAAGACTATAAAAGTGAATTAGAATCTATAAATTGAGGCCTTTAAGAAAATGAAGTTTACCTCGTAGTCTAACTCCATATACCCCTATATATTTTACAAATGAGATTATCGAAAGAATTTAAGGTTGGCCTTTTTATGGTCATCTCTATTGCATTATTATATTTTGGTTTCAATTTTTTAAAAGGAATTGATTTTTTTTCTAGCTCCAAAAAATATTTCGTTATCTATCAAAACATCGATAAGCTAACCGAATCCAATCAGGTTTACCTAAATGGATATGCGGTGGGTCGCGTAAGCAACATTCAAATTCAACAAAGTAAAAACAGGGTTATTGTTGAATTAGATATTCAATCTGATATTATTCTTACCGATTCATCTTCAGCGGAGTTAAATGGTGAATTGTTAGGTGGGCGTTTCGTATTGTTAAATGTTTCTGCTAAAGGGAGGCAACTTCAACCAAAAGATACCATTCAGGCAAGCATTGCCAAAGGTCTGTTAGACTTCGCGCAGCCCGTTGCTCTTACCTTACAGGAAACACTTAAACATTTGAATACACTTGTTGGTGGATTATCAAAAAATATGGGTCGTATTGATACCATGTTTATAGGTTTAAAGCAGACACCGGTTTTATTGAATACAACACTCGCCACAACAAACGCAAACATTGGCGCGCTCGGCAGCGAGTTTAAAGTGGTGGCCGGAAATATTAATAACACATTAGCCGAGCTAAAACCTACACTTGCAAATTTTAAAGTACTTTCCGATTCATTAAAGAGGTTAGAGCTTAATGGCACGTTAAATAAAGCACAACAATCTTTAACAAAGCTAAATGAAACACTGGCGCGGCTGAATAGTGGCGATAATACATTAAGTAAATTGATGACCGAAGATTCGCTCTATGTAAACCTGAACAAACTTTTGGGAAGCATCGATTCGCTTGCAAGTCATTTCAATAACAACCCGAAACATTTTATGGCGCCCCTGGGCATGAGCCGCAAAAAGATTGAACGCGAATTGAAAGAACAAGCGGAGAAGAAGAAATAAAATTATTGGCTACAAGATTTACGCCTCAGGCTGCAAGCATGTGGCCTGAAGCGCGCAGTGTGTGTTTTATGTTGGATTTAACTTGGTTAGTGAATTTGTTTTTCATTTTCAAATCGTTCATTTTTCAAATCTTCAAATTGTAATTCTCTATGGCAAATAATTTAGAATTCAATATTAACGAAGATCAACTCAAGCAACTTATTTATAAACTTGATGCGAAGTCTAAAAAGACAAAGCTGGGTGGTGGTGAAAAGAAAATTGACGATCAGCACAAAAAAGGTAAGCTTACTGCTCGCGAACGCATTACCTATCTAACCGATAAAGATTCATCGTTTTTAGAAATTGGTTTATTTGCCGGTGATGGCATGTATGCTGAGCAAGGAGGTTGTCCTTCGGGCGGGGTTGTTACCGGTATTGGTTATGTTAAAGGAAGACAATGTGTAATTGTAGCAAACGATGCTACTGTAAAAGCAGGAGCGTGGTTTCCGATTACAGCAAAAAAGAATCTTCGTGCGCAAGAGATTGCTATGGAAAACAGATTACCTGTTATATATCTTGTTGATAGTGCAGGTGTTTTTCTTCCGATGCAAGACGAAATTTTTCCCGACAAAGAACACTTCGGAAGACAGTTTCGAAACAACGCGAAAATGTCATCGATGGGCATTGTTCAGATTGCTGCCATTATGGGAAGTTGCGTTGCGGGTGGAGCGTATTTACCGATCATGTCGGACGAAGCGATGATTGTTGATAAAACCGGTTCGATTTTTTTGGCCGGATCGTATTTAGTAAAAGCTGCAGTAGGAGAGGTAATTGATAATGAAACATTGGGAGGAGCTTCAACGCATTGTGAAATATCGGGTGTTACCGATAATAAATTTCCAAACGATGAAGCCTGTTTAGATTACATAAGATCCTTGTTCGATAAAATCGGATCGCCATCAGTTGCAGGATTTGATCGCATTGAACCTACACTTCCGAAATTCAATCCGGAAGAAATATATGGCTTACTTCCAGCCGATCGCGCCAAGCCTTATGATATGCAAGACATCATCAACCGATTAATTGATGATGCAGCTTTTGATGAATACAAATCACTTTATGGAAAATCATTGATCTGCGGAACAGCACGCATTGATGGATGGGCTATTGGTATTATTGCCAACCAACGCAAAGTGGTGAAGACGAAGAAAGGTGAGATGCAAATGGGCGGTGTAATTTATTCTGACTCCGCAGACAAGGCCGCACGCTTTATCATGAATTGTAATCAGCGAAAAATTCCGTTGCTATTCATGCAAGACGTAAGTGGATTTATGGTAGGTAGTAAAGCGGAGCACGGAGGTATTATTAAAGACGGAGCAAAAATGGTGAATGCCATGGCGAATTCTACCGTTCCAAAATTTACGATCATCATAGGTAATTCATACGGAGCTGGCAACTATGCGATGTGTGGCAAAGCGTATGATCCACGTTTAATTTTTTCATGGCCAACTGCACAGATGGCCGTAATGAGCGGGGCTTCAGCAGCGAAAACATTATTGCAAATCAGAGTGAGTTCGTTAAAAGGGCAAGGCAAAGAAATCTCGAAAGAGGAAGAAGATGCATTGTTAAAAGAAATTACCGACCGGTACAACGAGCAACTCAGTCCATATTATGCAGCTTCCCGACTTTGGGTTGATGGTGTAATCGATCCAATCGAAACGCGCACGGCAATATCAATGGGTATTGAAGCGGCCAATCATGCACCTGTTGAAAAATTTAATGTAGGTGTGTTTCAAACGTGAGAGAAATACTTTTCACGCAAAGGCGTAAAGTGTTAAATGCAAAGAGCGTAAAGCCGTAGAACCCGCCATTATCAGTTCATGAATCATAAAATCAGATACAAAAAATCTCTTGGCTGGTTTCCAATTCTATATTTTGCTCCGGAGGAGTAACCTGTTTGTAGCAATTATTATATAAGGTAATCCGGCTCCAGCGGAGCCGCCTATTTGTGAATGCAATTTGTGTAGTGTATTCAATTTTCAAAATTAATATCCATGGATGTTGAACACAAAGAGGTGACTCCTCCGGAGTCAAATAAATTTATTAAATGATTTTCTATAAAGAGGTTGCTCCTCTGGAGCAATTGACGCGCTAAGCAATTGAACATATCAATCAAAAGAGTCTGTAAAAAGAGAAAATAATCAAGAGTGGAAAAGTAGAATTGAGTGGTAAAGAATTTCTATGAAGAAAAATTACTGAAGATTTTCACCATTAAACCTCTGCTCCAGCGGAGCAATCTCTTTGTAGCAATTGTTATGTAAGGTAATTCGGCTCTAGCGGAGCCGCCTATTTGTAAATGCAATTTGTGTAGTGTGTTCGATTTTCAAAATTAGTATCCATTGATGGTGAACACAAAGAGGTGACTGCCCCCTATTAGAATATTTTTACTAGCCCCCAAATTACAAGTGCAATTCCACCAATTCTATAAAAGGCCTTCATCTTTTGAAATTTATTTTCTCCTTCTTCCCCTTTAAATGGTTTGTAAATCTTAAATCCTATCAAGATAAAAATTGTTCCAAGTGCCAAATTGAAGTATCCAATGAAATGATCCAATTGTTCCATTTATAATTTATCTACTTTTATTTCACTCTTATTCCCGATTCAACCACAGTGCAAAATTTTCCGTAAGCGTTGCTGGCAAAACCTCTAAAATCTAAACCCCTAAATCCGCACCATCGGCAATAATGAGGAGCAGATCTTTCACTTCTTCCGCTTTCGCATGTTCTCCCATCTTGTCGAACGACATAACTAAATTTCGGAAAACGCGTCTCACAATTTCAAGGCTTGAACACGGCTCGAAGAAAGAAGGCTGTGGTGCTAAATGTAATTCGTTAATGTAGTTCTCGATATCCTGCTTCGAAAAAATTAATCCCTTGTTAAATACATTGATGTAAAACTGGGCGTGGCGTTCATCTTTATAAGTAAGTACAAAAAGATTCGGAAGATTTACTCCGTGAATAGGAAGCTTTAATTTTTGCGCCACCAACATGTAGATTACGCTAAGTGTAATCGGATTACCTCGTTTGGTTTCCAACACCGTGTTGATCATTGAATTTCCTGGCGAATGAAAATTTTTTGTGTTCGCACCAAATTTTAATTTATTAAACAGTACGCTGTTAATTACTTTAACCTGTTCGAATGGATAGAGCTCAGGTTTAAATTCCAACCAAGTATCATAATATATTTGTTCGAGTTCCTGCTTTAGTTTTATTAATTCAAGATCAGGATATTGATAGGTAGCAATTAGCCAAAGACCAGTAAGCAAATCCTGCTCTTCACTTTCGTACCAAGATTTTGTACGCTCTTTTACTAATTCGTATTGAAGAACATGAATAATATCTTCAATCTTTCGTTGCACATGCGGATTGAAATTACCTTCCCACTCTTGTTCTAAAAACGGAATGATAGGCGTACCCAGTGAACGTATTTTTTCTTCCACGTGCGAAACGATTTGTGTATCATCGTCTTCGAGTAGGGAAACAAGCGCTTTAAGTTCAGTGTCTTTCATAGAATAGTATTGGCAACTTGAGAAAAACTTTAATAGACTCCAAGACAATTTTCGATTTTCAATTTTCGATATACAATTTTACTCACGTTGCGATTTACAATGAATCTGGAAATCGCACTTCGTAAATCGTCCCTCGTACATAATACAATTATTTTTTCCTCAATGCACATCCCACTGGCCTCACTTCAGCAGTTTCAATTTTTTGATTGGTAAGCATAATATCAATGGCATCTTTTAAATAGGAGTGACGTACATCTTTTTCTACTTGGGCATTGTCATCAATAGCGCCACTATACACCACTGAAAATTTTCCGCCCGAGTTTTTTAATAAAAATACCTGTGGGCTTTTTGTTGCTCCCAAATTTTGCATTGCGATTTGATCTTTATCTGCGAGATACGGAATGGTAAATCCAACCTGTTTTGCTTTTTTGCTCATGTTGTCAACTGACTCGGCTGCATCTACACTGGAGTTGATTAAAAGTACCGGAACTTTATCCTGATAACTATTGGAAATATTGGTTAGGCGCGTTCTATAGTATTCGTCATACGGACAAGCATTGGTTGTAAACACAATCACAACGCCTGCGCAAGAGGGATAAGTATCCAACGAAATGGATTTGCCATTCAATACATTGGTGAGCGTAAAGTTTGGCACTTGCGCTGTAAGCGAAATAGAAATCAAACTCAAAAAAATAATAAATAGTTTTTTCATAATGAATATTTTAAACTTCAATTTCAACTCAGTTCTAAAAACTTCTCGGCCTCACATGTTTCCTTCTCCTTCGGAGAAGGTGGCCAAAGGCCGGATGAGGCTCACTCCCTTCTTCTATTAAAAACCAAAACAAACTCAGGTGTAACCCGATAGTATAAAGGTATCACCCTTTCCATATCGTTTACAATAATCTTTCCAATGATATTACCTTCCTTTTTGCGCGTAAACGGAAGTATCTTCATGTGCTCGGAAAAAATCAAATCCTTCTTTCCATAAATCTTTATAAGGGTTTCTTTGGCGCACCAGTAAATGCAATGTTTTATAATATCAGTGCCAGCATCGTTCACTTCGTCAACGTTATGAATTCGCGAAGCGATGCGCAATAGTTTTTCTTTCGGTTGCTCTAAATCAATACCTACTGATTCGTATTTATCTAACAGTACCGCCACAAATGGAAACGAGTGAGTTAACGAAATTTGATAATCATATCCAACCGGGTAAGGTTTTCCAAAATCATCTTTAACAATACCTTGAAAGTTCAAGTCCATTGCTTCCATTACTTCTTTTACTAATACGCGACCGGCCAACCATTCTAACCGCTTCTGCGGACTAGTAATACTATCCGATACCTCTTCCAAAGACGACAACATTTTTGCCAGCGTTTCTTCCTGTTCTTCGATTCGCCACAATGCCCAGGTGCGCCCTAATTCAACAACTAATTTTTCAAGCGGCATAATGATTAACTTTGCCGAAAGTTAAAACTTTCACATAGTTTATCGTCATACATGTCAAACGTTCAGGTTTCTAAACTCCAGACTTTAACCGGTCATCAAGATTGTGTTTATACACTAGCAAAATCGAACGAGCCTCACCGATTTTTTTCCGCGGCAGGCGATGGTATGGTGGTAATGTGGGATTTGAAAAACACGGAGACAGCAGAACTCATTGCCAAATTACCCAACTCCATTTATGCTTTGCATTATCATTCTGAAAATGATTTACTCATTGCGGGTCATAACTATGAGGGCATTCATCTTTTGGATTGGAAAAACAAAAAAGAGATTGCTTCCGTACAACTCACCAAGGCCGCCATCTTCGATATCCAATCGTATAACGACTATTTATTTGTAGCCACAGGCGAGGGCGTTGTAATGAAAGTTGATTTAAAACGATTGAATGTTACTCAGCAAACATCGCCATTAGAAAAAAGTGCCAGGTGTATTGCCTTACATCGAAAGCGGAAGGAAATTGCAGTAGGTTATAGCGATAATTCTATCCGTATTTTTGATTTTGAAAATATGAAATTGAAAAAGGAATGGGCAGCACATACTAATTCGGTGTTCACTATTCGTTATTCACCTGATGGAAATTTTCTCTTCAGTGGTTCGCGCGATGCACGCATAAAAGTGTGGGATGTGAAGGCTGATTACATTCAGGTTACCGAGATTGTTGCGCACCTGTTTGCGATAAATCACCTCGATTTTAGCCCAGATGGCAAACATTTTGTAACTTGTAGCATGGATAAGTCCATTAAGGTTTGGAGCACCGAAGAGTTGAAGCTGCTGAAGGTAATTGATAAGTCCCGACACGCAGGGCACGGCACTTCTGTCAACAAGGTATTATGGACTTCTTTTCAAAATCAATTGCTGAGTGCCAGCGATGACCGAACGATATCAACCTGGAATATCATTTTTTAAACTTGTAATATCATGAGAGTAACACCGCTTGAAATCCGACAAAAAACCTTCGAGAAAAATTTCAGAGGGTATGAGAAAGACGAAGTCAATGCCTTTCTGCAAAGTCTTTCGCAAGAATGGGAAAAGATTTTGGATGAAAATAGAGAACATCGCATTCGCCTCGAAACCGCAGAGCGTGAGGTAGCAAAACTTCGTGAAGTAGAGAGCTCCTTGTTTAGAACGTTAAAGACAGCAGAAGACACGGGTGCGAATGTTATTGAGCAAGCGCGTACATCTGGTGAGTTATATTTGCGGGAGGCGCAGTTCAAAGCCGATGCCATGATCAATGAAGCTAAATCGAAAGCAAAAGATACCATTGAAGAATCAGACATGCGGGCAAAAGAAATTTTGGCCGAGATGGAAGATCGCTTAAAGGCAATGGTTGATAATTATAAAAAAATTGAATCATCGCGCGATACATTGCTGAGCGAATTAAAGCGCTTAGGTAGCGATGCATTAGAACACGTTGAGCGCACACGCAACACTGCCAATACATTCGATCCTGAAAAACATTTGGCAATGGCAAAGCGCGAAACACGCAGAGCCATTTTCCCGAATTTAGAGTTTGAGCTTTCACGCAAATCAATCGTTACTGAAAAAGAAATTGTGTTGGAAGAACAAACCATGTTGGTAGAAACCTCTACTCGCAAAGTTCAGAAATCTTTCTTTGACGAAATCGGATAATGGGAAGAGTTGCCCTCGAAGGTCTAGAGTTCCATGCTTTTCATGGTGTCTATCCGCATGAGCGGGAATCCGGAAATTGGTTTGAAGTAGACATTGCTGTTGAAACTGATTTTGCAAAAGCCGCTCAGCACGATGAGTTGGAAGGCACTGTAAATTATGAAACCCTTTTCAAATTGGTGAAAGATGAAATGGAGCAGCCATCCAAATTATTGGAAACCATTGTAGAAAAAATTGCAGTTGACGTACTCGCATCAATGCCCGCTGTTAGTTCAATTGAATTGCGAATTGCAAAACTGAATCCACCCATTGGTGGTAAATGTAGAAAAGCCATTGTGAGCCTAACAAAAAAAAGATCTGTTTAAAAAATCTAATGCGATGTACTTTTTAATAGCCATATATATAGATGCCCCGTTGCAAGGCGCCAATATCACAAAGTCAGTCGCGCCTCTCTTCCTCGGAATATTAAATACAAATTTTGAAGCAGCACATGAAAGGCCTCCGAGTATTTTAAATTGAAATTTTGAAGTAGCACATGAGAGGCGAGTCAGTAAAAAAAAGCAAATACAGTCACCCCTCTCTTCCTCCGAGTATTTTAAATTGAAATTTTGAATTAGCACATGAAAGGAGAGTCAGCAAAAAAAAAGCAAATACAGTCACCCCTCTCTTCCGGAGACGGGCCGGGGGTGAGGTCTAACCCAAACCAATTAAGATTACTCATTGTGTTCCTGTTTTTATGCACAACAACGTTCGCCCAAGATAAACCAGCCTACACAATTTTTACCAGAGACGGTAAATCAGTTGATTATGATAAGATGATAAAGGCATTAGACAAAGCTGATATTATTTTGGTGGGCGAACTTCATGATAATTCTATTGACCATTGGTTGGAACTTCAGATTTTAAAAGATGTTTATTCACAACATAACGATGTAACCATTGGCATGGAAATGTTTGAAGCCGATGACCAAATTGTATTGGATGAGTATGTAAATGGAATTATTGAAGAAAAATATTTACTCAGCGAATCCAAAGTATGGGACAATTACAAAAACGATTACAAACCCTTGGTTGAATTTGCAAAAGCAAATAAGGTAAAGGTAGTTGCCACCAACGTGCCAAGACGATACGCCAATTTAGTTTATCGTAAAGGTATTGATGCTCTCAATACTTTACCCGATGAAGCAAAAAAATGGATTGCACCCTTGCCCATTGCCATCGATCTTGAATTGCCTGGTTATAAAAGTATGATTGTTTCCATGGGCGGACACAGTACAAACGGAAGTGCCGAAAACATGGCGCGATCACAAGCGGTGAAAGATGCAACCATGGCACACTTCATTTTACAAAACAAGAAATCAGTATTCGTTCATTATCACGGCTCCTATCATTCTCAAAACTTTGAAGGTATTTATTTGTACTTAAAGAAGGTCACTCCGAATCTCAACATTGTCACCATTCATTCTGTTGAGCAAGCTTCAATTGATAAACTGGAAGGTGTCAATAAGAAAACCGCTGATTTTATTATCTGCATTCCGAGTGATATGACGAAGACGTATTAAATAGTGAAAAAGCAAAATCGCTTTAATGACAACCAACTCATATTCTAAAATCCGAAACTTTATTCGGTAGATTTGGTAGAAATTCATACTTGATAGCTAAGAAATGAATCTAAAAATAATGCCAATCATTCTTTTAAAAAAGTATTGCGGAAGTATACCCGATTCATACCTAAAAAGCTATGAGCAATTAACCGAAAGCGAACTGTCCATTGATGTATTTAGTTTTTATACTTCTGTGTCAGCTGTATTTTCTTCAAAAATTGAAGGGGAAAATATTGAGCTAGATTCGTATGTAAAGCACAAACGCTTCGGTATAGAATTTTTGCCTGACTATACTCGTAAAATCGATGATCTCTACAATGCTTATCAATTTGCCAAAACAGAGAGATGTAATGGAGACAATATTGCTTTAATCCAAAAGATGCTCACAAAACATATTTTACCAGAAGCAAGACAAGGTAAAACCCGAACAGGCAACATGTATGTAACTACTTCCGATGGTAAAATTGAATATGTAGCCGCTTCACCTCAGCTCGTTCAGGTTGAATTAGAAAAACTTTACAGTGATCTTGATTCGCTGATGAGCATGCAGTTGTCTGTTCAGGAAATATTTTTCTTTGCTTCTTTATTGCATTTGGTTTTTGTGAAGATCCACCCATTTGATGATGGCAATGGACGAACAGCAAGGCTACTTGAGAAATGGTTTCTGGCAGAAAAACTGGGCGAGAAAGGTTGGCTCATCCAATCAGAGAAAAACTATTACACCCATCACCAAACCTATTACAATAACATTCGACTGCTGGATTTAGAATATGAAACGTTGGATTATTCAAAGGCACTTCCCTTTCTGCTGATGCTTCCACAATCCTTAACGCGTGATAAGTTGTAGAAGGTATTCTTGAATTCGTGGAAATATTACTTTTCACTCTTCCCATCCACAAACATAAACCCCCTCGCTTCCTCGCCTTCAAAGAAATCTACTTCTTTGCCAATTAAATACATCGTGTGGCGTTTGTCAACATAAACAGGCACATCAACCACATTGTATGCAATGTCAGTTTCCTTTTTTTTATCGAAGCCAATGATGAGCGAAACGCCTGAACATCCGCCACCGCGAATACCAACACGCAAACCATACTCATTCGGAATATTTTTGGTTTGCATGATCTTTCGGATTTCGTTTAGCGCGCGGGCTGAAATGGTTACGGGCTGAAGGGAGTCAAACATTTCTAAATCGGCTAAATTGCCTTTAAAATTATCTAAATTTCGAACATATTTAATTTCAAATTAATTCTATGGATGCTCTGATTGAGTTTATAAAAATTTTGGTACCGGCTGCGGTTGTGCTCTATGCCATGTATTTGGTGGTACGCTTGTTCGTTCAACGCGAAATCGACATTAAGAAATTGGAAGTCCGGGGCAAATGTATTGAAACGGTTTTACCAAATCGCTTACAGGCCTACGAGCGCATGACGCTTTTTCTTGAACGCATGGCACCTCAAAATCTTTTAATGAGATTGAATGCAGCTGGCATGCCTGCCCGCGAGTTTCATCAGCTATTGTTGGCCGAGATTAGAAATGAATACAATCACAATGCTTCACAACAGATCTACATCAGCGAGGAGGTTTGGAATATGATCAAGAATTCAAAGGAAGATTTGATCGTGATGATTAACGAAGCGGCCACCGAGATGACGCCCGAATCTACCAGCTTGAATTTATCGAAGAAGATTTTTGAGAAGTCAATTATCAAGACTGTTGATCCAATTGCGCATGCGCTGTCTGAATTGAAGAAAGAAATTTATCAGGTGTTTTAAGATAAGAGTTGTGCCACCACTATGAGCGGTGGCACAACTCTACCACTAACCTAAAGTCACGAAATGAAAACTGCATTGATTGCCGGCTCTACCGGATTGATTGGCAAACATCTTCTTCAACTGTTGTTGGAAAGTGATGAGTATAATCTGGTAAAGGCAATTACACGCAAACCGTTACATTTCCAACATTCAAAGTTGGAAAACATAGTTGTTGATTTTGATAAGATGACCGAGCAATATTCTCATTTTAAAACTGACGATGTATTTTGTTGCTTAGGCACAACAATGAAACAAGCCGGATCCAAAGATGCATTCAAGAAAGTGGACTATGATTACCCCGTTGAGATTGCCAAGGTTTGTAAATCGCAAGGTGCAACACAATATTTATTAGTATCTGCTCTTGGTGCGAATAAAACATCGGGGATTTATTACAATCAAATTAAGGGAAAAGTAGAAGAAGCCATTGGTGAAGTTGGGTATGACCGCTATCACATTTTTCGTCCGTCATTACTTTTGGGCGAACGCAAAGAGAAAAGAAGTGGTGAAGATGCTGCGAAAATAATTTACAAGATTTTTGGTTTCTTGATTCCGAACAAGTACAAAGGTATTCAAGGTAATCAGGTAGCGAAGTCCATGCTTGATTTTGCGTCATCAATAACGGAAAACGGAAAATTCGTTCATGAATCAAATGAGCTTCAGTTGATTAAAAGTAATTAGTTGCTTGGGTATATAGATGTTTAATTGTTTAAGTCAATCTTAAGCATAAGATTTTGAAACCCCACCCAAACACTAAAATACTAACACACTAAAATACCTGAGTGCATGATCGCAGTAATCCAACGCGTATTAGAAGCTGCAGTAGAAATTGATAAATCTATAAAAGCAAAGATCAGCAACGGACTTGTGGTGCTTGTGGGTATAGAGGACGCTGACAACGCGGAGGATATTGAATGGCTCTCAAACAAAATTATTAACCTGCGCATTTTTGATGATGCAGAGGGTATTATGAATGTAAGCGTAAAAGATTCTGGTGGTGATGTTATTGTAGTGAGTCAATTTACATTGCAAGCGAGTACGAAGAAAGGTAATCGCCCTTCTTACCTAAAAGCATCTAAATCTGATATAGCCATTCCGCTGTACGAAAAGTTTATAAAAGAAGTAGAGCTCGTTTTAGGCAAGCCAGTTCAAACCGGAACGTTCGGTGCCGATATGAAAATACAACTGACTAATGATGGTCCTGTCACCATCGTTATCGACACAAAGAATAAGGTTTAACGCTGAGTTGTAAATTGATTACCGGTTGCTAAAAAACTCAATTATTATTTTGGTGTGGTAGGCCGAACTTCAATTTTACTAGGTAATGTTCTTGGATTCATTTGTAGTAAATCCACAACCATTTGTCCAATGTCTTCAGGTTGAATTTTCCATGCATCTGCTTCCGACACAACATGATCATTAAAATTAGTAGCCACCGATCCCGGCATAATTGTCGTTACCTTGATGCCATACTTTCGTATATCCAACATTACGGCTTGTGTAAATCC
>JBBRFY010000063.1:0-19625 GCA_038241205.1 Cytophagales bacterium
CAAGACAATCGTACAACAGAATTCACAACCATAAAGATTAGTCCTGATGGTCGCAACATTGCGTATGCAGAAAATGATCGTGGTCGATACGTTGTCACCGTTCGATCATTGGAAACTGGAAGAGAGAAGAAAATTATTTCAGGTGGCAGCAAAGTTATTGGGCAGCGTGTTGACTATCGCCAACCGATTATTGCCTGGTCGGACGCTAACACGTTGGGCGTAATTGCAGTAAAATATGGACAGTATGTTTTCTGGCTTTATGATTTAGTTACCCGCACCAAAATACCGCGCGAACTCGAAAAATTTAGTAACGTTCGGAGTTTTGATTTTTCAGGCAACGGTAGACTCATGATAATGAGTGCCGACTTTGATGGAAAGAGTGATTTGTTTTTGCTGAGCACAAAGCGCGATCGTGTTAAGCGATTAACAAATGATTTGTACGATGACCTGGATCCAAGTTTTATTCCAAATACAAATCGAATTGTGTTTAGTTCTAATCGAAGTAATGATACGTTACGCAGTGTTGTCAAGCCGCAATTTCAACAGTTATCAGATGTCTATAATTTATTCATCTATGATCTCGATAGCACAAATTTAAAATTAACCCGCGTTACCAATACTGTAAGTAAAGATGTGATGCCCGTTGCCATTGACGACAATAATTTTTTATACCTCACAGATCAGCGCGGCATTGTTAATCTTTTTAAGTTTAATCGCACAACCGGTATTTACACCCAGATTACAAATTTTTCTTCCAGTATTCAATCCTACGATCTTAACTACGCCAATAATATGATGGCGTGGGTAACCTTAAAAGATTTAAGAGAAAATATTTTTGTGAGTCGTGACTTCACAACCAACAAGCAAGTATTTACTCCGGCCACTATGCGGAAGCAGTTGCAACAGGCGCGCGTTATTCGCGAAAAGCGAAAGAAAGATGAGCCGAAGAACATGAGTGTAAAAGAGTTGCTGAACAGTCGATTGAAAGAAGCGAAAGAAGAACAAGATGCAGAAATAATTCCTGATTCACTTTCTTCTAAACAACAACTTGTAAATGGCGATACAGTAATTGTTCAAGCACCGGTAAAGAAAGAGCAAAGCGTTAATACTGATAATTATGTTTTTGAAGATGATATAGCAAAGCCCACCAAGCCAACGGAATCGTTTTTATCCCGATACAAAAAGGCGAATGACAAGAGCCGCATAAAAGGGCCGTTTCCCTATGAGCCAAAGTTCAGTGCCGATAATCTGGTTACATCTTTTGTCATTGACAATATGAGAGGTTTCGGAATTCAACTCGAAACCCAAATGAATGACATGCTTGAAAATTATAGAATCAATGGCGGATTGTACACGCCATTGAATTTAAAAGGTGGCGATGTCTATTTAGAATTCCAATACCTTCCTTCGTTTATTGATTTTAGTGTGCGCTATGATAGAAAAGCAATTCGTTGGGAAACTGTGCCACAGCGAGATCCCAATAGTAAGTCGTTTAAGTATTCGTTGAATAGAATTGAAGTAAGTGCCTCTATTCCTATTTCAGATCGATTACGGTTTACATTAAAACCTTTTGCGGAGGCTGCCCGCTCAGTGTCTTTAGGAGAGACAGATTTTCCTACCATACCTGTAACGGATGTACCGAAAAATAATTTTTACGCAGGTATTAAGTCAGAATTGGTTTACGATAATTCAATTTCCACTGGCTTGAATTTAATTGAAGGTACGCGCGGTAAAATATCTTTTCAGCATCATCAAGGCATAAACAATGCAGACTTAAGTTTTAGTCAGGCGTCAATTGATGTTCGTCACTACCAAAAAATTTATAAAGAAATTGTGATTGCTGCGCGCGGCTATGCCGGAACATATTTTGGAAATGCACCAAAGAAATATTTGCTGGGCGGTATGGACGGTTGGTTCTATAGTACTACTCAGGTTGGTGGAAGAACCAGCGAAGGACAACCCAATCCATTAGGTACTGAAGGGGAAAATCAAGATATACTTTTTGTAGAGTATGCTACCAACCTTCGTGGGTTTGATCTTTCTACCTTATTCGGAAATAGTGTAATGATGGGTAGTGTCGAGTTGCGCATTCCAATCGTTCGAGCGTTATCACGTGCTCCTATCACGTCAAATTTTTTGAAGAACCTTATGTTTATAGGCTTTTATGATATAGGCACGAGTTGGAGTGGCAAACCTCCGTTTGGATCTGGCAATAACAATAGCGTTAGTATTTCAGAAATTGTGAATGGGCCTTTTAAAATTGATATTAAGAATTATCTAAACCCCTGGCTATATAGTTATGGCGCTGGTGTTCGAACCGTACTTTTTGGCTACTATATAAAAGGCGATCTTGCCTGGCCAGTTGAAAATTATCAAGTACAAAAGCCTCGTGTTTATTTAACGATTGGTTTTGATTTCTAAAATAGAAGTCTGATCCTTATTCTTCCTAGTATGTAATTGTGATTTTGTATTTTGCGCTTCACTTTTCAATTTAAAGCAGAACGAATTATACATGATAAAATCCATGACAGGTTTTGGCCAATCGAATATTGATGATGGCCAAGTACAGATTAACGTAGAAATCAAAAGTCTTAATTCAAAGTTTTTAGATCTTAGTTTACGACTTCCTAAAATTTTTGCGGATAAAGAAATTGAAGTGCGAAATTTAGTGAGTGAGAAATTGGAGCGCGGAAAAGTTTCACTTGCTATAGAATATTTGCGCCATGGCGATTCAACCGTAAAGCAATCGTATGACGAGAAATTATTTACGGCTTACTACAATGAATTAAAAAAACTTGCCGATACGGTATCTGCTCCTCACGATCGACTTTTTGAATTGGCACTTAATTCACCTGATGTCATTCAAGGTAATGTAAAAGAAACTGGTGACGATGAAGAATGGAAAAGAGTAAGGGCTGGTTTGGAAGAAGCGATTTCGAAGTGTCAGGATTTCCGCAAGACAGAAGGAAGTGTAATGGAAAAAATGCTACATGATTGCATTGGTGTAATTGCAAGCGAATTGAAAAACGTGGAAGTGCTTGATCCTAAACGAGCAGAACGCATACGCGAAAAACTGAAAGGTAATATCGTTACTTTTTTTGGTGAAGAAGGATACGATACCAATCGCTTGGAGCAAGAGATTATTTTCTACATCGAGAAGCTCGATATCAATGAAGAAAAAGTTCGCCTCAAATCTCACCTTGATTATTTTTCTCAAATTCTTCGCGAATCACAAAGCAATGGAAAGAAGCTTGGATTTATTGCACAAGAGATTGGCCGCGAAATAAACACCGTAGGCTCCAAAGCAAATGATGCCAACATTCAAAAGCATGTGGTAACGATGAAGGAAGAATTAGAAAAGATAAAGGAGCAGTTGAACAATGTATTGTAATGCATTTCACTTAAACGTATGCACGGAGAAAATACCAATCAACTTTTTTGCAAACAAAGGCGAACACGTATTCTGCAACAAATAATGTAAAGTGATTTGCCGCTACCAACAAACAACGAACAACTAATATCTAAATCAGTTTCGCAATCGTGCTGATATAACGCTCAGGTACTTCGCCTTTAATTGACGTTTGGTAATCGCCATAACTGCAAGGCACAATGCTGTTTCGTGAATAGCGTTCTCGGCCGTTGGGGTAGGGCACTTCCATCCACCATTTTTCGCTCAGCTTACTTTTGTAAAAGGTAATTACTTCTGGCTTCACGGGCATTGATACCGAATATTTTAAGAAGTCATTGCTCTTAAAATTTTGATCGTTCTTGCGATGATAATATCCTTCAATAAAATACCACACCATGGTCGCTACTACCGAAGCAGTTTTCTTTTGTGCATCATCAGCCTGAGGGTTGTATTCGTAAAATCCGATGGAACTTAACTTTTCATTAAGCCCTGCATACCAACAAATCTGACACGCTTCTTCGCCAGTTAAACCAAAAGGTTGCGCACGATTATTTCCCGGAGCATCGGAGGAACGAATGGCGGTAACATCAAACGATACCATATCGGCATTGCGAATGGTGGGTTCCATTTCTTTCATATTGGTACGCATCTCCCCAATTCGAAATGCTTCGAAGTACAATTTTTCTAATATTGCAATAGAGAGCGGATCGATTAAATAACTTTGATACGCGAGATGTGTATAACTGAAAAGAAAATTGGGCTCGTGAAGTAAAATTTTATGGATGTGATGCTGACTTGCGCTCGATTCTTTTTTCTCATCCAGATCGAGAAACGCATCTACGTTAAGTAGGCTCACCAGCTTATCCATTGTTTCGTAAGCCGCGTATTGTCCATAGTCCAAATCCTGTGATCCACCAAGTATAACCGGAAGTACATTATGTTCTAATAACATTCTGCAAACCTCACTGATGCGCACATACGTTTCTTCAAGATCATGTCCTGCATTTAGATTTCCTAGATCAACGATGTGGTTGGAGCCTATCCCTCTTTTAAGGTTGTATAATTTTTTTCTAATTTCATCGGGAGCAGAAGCAGTTCCTGCATTTAAAATTGTTCCACGCTCTTCCTTCACACCGAAGATTGCAATGTGCGCGCCTCTGTAGTCTGGCATTTTTTCTGTAAACGCGCGAATGTTTTTATAAAAAGAAGATGATGAAGTAATGTCTGCGTAAAGCAATTCATCAATAGGTGAGAAGAGAATAGTAAGATCCATAGGGCGATAAAAATCTTCGTGAAGATAGGATTTTCAGTTCATGTACAACACGCTGCAATAGATTGTAAAATATGATTTTCGCAGTTAAAGCATTCAATTGATCAACGTAAAAAAGTGGATTAACCTCTAAAATCGTCTACTGGACTGTCGAAACAATACCTCTTTCTTTAAAAGTTGGATAGAGCGAATTTCGATTCTATATTTACTTGATAATGAGCTGATTATTTATGAACCTTAAACTACCACTTAAGTATGGAGTTGACCTCAAAATTGTTGGGGTTGCTTTGCTTTATTATGTGTTCGCCCGGCTGGGTTATTTTTTAGCGTTTGAACATAACAACGCATTACCTACCTGGCCTCCCTCGGGAATCGCTTTTGCATTGATTATTTTATTGGGGAGATCTTCATGGCCGGGCATTACAATTGGTGCGTTGGTGGCAAACATTATGGCCTATTGGAATGCACCAAGCTTACCCGCACAAACCATTATTACGATTAGTAGTATGATTGCCATAGGCAGTACGCTCGAAGCGGTTATGGGAAATTACTTAGTAAAGGGTTGGATTAAGGATAGGTATCCATTTAAAAATACGAAGAATGCATTTCGGTTTTTATTTGTAACGATGCTGATGTGTTTTGTTGGTGCAGGCGTGGGTACGTTAACATTGTACTTCAATAATGTCGGGCTACTTGAAAATATATTGCGTACGGGTTTTTCTTGGTGGGTAGGAAATGTTGTCGGCATTTTATTGTTCACACCTTTTGTGCTCGCCATTGCACAAAAGCATAATTATAAATTCTCGATTGAGAAAGGCGTGGAGGTCGGAATTTTTCTTGGATTCATTGCGTGTATTTATGGTCTGTTGCAAGTAGACTATCTTCGGCCAACGCTCGAGCATTCTCTTCCTTTTCTGGTAATTCCATTTTTATTGTGGCTTGCGTTTCGTTTTGATTTAATGATTGCCATTGCCGGTGTTCTGGTCACTTCTTTATTTGCAATTTATATTACCATAACAGGTAATGGTCCATTTGTGTTGGTTCAATCGTACGACTCCATGCTGCTGCTTCAGATTTTTATTGGCGTGCTGAGTACCTCCACCATTATTCTTTCAGCAACGGTAAAGGAACGCGCAGAAGCTCAGCTTAAATTAACGGAATTCAATTTTAATCTGGAAGGTATTGTTCTTGAACGCACAAAAGAATTGAACGAAGAAATTGCCATTCGAAATAAGGCTGAAGAAACACTGCATCAGACCAACCATGAATTAAGCAAACGAAACACAGAGCTTGACAACTTTGTCTATAGTGTCTCGCACGATTTACGTGCACCCATTGCTTCTGTTTTGGGACTGATAAATTTGGCGAAGAAAGATACCGATGGCTCGATGAAAGATTTGTATCTCGACATGGTACATAAGAGCGCTTTGCAACAAGATAATTTCATTAAAGAAATTCTGGATCAATCGCGCAACTCCAGATTGGAAGTAAAGCGAGAAGAAATTCTTTTTGAACCGCTAATTGAAGAAACCTTTAATCAGTTACGCTTTGCAACCAGCACGGGTAAGCCGGTAGAAAAGGTAGTGCATGTTCGGCAGGAGAAACCATTTTACTCAGACCGCTGGCGCCTGAAAGTTATTTTGAACAACATCATTTCAAATGCTATTCGATACCGAAACGGAAAAGATCCTGTAATACATGTGGATGTTGATATTCAGGATCATGGTGTTACGTTGGCGATACAAGACAATGGTAAAGGAATAGAGAAAGATCACTTACCTAACATCTATAAAATGTTTTATCGTGCAACGGATGATGGAGCCGGCTCTGGTCTTGGTCTCTATATTGTAAAAGAAACGATTGAAAAACTTCAGGGAAAAATTACGATTGAATCAGAAGTAGGTAGAGGTACTACTGTAAAGATGGAGATTCCTGAAATTGCTTAATATTAGTTAGACCACAGTATTTTTTTGTTTGTTGCTTTGTCTTCAAAATCTGGACAGGTATTGAAACCAGCAATTCCTCCAAACTGACATTTTGTTTCACCCGCACAATCTAAAACAACGGTCATGGCATCTGCACAACCAACACACGTATTAATGGAGAATACTTTTTCGCCATGATATTGATATTGAATTACCTCACCTTTATTTCCACTTTCTTTTGCATTGGCAATAATAGTTTTTAGCCACTCCGAATTCTCACACGTTGCGGCCGTATCTCCCGGTTCTACAGGCGCAGGCGATTCACATTTAAAAGCAGTATTGACCAAAAGTATAATCAGGAAAAGAGACGCTAGTTTTTTCATATTTAAATCTTTTGTGCTTAGACACCCGTGCATTGCAATAGGTTGTAAGGTATGCATAGCGTGGGATTGTATAATCTTGTAATAGTGAGAACTTACCTTTAACTTCGATTTCATACAATATATGGATTGGGTAACATTGCGTATATACAATTTTTGTGTGTCATACTTCCTAACAGGAACATCAAGTTTTGGAGGTGGTAAAAGTTTTCTATCAGTTGCATATTCTTCCTTGTGACATAACTGTGGGTGATACAAACAGGTAAAAGGGCAACATTACACATCAAGACATTAAAAAAATGAATTAACCACGAAAGCAGTATTAATATGAAAAAATCCTTTTTTTTAATCGCTTTTCTAACATCAACTCTTTTGACAAATGGACAAACCACAGCAAAAATAGAAGTTGAAATAAGAAAATTGGAACAAGCTGTTGTGATGGCAATTCTAAAAGCGGACACTAGTACGCTCAAGCAAGTTTGGGCACCTGAATTTTTGGTTAACAATCCCCGAAACAATATTTCAGGCAACCGAAACATCGTTCTTCAGACTCAAAAATCGGGAATGATTGACTATAGCACTTTTGAAAGAGTGATTGAACAAATGCAATTTCAAAAAGATGTTGTAATTACAATGGGATACGAAACCTTTGTTTCTAGAAAAGACATTCCAGGATCCAAGGCAGGACAGATTTATACAAGACGATTTACAAATATCTGGATGAAGAAAAGAGGCAAGTGGCAGCAGATAGCAAGACACGCTTCCATAATTTGTCAATAAAGAATTTGTCCTAATAGTACGGCACACAACACTGTATATAAATCATATGCGGGTTCATCTTGTTATCATAAGTTCTGCAAGTAACTTTACTCACCCATCTGGCGCAAGCATCCGCTTGTGCCCTCATGATTTTCAGCGTCCGCTGATTCAGCAATCTATCCCTGATCCAACTAGCCCAAGGCTCTCGCGACTTCGAAAAGGTTTCTTGCGGATGCAGATTCATTACTTCTCTTAGCATTAGAAATACAACACCTAAGCATGAATAGGTTGAATTACAATATTCAATGTTTTGGTTTACCTCTTCCTTTCCACTTTTTTTTCACGTTGGCATCAAAATGATCCAGACGTTTTTGTTGCTCCGCAGTAATAATCGGTCTCAACTGACTCTTCACAGAATCTAAAACATTGCTCATTTTTTGATTGGCTTACTTTCTACAGAATCAATTTGTGCCGCTACCCAAGAAGTAATGGCTTGTATTTGCTTTGCTTGCGAACTGTCGGGCTGCACAATTTTATTTATGGTTGCTAAAAATATGCTGATGGATGTTTTCATATTTTGTTTTCTCATTAGACAGCCTTCATTCTCTTTTTATTCCCGGCCAGGAAGAATTTAATTTAAATTTTTGGGCAGCACCCGTAAATACATTTAAAGATTGGCATACATGATCTCAAATATTTTTAGTTAGTTTGGAATTAAGGAAGAAGTTTGAATGTCTAACTACCGCAGAAAAGAAGATCAACACACAAAAATTTAAAACCAATAAAGTATATGAGCAATACAAACAATATGCGGGTCTATCATCGTTACCTGGGCTTTTTCCTGGCGGGAATCATGGCCGTCTATTCCATCAGTGGCATCACATTGATTTTCAGAGATACTGATTTTTTAAAAAGTGAGAAACAATTTGAAAAACAATTAAAGCCAAACTTGAGTAGTGAAGAATTAGGTAAAGAATTGCGAATTCGAAACCTTAAGGTTGAAACGGAAGAAGGGGAGATTATCCATTTTAAACAGGGTACATATAATTCGAAATCGGGTGTTGCCAATTATTCAACTATGGAGTTGGCGTATTTCGCTGATAAACTTCAACATCTCCACAAGGCAGATACGAAGAGCCCCTTATTTTTTCTTAATGTATTTTTTGGGTTGTCGCTTTTGTTTTTTGTTGTATCATCATTTTGGATGTTTTTACCCGGCACAAGTATTTTTAAAAAAGGATTGTATTTTGCCTTAGCCGGAGTTGTACTAACGTTAGTGCTGATTTTTATTTAAAACAAAATCAGGATATTATTTTACTGGAGAACTACCTTAGTAAATACGGCAACGAAAATTTATAAGGTATTGAGTTTCAAAATCGCAGGCATTCGTAAACATATTAATGTAGAAATAGAAAGTCTGACCAACAAAAAAAAGGAATGCTGATCAGCACTCCTTTTTTAAATTCAATTTCAATAAAAATGACTTATCCTCCGAAATCGTCAAACCTCACATTCTCTTTTGGTATGCCCATGCCGTCAAGCATTTTCAAAACCGCTGCGTTCATTAAGGGAGGTCCGCATAGGTAATATTCAACATCTTCGGGTGCTTGATGATTCTTTAAATAGTTATCCATTAAACATTGATGGATGAAACCAATGTATCCATCAGCATCTTTATCGTCTAAGCTTTTCTTCACTTTCCAGTTGTCTTCTGGTAGAGGTTCTGAAAGGGCAATGTTGAATTGAAAATTTGGAAACTCGCTCTCAATTTTTCTGAACTGATCAACATAAAAAAGTTCTTTCTTTGAGCGACCTCCATACCAATATGAAACTTTTCGTTTCGTTTTCTCGGTATGGAATAAATGAAAGATTTGAGCACGTAGTGGCGCCATGCCGGCACCACCTCCAATGTAAATCATTTCACGCGGAGTCTTATTAATATGGAATTCCCCGTAAGGGCCAGATATCGTTACTTTATCGCCAGGCTTGCGCGAGAAAATATAAGAAGAACAAATACCTGGATTTACATCCATCCATTTATTGTTTGCACGATCCCAAGGCGGTGTGGCAACGCGAATGTTGAGCATCACAATATTACCTTCAGCAGGGTGATTGGCCATTGAATACGCGCGGAAGATGGGCTCATCATTTTTCATCTTCAATCCCCACAACTTAAATTTATCCCAGTCTGATTGAAACACTTCAGGCTTATGACCTAACTCAGGATGAGGAGCAATATTGATTGTGCTGAAATCTGCTGTAAGCGTAGGTACATCAATTTGAATGTATCCACCAGCTTCAAAGTTCAGCGTTTCACCTTCCGGAAGTCGCACAACAAATTCCTTAATGAAAGTTGATACGTTATAATTTGAAACAACTTCACATTCCCATTTCTTGATACCAAAAATCTCATTAGGAATGCGAATCGTTAAATCTTGTTTCACCTTAACCTGACAACCTAAACGAACGTGTTCTTTTTTTTCCTGACGGCTTAAGTGTCCTTGTTCCGTTGGTAGAACATCGCCACCGCCTTCTTCCACTACGCACTTACACAAAGCACATGTGCCGCCACCACCACACGCTGATGGAAGAAATATTTTCTCATTTGCCAAAGTAGAAAGGAGGGAACTTCCGGCAGAAACCGTTATTGTCTTTTCACCATTGATTACAATCTTAACCGGGCCTGATTGCACAAGCTTCATTTGCGCCAGAATCAGCATGAAAACAAGTAGCAGGATTATAACCGTGAAGGCGGCAATGGAAGAAAGAATGACCATAGTTAATAGAGTTAACAGCTACAAATATATTGACCTACCTCTATAAAAGGCAAAAAAGAAGTAGTTTTTTAAGAGGCATTGTGATAGGCGTTAATGGTTAAAATGCGCAAAACCGTTGAGTGATGTCTGCGGTATCTTTTTAATAGAGTTAAATTTCAACACCACGTTGCCATGAAAAACTGTAATCGTGTCAGACAATTCTGGCTTTGCGATCAAATCCCCTTTGAAACCATATAAAAAAAACATCTATGCGTATCCCGTCTTACGTTCGCTTTATTATTAAAGTGTTCTATTTTTTTCAACGCTTCGTGATTCCGCTGATTCCCTAAGGCGCGAGACTCTGGGGAAACCTGGCGATCCACGTCATTTAGGTAGCCGCAAACGATTAACAAATAACAATTAACTGATAACGGCTACGCCTCAGCCAGCTCTTTAACTGATTCAGTATCCTTTTCCGGGATTAGCTTCGCATTTGGAGCAAGTATAACACCCACTCCTTCAATCTGCGACCAGGCATTTAATTTTTCAAGGCTTACCTTCCCCACCATGTATTGTTTTCCATTCGCTGCATAGCCCGATTGAAATTCTTCAAAGTCGCTGATGGCAATGGAAGTTCCTAAATCAAAGCTTACAAAAGCTTCTATAAAAATTTTATTTGAAAACTTCAGATCGTGTGGTTGATGAAGCTTTTTATACTCATAGCGATAATCATACGTGAGCGCAGAAATATCACTTAGCACGGCTGAACCGGTCGGGTAGCTTCCGGCACCTTTGCCTACAAACAGTTGCTGTTCTGCAAACGCACTTTGCACTTGCACAGCATTATACTCATTGCGCACAGCATATAGTGGATGTGTCGTTTCAATAAACTGAGGAGCAACAAAACCGAAAACCTGACCACCAATTTTAAATGCCCGGGCAATCAATTTGATTCCGTAATTATTGTCGCGCGCAAATTTTAAATCAAGATCAGAAATGCGGTCAATGCCGATGTTGATTACATCTTCGGGTTTTACAAAAACTCCGAAGGTGTGCATGATGGCAATAACCAATTTGAATTTTGCATCAAAACCTTTTACATCTAAACTTGGATCGGATTCAGCAAAGCCAAGCTCTTGTGCTTTTTGAAGTGCATCGGCATAGCTTTTCTTTTCTTCAAATACCTTTGTAAGAATATAGTTGGTTGATCCGTTGAAAATACCTTCTATACCTGCAAGCAAATCGTTGTCGTAATATTCTTCAAGATTACGAATGATGGGGATACTGCCACACACCGATCCTTCATACAAAACTGGTTTTCCATATTGCTGTTGTAGCTGATAGATTTCTTCAAGATGTTCAGCCAGCATTTTTTTATTAGCCGTTACTACAGCCTTTCCGTTTTGTAATGCAGTTTTTACAATTTCAAATGCTGCGTTGGTATCATCAATCAATTCAACTACCACATCAATTTCAGGATCGTTCAGAATTTCTTCTTTGTTGAACGTAAACAAATCTTCAGCAAAAGGTCTGGTTTTGTTTTGAGTCTTTACGCAGATTTTTTTTATCTCAGCTTTAATGCCGGGTGTTTCTTCTAACACGTGGTATAACCCTTGGCCTACACATCCAAATCCGAATAACCCTATTTTAAGATGACGATGTTGTGTTTTGCTAGTCTCGAATGACATGGGTGATAGTGTTGTTTAAAATTTTAAAGGTTGCCAGTTGCCGGTCTCTGGTTACCGGCAACTGGAAACCGGCAACATTTGAATATTGTTACTTCGTTTTAATCTCTACACTCACCAACTCTTCTGCGAAGAACTTTCGAATATGTTCACTTAATTGTTCGAACTCTACTAAAAAACCATCATGTCCGTAAAGTGAGGTCATAACATCAAGTCGCGCATGTGGAATGTTTTCGGCTAAAAATTTTTGCTCTGTTAATGGAAACAAAATATCGGTGTCGATACCAACCACCAATGTTTTTGCCTTAATAGTTTTCAATGCCGCCTTTATGCTTCCGCGATTTCTTCCTACATTTTGGCTGTCCATCATATGCGAAAGATTCCAATAGGTAAATGCATTAAACCGGTTCGCTAATTTTTCACCCTGATAGCGTTGATAGGTAGCAGCACGATAGCCTTCTAACTTTTCGTTATTCTTTTCAGACTGCGTTTGCTCGTATGTATCGTGGTGACGATATGAAAGCATACCAATAGCACGAGCAGCTTTTAATCCTTCTGAACCTGCTCGCTGATCGTTTTCTTTCCAGGTTGCATCGGCCTCTATCGCCATGCGTTGTGCTTCATTAAACGCAATGCCCCAAGGCGAGTGTTTGGCGTTCGTAGCAATTGGAATGATATGTTTAAAAACTTCAGGTTGTTGTATTGCCCACTCCAATACTTGTTGTCCACCGAGTGATCCACCGATCAGCGTATGAATGGTTTCAATATTTAATTCAGCACGCAACAAATCAAATGCGCGAACAACATCGCGATTCGTTAATTTCGGAAAGCTATGATAAAAGTTTTTTCCTGTTTCAGGATTGTGCGATAGCGGCCCTGTTGAACCATAGCATCCGCCCAATACATTTGCGCATATAATAAAGTATTCGCGAGGATCGAAGAACTTACCTTCATTAAATAAAGCACTCCACCAATCGGTAAAATCAGAACTACCGGTTAAGGCATGACAAACCCACACCACGTTGTTGCGTTCTTGGTTGAGTTTGCCCAACGTAGTGTATTTAAGTTGAAAGCCAGAAAGTGAATTTCCGGCCTCTAACTCAAATGTTTGTTGGTAATGAAATACCTGATCGTGTTTCTCCATAACCTCACTTCCAACCCCTTTCTTCTTGAGAGGGGAGGTTTGTATTTTTTATTTTACGACACTAATTCTCCTTCAAAAACTTTTGCAAAAGCTTGTTGTATATCTGCTTTTACATCATCGATGTGTTCAATACCTGCTGATATACGAAGCAAGTTTGGTAACACGCCCGATGAAATTTGTTCTTCATCACTTAGTTGTTGATGGGTTGTGGCTGCAGGTTGAATGATCAACGTTTTAGCATCACCTACATTGGCAACGTGACTAATGAGTTTTAAGCTATCAACAAATTTCGCTGTATGTTGTTTTGTGCCCCGTAAGGTAAATGACAATACAGCACCAAAACCATTGCGCAAATATTTCTTTGCAAGTTTGTGATAGGTGCTACTTTCAAGGCCAGGATAATTAACACTTTCTACCAGATCGTGTTTTTCTAACCATTGCGCTAGTGCCAATGCATTATCAACGGAACGCTGCACGCGAAGCGATAAAGTTTCCAATCCTTGCAACAACAAGAAAGAATTAAAGGGACTTAATGATGAGCCAAAGTCGCGAAGACCTTCAACACGTGCGCGAATAATGAAGGCAATGTTCGGAAGCCCTAGTGGATTACCCTCTCCAAATACTTCCCAGAATTTTAATCCATGATAGCCTTCTGATGGTTCAGTGAACTGCGTGAATTTTCCGTTACCCCAATTGTAATTTCCACCATCGACAATTACACCACCAATGGAAGTTCCATGACCACCAATCCATTTTGTTGCAGACTCTACAACAACGTTGGCACCATGCTCAAGCGGGCGAAATAAATATCCCGCGGCTCCAAAAGTATTATCAACGATTAAAGGAAGATCATGCTTCTTTGCTAACGCTGCGATCGCTTCAAAATCAGGAATGTTGAAACCCGGATTACCTATTGTTTCAAGGTAAATTGCTTTTGTGTTTTCATCGATTAACTTTTCGAACGATTCACTCTTATCACCTTCGGCAAAGCGAACGTTTATACCGAGGCGCTTAAAAGCAACTTTAAATTGATTGTATGTTCCGCCATACAGAAATGAAGTGGAAACAAAATTATCACCTGCTTGTAAAATGTTATTCAATGCAATGAATTGTGCGGCTAATCCTGAACCAACCGATAACGCTGCGACACCACCTTCTAGAGCAGCGATGCGTTTCTCAAAAACATCGTTGGTGGGATTCATTATACGCGTATAGATGTTTCCAAATTCTTTTAGTGCAAATAAGTTAGCAGCATGTTCAGAATTTTTGAATGCAAATGAAGTGGTTTGATATATGGGCACAGCGAGTGAACCTGTTGTTGGATCGGCTTGCTGACCAGCATGTAATTGAAGAGTTTCGAAACGTAAAGTAGACATGATTATAGTATTTAATGTTAAATGTTATGTTTTAGAAAGTTCGGAACCAGTGAACCTGTATTGCCCGTCACGCGGCAAGGTTTACGCTGGCTGTGTTGCTGAAAGGAAAAGATACTCGTTTAGCAGCAACAGCACTTACAACAACACATACAGGCGTTGTTGTAAAACATAGAACAAATAGAATTTTGGAAATCTCGAAGATAAGCATCCAAGCTTTCGAAGCTTGTTTCAATAATGATGTTAACGATTTTTTTCATTTCTTTTAATCGGTTTATATTTTCCGCCAACTAGCGGATCAGGATTTAGCACCTTTTTCAGATTGATATCGGAAATGGTTGCTAGCGATTCATAGAGCCTGTCTCTCCTCGCTTCTTTATAAATCGATTAAGCAGATGTGCTTATTCGACTTTGATGTCACAAACGTAGAGTCTGAAAACTAGGTTTCCAAACATGAAATAAAAAAAACTTTATTTTTTTTGTCTGGCTGCTGACAAGTGTTCGTGTAAACTTTTTAATAACAAACGGTTGATTACCTATTCAAAGGCAACTTTACAATAAAGACAGACCCAACGTTAACGGTACTTTCCACATCCATAATTCCATTCAGTCGTTCGACCGCACGCTTTAAAATATGAAGACCCAACCCAGAGCCTTGTGCTTTATCGTTGGCTCGGTAGAACATATCGAAAATACGAGGAAGATGCTTTTCAGAAATCCCTTCACCATTATCTTCTATTCGAATGATAAGGTAATTGGAATCCGCACCTATTTTAATATCCACATACGATTTAACCTCCTTGCGGGAATATTTAATGGCAAGAATAGCGTATTGAAACGACATTGCTATGCGCAAATAATAATTCGATGACAGTGCGAGTGAACTCCAATGGCGACCCGTTTTTGATTTAATCTGCCGGTGAAAACGTATCAATTCAGAGGATGTTCTGAGTAGCATCTATGCAAAGATTTTTATGGTTTACCTAAAAACCTTAAATCTGGTCTCATTATAGAATGAGGTTTAACGTTTACACTATTCGTTCTACGTGTTCATCATTATTTCATTGTATGAAGGGATACTTTCAATTCATTTTGTATGCTATTCAATCAATACTGTTTTACATCAACGCTTTCTAAAACATTTTTTTTCATAGTAAAATTACAAGGTAAATAAAAAAGCCTGCAAGGTATTGTGTTGCAATTTAGAATTCGGTTTCTCAATACAGAGCGTATCAGAAATTGAATACCTAGAATAATTTGCGCCATTTAAAATTGGAACAACTTTGTAGACTGTAATCGAGAATGTAAAGCGCAACCGGCTCATCATGGCGATTCATGCTGAGAAGGAACACGAAAAGGACAATGTTAGCGAAATACAATCTCAATCAAAGAAGAGGGTATTAACGTCTCCATGGTTAAAAGTTGCAGCAGCCATTGCTGTTCCATTGCTTGGTATTGGCTTATATCTATTTATTATTTACCAACGAAAGTCAAACACACTGTCTCAAAATAAACTCGCTTTACAAAATGTTGAACAACGTATTAATTCACGCGGCCAAAAGTCGGTGGTGATATTATCAGACGGAACAAAAGTGTGGTTGAATGCTGATAGTCGCTTGAAATATGAAAAAGGTTTCGATGGTAAAAATACACGTGAGGTATACTTGGAAGGAGAGGCCTTTTTCTGGTGCGCTTTCAGTGTATCTGTTTTGGGTTGTTGATCACGAATCAATAACTTCATAGAAAGGGATAAAAACAATGAGCACCAAAATAGTACATTGCATTTATAGAATAGCCTGTGAATGAAGTGTACTGCTGCATCTCAATTATTAAGATTCAACTTGATTCTAAACTGAAATGTATCGCTACAGTACACATAAGTTTATCAAGTAAGGAAAGAATGTGTTGGATTTCAGATTGCATCAGTTAAAAGTTTAAAGTTCCAGGTTCAAGGTTGAATCTTAATCATTGCACTCTATAACAACAGAACGATGCCTGGAACCTTGAACTTGCAACCTGGAATTATTTAAGTCAACATTCCCCCATCAACTTGAAGTACTTGCCCTGTAATGTAAGATGACATTTCAGAACCTAAGAACACGCACGCATCTGCAATATCTTCAGGTCTGCCACCGCGCTTCATAGGTATTGCATCGCGCCAGCCTTGCACGGTTTTTTCATCCAGCTTTGCGGTCATTTCTGTTTCGATGAATCCCGGAGCTACAGCATTTGATCGAATGCCGCGCGAACCCAATTCCAATGCGACTGACTTTGTAAAACCAATAATACCAGCTTTGGATGCGGCATAATTCGCTTGACCAGCATTACCTTTTAATCCGACAACAGAAGTCATATTAATAATAGACCCACTTCGTTGTTTCATCATCTGTTTTGTAACCGCTTTCACTGTATTGAAACACGATTTCAAATTTACGTTTATAACATTGTCCCACATTTCGGGCGTCATGCGCAGCAATAAATTGTCTTGGGTAATGCCCGCATTGTTGATCAAAATATCCAGTGTTCCGAACTCAGCAATTACATCATTAATTAATTTGTTCGCCTGTTCAAAATCAGACGCATCTGAACGATATCCTTTTGCCTTCACACCTTTTGACGTTAGTTCAGCCTCGAGGGCTTGTCCTTGTTCAACACTTGATAGGTATGTAAAGGCCACACTTGCACCATGTTCTGCATATTGAAGTGCAATGGATCTTCCAATTCCTTTTGAGGCTCCTGTAACGAGGGCAATTTTTCCTTGTAGTAATTTCATGTTGTTTGGTTAAGAGTCCACTGTCCACGGTCAACCGTAAACAGTGGATGATTCGTAAAATCAAAAATACTTAATTCCTTCAAAAATCACTGCAATCGGAGAATTCGTATGATTATATGGACATACAAAGAATCACTTCACAAAGGTTTCGCAAATGCGCAATCTGCGTTTATCTTTGGCAGCGAATTTAAATTTTATTTCTATGTCAAAATATGATCTGATCGTGATCGGCAGCGGCCCAGGCGGTTATGTAGCTGCAATCCGTGCTTCTCAATTGGGAATGAAAGTAGGTGTAGTAGAGAAAGCCGAGTTGGGCGGCATTTGTTTAAACTGGGGTTGCATACCCACCAAAGCATTATTGAAGAGTGCAAATGTGTTTGAATATATTAAACATGCTAAAGAGTATGGCATAGAAGTAAAAGATGCTTCCGCTGATTTTTCTGGAATTGTGAAACGCAGTCGCGATGTAGCAGCGGGCATGAGCAAGGGTGTTCAATTTTTATTCAAGAAAAATAAGATCGATCAGATTGCTGGTACAGGTACGTTAAAGAAAGGCGGCAAAGTTGAAGTGACGGATGAGGCGGGAAAGAAAACGGATTACGAAGCGAAAAGTATAATCGTAGCAACGGGTGGTCGCTCACGTGAATTGCCGAATCTAAAAATTGATGGCAAGAAAATTATCGGCTATCGCGAAGCCATGGTGTTGCCGAAACAACCTAAGAAATTATTGGTGGGTGGATCGGGTGCAATTGGTGTTGAGTTTGCATATTTCTACAGCACGTTGGGCACAGAGGTAACGATTGTTGAATTTCTTCCGCGCATTGTGCCGGTTGAAGATGAAGAAGTTTCAAAGCAGTTAGATAAATCATTCAAGAAAGCGGGAATGAAAATCTACGTAAACTCTGAGGTAACAAAAGTAGATACTTCTGGCGCAGGTTGTGTAGCAACCGTTAAAACGGCTGATGGTGAAATTAAAATTGAAGCAGATATTGTTCTCTCGGCTGTTGGCGTATCTACAAACCTTGAAGGTATTGGTTTAGAAGAGGTAGGAGTGAAGACCGAAAAAGGAAAGGTAATTGTTGATGATTTTTATAAAACGAATATTGCGGGCGTGTATGCTATTGGTGATATTGTAAAAGGCCCTGCGTTAGCACACGTGGCTTCAGCAGAGGGAATTATTTGTGTAGAAAAAATTGCAGGTCATCATCCTGAGCCATTGAATTACAATAACATTCCAGGCTGTACCTATTGCTCTCCTGAAATTGCATCTGTGGGATATACGGAAGAAGCAGCGAAGAAGGCAGGATTTGAAGTTAAGGTAGGTAAGTTTCCATTTACTGCATCAGGCAAGGCGAAGGCGGCTGGTGCATCTGAGGGTTTTGTGAAATTGATTTTCGATGCAAAGTATGGCGAGTGTTTAGGTGCTCACATGATTGGCGCGAATGTTACAGAGATGATTGCTGAAATTGTTTCTGCACGTAAATTAGAAACAACGGGTATGGAAATTATCAAAACGGTACATCCACACCCTACCATGAGCGAAGCGATTATGGAAGCAGCAGCAGCGGCTTATGGTGAGGTAATTCACTTATAAGAATTTTGACATTTTGAATTGATGCTGTTGGGTAAATACCTGACAGCATTTTTTTTTGGATGCAATTTAATTTGCTGCACCTATTTATAAGGCCGCTCCTGCGGAGCTAATTTTTGATTTTATTGGTAATCTACCATAAGGTCGTCCCTCCGGGACTTGGACTCATAGTGACCGTGAAAATATTTTCAATTATGGTATACCCGGTACGTAATTTTTGTATTCTAGAAACCCTAACATCGTTCTTGCTCTCCGGTACCCCAGCCCCAGCGGGGCGACCTTACGGTAGAAAATTATTGTAATGAATGAAAAAAATCCCGTAGGGATGACCCTATATCTCGGCCGATGAAATACATTTTTTGTTTTTATTCGATTGCTAATTAATACCTATTTTATTCTTCATTTGAACTCGAATTGAAATGGCACAACGCGGCTTTGATAGAATAGCAACGGTTTATGACGGATCGGTTCAATTGGTTTTTGATGTTGCGTTTCAATTTGCTGCACCTATTTATAAGGCCGCTCCTACGGAGCTAATTTTTGATTTTATTGGTAATCTA
>JBBRFY010000064.1:0-19445 GCA_038241205.1 Cytophagales bacterium
GAATGATCTTTCCTTTGAGCACATAACGGCTTATGTGCTTAAGACTTTTGGTAAAGTGAATTTTGAAGCTGAGGAAATAAGTGCAATTGCAAGCTTAACGCTACAGGACAAAAAAAATAAAGGCAACAGAATTCTATGTGTTCTTCCAACAGAAATTGGAAAGGCATTGTGGGATGTTGAGATTACGCTGGAAGAAGTGGAGGGTGCGTTGATGTTTTACCTAACGCTCTAAACATAATACGTTTCATTGTCATCGACAGAATTTTTGCTGGCATTAAATGCTTTTTTCACGTTCTCCGCTTTCTTTGAAACGAACTCTTTTGTCTTTTGCTTTCTGCTGCCGGTAAGCAACCACGTTGCCAATAAAGCCCCTGACGCAAGGCCTACTCCGATCATAATTTTTTTAGTATTTCCCATATCACAAAATAACTTGAAATCTTCTGTAAATGTTTCACCGATAATAAATAAATGTTTTGCATCGCGTAATTTGCCAACGAAAAATATACCAACTCCTTGAATACATCTATCCATATTAAACGAACGTCTGTTCTTAACGGCACAGCCTCCCGTCTACCCGCATCAAAAAGTATTAGCAATCGCGCCCTTATTATCAATGCTTTGGCTGGGGGAAAATCTGAATTGCACAATCTTTCCGATGCCAATGATACTCAACTCATGTTGCGTTTGGTTAACGCAACCAATAAGGTAATTGATGTTGAAGATGCCGGAACAACCATGCGATTTCTCACTGCATATTTTTCGGTTACGCATCAACAGAAAATTCTTACCGGAACAGATCGTATGAAAGAAAGACCTATCGGAATTTTAGTGGATGCCTTAAGAGTATTAGGAGTTGAGATTGATTATTTAGAAAAAGAAGGTTACCCTTCACACGAAATAAAAAAGTTTGTTGGCCAGAAGGTAAATACTGTACGCATTCGCGGAGATGTTAGCAGTCAATACATTTCAGCATTGATGATGATTGCACCAACACTTCCAAACGGTCTAACACTTGAGCTTGAAGGAAAAATTGGAAGCAGGCCATATATTGAAATGACGGCTTCGCTAATGAAACACTTTGGTGTGAACTCAACTTTTATTGGAAACACCATACAGGTTTCATCACAAACATACACACCCGCTTCGTTCACTGTTGAGTCGGATTGGTCGGCTGCCAGTTACTGGTTTGCCTTTGCGGCTCTTGCCGAACAGGCTACCATTCAATTGCCACGATTGAGTTTACAATCTCTTCAAGGTGATAGTGCAATTGTTAAAATTATGGAGATGCTAGGTGTAAAGGCAGAAATGAAAAATGACTTGCTTACGTTAACCAAACAACCCGCTAATAAATCCATTGAGTGGGATTTTACACATTGTCCTGATCTTGCTCAAACTGTTGCCGTTGTATGTGCATCAAAAGGAATTGAAGGACACTTTACGGGTCTGGAAAGTCTTCGCATAAAAGAGACTGATCGCATCGCGGCTTTACAGAACGAACTCCGAAAAATCAATGCCGACCTCATCGAAATTGATACTGCACATTGGACATTAACACCATCAAAGAATTTGCCCGCGCGTGCAGATTTTAAAACATACAAAGATCATCGCATGGCCATGGCATTTGCCCCCTTGGCTTCGCTTATGGATGTGGAGATTGAAGCACCTGATGTTGTCAGGAAATCCTATCCAAATTATTGGAATGATCTAAGGGCTTTTGGATTTGAAACAAAGTAAGGTAATTAAGGTACGATTTACGAGGTACGATTTTAAAGTCAGTCAATCGTAAAGTGTACATCGTCAATCGAAAATTAGTGATTTGAAGTATGGAACTGCTTTAAGCATTCTACTTCCATACCACGAAAACATTTCTCCATCTACCAATACGATTTTTGAATTTGGGCTAATGCGCTGAAGTTCTTCGATGTGGTTTTCGCGAAACGGATATGGCTCAGAGGAAAGAAAAATATAATCGGGTTTTAACGATTGTATTTCCAAATGGGTTAATTCCGGATAACGACTTTTTTCACTCAATATATTTCTCAATCCAAGGTGATCTATAAGCGAATGAATGAAGGTGCCAGACCCTACGCCCATCCATGGTTTCCTCCATATTAGGTACAGAACAGATTGAGTTGAAATTTTTTTTATTGAATTAAATTCTTGCCGTATATCGATTACCATTCTTCCAGCCTCGGCAATTTTATTGTTAATTTTTCCGACACTTAAAATCATAGCGAGCGCATCTTCAATTGAAATAATATCGCTCACCCATACGGGATATTTAGTTTTTAACTGATTGATACCTTCTTCAAAATTCTCCTCTTTGTTACCAAAAATTACATCTGGTCTAAGTTTTTCTATTGTTTCGAAATTAAAATTTTTCGTTCCGCCTATAATGATTTTTGATTTCACCTTGCGTGTAGGATGAGTACAAAACTTTGTAATACCCACCACTTCATTATGAAGTCCGAGATCGAAAAGCAATTCTGTTTGTGATGGAACCAATGAAATAATTCTTTGGGGTGGGGAAGAAATAGAAATGGAATAGCCAAGCTGATCAACAAATGTATTTTCCATTCTTCAAATGTAAAGAAGATACTATTCGCAAAAAATCAAATGATAAACAGAAGATGATTACGCCTGACATGACAAAAAAAACGCACAGAGCACACAAAGAAAAGACCCTCTCTATAAAAACTTTGCGACCCCGTGCGTTAGCTTTTTATTCAGCCTCGATTGGCTGATGAAGCTGGTTTGGAATGCGAATGCGAAACGTAGTTCCTTCTCCGTAAATTGAATCTACTTCAATTGTTCCTCTAACCCGCTGAATTGTATCCTTAACAATAAACAACCCGATACCTGTTCCGTATGATTGGCTTGTGCTTCGAAAAAATAAATCAAATATTTTTTCCTTCGCATTAGGCTCAATACCTATACCGTTATCGGTGATGCAAATATCACAAAAACCAACGGTAACAGCCGCATTGATTTTCACGAACGAACTCGTTTTTCTTACATCGCAATACTTCATTGCATTTGATAGAATATTCGTTAGTATTGTACGAACCCGAACTACATCAGAGTAGAAATCTGCGTTTTCCACGAATGTAATTGTCGTTACAATTGAATTCATGTTAAACTGATTTTGTAATGTTTCGATCTCTTCTGCTAGTAATTGTTTCAGATCGATGTATCGTCTCTGCAACGTCATCTTATCATGCGTGAAAAAATGAGTCATCTCATCAATCGATGAATTTAATTTTAGCAAACTCTTTTTAATGAGGGCAATGTATTGATCCTTCTCTAGCGCTGAAGCGTTTTCTGCGAGCCTAACCAATCCCAATGAAGATAATAGTGGCGCTTTTAAATCGTGAAATGTTTTATAAATAACCTGATCGAGTTGTTGGTTGGTGAGGAGTAGATTTTTCTCCTTTTCTTTTTTCGCGGTTATGTCGTGAAGTTTCAATACCAAACCTTGAACACTAAAATGTTCCAGTAGGTTAGAAACTTCAATATCAAAATAGAATTGTTTCCCGTTGGCCGCTTTAAATGGAACGTCTGGAAATACCTTTGTTGTATTTACCTTAACTGCGTTTCTCCAATTTTCAAGTGTTTGGCGATTAACAAAATCGAGCAGGCTGCTCCCGATTAAAGATACTGGTTCAATATCGAATACATGCGTGGTAGAAGAAGATAAATAACGAATACGAAATTCATTATCTACCACAATGCTTACGTCAACAGCATGCTCAACTAATTCTCTAAACAAGGCGTTACCGCCTTCTACACTTACCCCACTTTTCATCATCCTCTTTCCTTTCTTCCGGGTTTCAATTCAAACGAAGCAAATGTTTGAATTATTCTCTATATCAATATCGCCATGCTGCTTAACTGGCTTGATACTTTTAAGCTGGCAGCGCCAACTACTCCTTGGTTAAGTTCAAATTTCAATTTTCCGTCAATTACCTTAAAATTTATGCAGCTACCTTTCTGCGCCATGCCGTTTCCATCGGTAATTGTTAAAACAGGTTTCGTAGTGATGCTTCCTTTAATATCATCAAAATCTTTATTCTTAGATTTTCCTACATATACAACCTGGCAATCTCCAGCCTCTGCTGCGGAAGCTAATTTCCTGATAACATACTTCTTCGCTCCTTTAGGTTTATTGTCGTACCACGCCTTAAGCGTTGTAAAAACATTGTCATCGCCAATTACTCCTACTACAAAATCTCCTGGCTCCCCCTCGTTGGGCCATTGCACATACTTTATAAAGTTGTACAACATAGCAGCATGAATTTCATGATTTGGTCTTTCCTGAGCATTGGCGACAGAAAAAATTAAGACCGCAAGTGATAAAAAAACAATCTTTTTCATAATTCAAATTTAGATGGGCTTTCACGAAGCTATGAATTTTATATTAAAAAACCCCAAGGAGTAACCCCTGAGGCTTTCCAAACAACCCTATCTTAACTATATCAGTATTGCCATTGAGGTGAGAGAGCCCGAAACTTTTAGGTTCGATGCTTCTATTACCTTTTGGTTCAATTCGAATTTCATTTTGTTATCAACCGTTTTAAAGTTGATTGCACTGCCTTTCTCGCCTAGCCCACTTTTATCGGTAATCACCAAAGTACCTTTGCCTTTTACCTTATCATTTATATCCGAAAATTCACCGCTCTTTGCTTTGTCGAGATACACTACGTGACAATCTGTAACATCGGAAGCTGAATTAAACTTCTTTATCACGATGGTCTTTGTTCCTCTTGGTTTGCCACCATACCAAATGGTAAGTGTGTTATACATATCAGTATTACCCACAACGCCAATAACAAATTCTCCTGATGTTGCATGGTCAGGCCATTGTACATAGCGAATAAAGTTATACACCATCATAGAATGCACTTCATGCATCGGTCTGTCTTGTGCAAAGGTATTTCCACTCATTAAGAGAACAACGATTGCGAGTGCTTTACTCTTCATATCAGTAATTTGGTTTGTTTGTGATACAAAAGTAAGCTGCGCCATTTGCAAAGAAGCCGCTATTCACAATGCTTTCTTTCTAATGTAAGATTTACGGCCTATTTAACTTTACGGAAATCGTGTGCAGGATAATCTGAGTAAAAAGATAATAGGTAGGGCGCAGTATTCTAATGCATTTTAATCTTTTTGAATTGGCATAAAATTCTCACTCAATAAGTTTACGAGTAATAAATTTAGTTTGTACAGTGTGTTCTTAAAAAAGATATGATTCAAAACGATTACAAATGAAAAAACCCCAAAGAGTTTCCCCTTTGAGGCTTTCCAAACAACCCTATCTTTCTATATTAGTATGGCCATTGAGGTAAGTGAGCCCGAAACTTTTAGGTTCGATGCTTCTATTACCTTTTGGTTCAATTCAAATTTCATTTTGTTGTCAACTGTTTTAAAGTTGATTGCACTACCCTTCTCACCTAAACCGTTTTTATCGGTTACCACTAAAGTGCCTTTGCCTTTCACTTTATCATTTACCGCAGCAAATTCATTGCTCTTCGTTTTATCGATGTACACTACTTGGCAATCCGTCATTTCAGATGCTGAATTAAACTTCTTTATCACAATGGTCTTTGTTCCTCTTGGTTTGCCGCCATACCAAGTGGTAAGTGTGTTGTACACTTCTGTATTACCCACAACTCCAATCACAAATTCTCCAGATGTTGCATGATCAGGCCACTGCACATAGCGAATGAAGTTATACACCATCATAGAATACACTTCATGTCCGGGTCTGTCTTGTGCAAAGGCACTTCCACTCATTAATAGAACAGCAATGGCGAGGGCTTTAATTTTTTTCATAAAAATAATTTTTTGGTTTGTTTGTGATACAAAAATAGGCTCCCCCGTTGTCACGTAAGAGCCTATTCAAAATGCTTTCTTTCTAATGTATGATTTACGCTTCTATTTTAAATAGCGAAAATCGTGACCCGATTTTAATTGAAGTAAAAACTCATAAATCAGATTAATTACATTGTCGACATCATCTTTATGTACCATTTCTACTGTGGTATGCATGTATTTTAAAGGTAATGAAATGAGCGCTGATGCCACGCCTTCGGCAGAATACGCAAAAGAATCTGTATCGGTACCGGTAGAGCGCGAAACTGCCTGACGCTGGAAATTAATTTTTCGCTTTTCCGCAGTGTCAATCACCATTTTCAAAACATTAGTTTGCACCGCTGGGCCATAACAAAGAACCGGGCCAGCTCCCGCTTTAAGATTTCCACTCTCCTTTTTATTATACATAGGAGATTGCGTGTCGTGCGTTACATCTGTACAAATGGCAACATCGGGTTTAATTCTGCGCGAGATCATTTCTGCTCCGCGTAAACCGATTTCTTCCTGAACGGCATTTACTATATAGAGTCCAAACGGAAGTTTTTTCTTTTTCTCAGATAATCTGCGAGCAACTTCGGCAATTATAAAACCACCCATGCGATTATCGAGCGCCCGACCAACCAGCCAGTTTTTATTCAATTCCATGAGCTTATCTTGAAAGGTAATGACACAGCCAACGTGTACACCCATCGTGTCAACTTCTTTTTTAGAGGCTGCCCCAATATCAATAAAGATGTTTTTAAGATTGGGTTGTTCTTCTTTTCCTGCTTCGCGAACATGAATGGCGGGCCAACCGAATACTCCTTCCACAATACCTTTGTCGGTGTGAATATTAACGCGCATCGATGGTGCGATCTGATGATCTGACCCTCCGTTTCTCCGCACATATATATAACCATCATCAGTGATGTAATTCACAAACCAGGATATTTCATCGGCATGTGCCTCTATCACTACTTTATAAGCTGCCTTCGGATTGACAACACCCACAACGTTACCATAGGTATCGACAATGTGTGTATTAATGTAGGGCTTTATATAATCTAACCAGATTTTTTGGCCAGACGATTCAAAACCGGTGGGCGATGCGTTGTTGAGATAGGTGTAGAGAAATTCTGTGCTTTTTTTATCCATGATGGTTTTCGTTAATCGTTATCTGTTAATGGTTAATCGTCTTATCTTGTTTAAGTTTATAGAATATTCTAAATTCTAAATTCTTATATATCATTATCAGCTCTGCACACCCAAATCGTACATCCACGATTAACCATTAACATTTAACGATTAACCATTTCACCTAAAGCGGGATGTTTCCGTGCTTCTTCTTGGGCAAAGTTGCCACTTTATTTTTAAGCATGTCGAATGCGCGGATTAGTTTTTCGCGGGTTTGATCAGGATAAATTACCTCATCAATATAACCACGATGCGCTGCACGATAAGGGTTTGCAAACTTGGCAGTGTACTCTTCTATCTTCTCATCTAGTTTAGCTTTCGGATCAGCAGCTTCTGAAATTTCCTTTTTGAAAATAATCTCTGCTGCACCCTTTGCGCCCATCACCGCTATTTCAGCGGAAGGCCAGGCATAATTTAAATCGGCCCCGATGTGTTTAGAATTCATTACATCATATGCGCCACCATATGCTTTTCGTGTAATCACCGTAACACGCGGAACGGTAGCTTCTGAAAATGCATACAGTAATTTCGCGCCATTGGTAATGATGGCATTCCATTCTTGATCCGTGCCTGGCAAAAACCCAGGAACATCTTCCAATACCAGCAATGGAATATTAAAGCAATCGCAAAAGCGAACAAAGCGTGCCGCCTTAACACTCGAATCAATATCTAACACACCTGCAAGAGAGGCTGGCTGGTTGCCCACAATACCTATGCTTCTGCCTGCCAATCGCGCAAAGCCCACCACAATATTCTCTGCAAAGTTTTTATGTACTTCAAAAAAGCTGGCGTCATCTACAATGCCATTAATAACTTCACGCATATCATACGGCTGATTGGGGTTGGCCGGAATAATATCATTTAATGATGCGCGCGTTTCATTTCCTATTGTATACGGAGCCATCGGCACATCGTCCTCACAATTTTGCGGAACGTAGCTCAACAACTTTTTAATATAATTGATGCACTCCAATTCGTTGGCACATGCAAAATGTGTTACGCCACTTTTCGAACTGTGGGTTGATGCGCCTCCTAACTCTTCTGCTGTTACATTTTCATGCGTAACCGTCTTCACAACGTTTGGCCCAGTAACAAACATGAACGATGTATTCTCTACCATCAAAATAAAATCGGTAATGGCCGGAGAATACACTGCGCCTCCAGCACACGGCCCCATGATGGCCGATATCTGAGGGATAACGCCCGATGCTAATGTGTTTCGGTAAAAAATATCAGCATATCCGCCAAGTGAAACAACACCTTCTTGAATACGCGCTCCACCCGAATCGTTTAATCCTATAATTGGCGCTCCATTCTTCATGGCAAGCTCCATGATTTTTACAATCTTCTCTGCATGCGTTTCTGAAAGTGATCCGCCAAAAACAGTAAAGTCTTGAGAGTAAACATAAACGAGACGGCCGTGCACCGTTCCGTAACCTGTCACTACTCCATCGCCTAAATAATATTCTTTATCCAATCCAAAATCCTTGCTGCGGTGCATTACAAATTTGCCCAACTCTTCAAACGATCCTTCATCCACTAAAAGTAAAACACGCTCGCGTGCTGTTAATTTTCCTTTTGCGTGCTGTTGTTCAATGCGCTTCTCTCCTCCACCTAAAAGTGACTCATCATTTTTACGTTCCAGAGCATCAAATTTCTGCTGCAACACGGGATCTTTAATTTTTCGTTTCGACATAGCATTGAAGATTTTGGGTAAATATAGTAGGTGAAGTTGAATTCACTTATAAACCGCTGAGAACGCAGAGGTTCGTAGAGGATTTCTCAGAAAAAACAGGGTGAAAAATCTATTATAAGGTAGGGAATTAACTCTGCTTTTCTCTGCGCCCTCTGCGGTTTAGCCTTTCAACGCCTGTTGATCGGGGTCTATATATTTGTATTTTTACGCGCCTTTCGAAGTGCTATGGAAAACAAATTTGCCATAATTGATATGGGTACCAATACCTTCCACCTACTCATTGCAGTAGAAGGCACGCATGGCTATCATATTACCTATCGGGAAAGGTTGGCGGTAAAGATTGGCGAAGGCGGTATAAATCAAGGATACATTACGGAAGACGGTATTCATCGGGCGCTACTAGCAATGCAGAGTTTTAAGAATACGATCGATGAACAATCCATAAAAAAAATATACGCCTTTGGCACCAGCGCCCTTCGCAATGCGCGCAACGGAAGTGATGTAGCCGAACGAATTAAATCACTAACCAACATTGAAGTTTCTATTATCTCTGGCGATAAAGAGGCAGAATACATTTATATGGGTGTTAAATCTGCGCTTGATATGGCAAACGAAAAATCGTTGATTATTGATATTGGCGGAGGTAGTGTAGAATTTATTTTAGGCGATAATGATAGCGTCTATTGGAAACAAAGTTTTGAAATTGGGGCGCAACGTTTACTAGAACAGTTTCAAAAAAATGATCCAATTACAGCTGACGAAATAAAAAAGCTGGAAGCGCATTTTTCGCGTGTGCTCGCGCCATTATTTGAAGCGCTGAAAAAATATCCAACTGAAATTTTAATTGGCTCATCTGGAACCTTCGATACCTTAAGCGACATTTTTTGTATACAACATGATATTCATAAATCGCCTGAAGAAATTGAAACGCCTTTAAGTCTTGCGGGGTTCTACGAGATTCATGCTGAATTGCTAACAAAAAATCGCGCAGAGCGCATGCTAATACCGGGCATGATTGAAATGCGTGTAGATATGATCGTTGTAGCCTGTTGTTTAATTAATTATTTATTGGGGCAACATACCTTTAACCGTGTTCGTGTTTCTACTTATGCATTAAAAGAAGGTGTGCTCGCTTCTATTATTAAAGAAATAAAAGTGACGGCATGAATTTGTTGGTTGTTGGTTGTGCGAAGCAATGAAATTTTTAGCACCTTTTATAAACCCAATCACTCCTGACGATATTTTTAGGACGAACAAAAATATTTCTGGCAGCAATAAGAAATCTTAAAAAAAGCGCAAACATTAATTTAAAGGCTTCACGCCTCTTCCAGATTGTGCCAGCAAATAGATCGGGATTTAAGTCATTTAAAGGTTGATGCTACTTAAACTCAAAGACCCAATTTATTCATTTTATCTTTTTCGTATTCACTATCTTCAGCCGGATATCGCAGTACCTTTTCGAAGGTGCCAGATTGCTTTGCTAATGCCCAGATCAAACTTTCACCAGCAGGAATATAATTAGTTTGTGTTTTGTAAATATCATCTCTGTAGGCTTCATCAGCATTTACAACTTCCCATCCGTTGTCTTTAAAGTGTTGAATCAAATCGTCTAAGAATAATGCCGCTGCTAAATTGTGATGCAAGAGCAATACATGATGAATTCGTCTGTTCGTTAATTGATAGGCCATGGAATCATAAAACATGGCGCGATTCAATAAATGATTTTTATAGTACTCTTTGAAACCTAAAATGTCGGCTTGCGGATTTTCTTTAAGGCGCTTTATTAACCTGCTATCGATATACCAATCGGAAGCATCAACGGTAACGTGGGCATTTTTATAATCATTCTGTTTTAAAAATTGTCGAAAGCCGTTTATCTTTTCGGCTGTGTTTCCTTCCTTTAAATAAGGGAATCTAAAATATCGACAGTAATTAGAATACCTACTGATTATTGTATCGTTCTGAGTTAACTCCGACTCAAAATTTTTAAGCGAAACCGTTTTACTATTAAAGTTCGCATGCGAATAGGTATGATTACCAATAAAGTGACCCGCATCATTCCATGAAGACAAAACATATTTACCCTTCTGATTTTCTTTGTTATAGCCTGATGAAAACAAGATTGCTCTTAGATTGTGCTTCTTCAGATTGTCAAGAATCAGTTGATTCCATCTTTCTAATTTGTACTCACCAATATCATTGGTTGCACCATCATCAAACGTGAAAGCGATTTTTGGTTTTGTGTCACGCTCACCTTGAGCCAATGCTTCTTGACTCGTCAACGTGATGGCTTGTAAAACGCAAAAGGTAATTAAAAATGAAAAAACTCCCGTCATTTATTATTATGATTTTAATGAAAATACAGTTGCTCAAATTTCGGTCGAGAGTCTTGATGAATTGCTTCGCGCCAACGATATCCGAAAAAAGGATCATTGCGGTTGATAATTAAAAACTATCCGTAGATCCTCCGCCACCAAATGTTCCTCCGCCACCGGTATTCAATTGTTCATGGGTCACTGCCTCATTACCTCCCAACGTTTGTGAAACAATGAACGCCTGAAGATTAAGATTGCCCCACTTCTCTACTAAATGATTTTCGCGCGTGAACCCATGGCGAATAATTTTTAGATAATTAAACAGCAACAAGGTTATTACGAATAAGATGGCACCTGCCAACGTTAAGGTAATTTCTGGATGACCAAGAATGAAATAATATTTAAAAGTAAAGACAGAGAATGCGATCACAATCAAACTCACGCGCAATAACACCATGTCTCTATTTTTCATCCCGAAGTATAAATAGCCAGCAGGTATGATTACAGTGAGTCCATAAAAGATAAAGGCAAACGGAATGTCTTGTCCTTCTTCAAGATATAAGTCAATAAGATTTACGCTGAGTTCGCGCACCACTAAATAATTTCCGCCTACATATATGAACAGTAAACTTGCTCCTTCTACTATTAATAAGTTGAGCGACCAAAACTGAAGTGCCTTGTGGTCTTTCATTCTTTTTACAATTATATACAAAACGCCAAAAACAATAATGAATACGAAGGGAATGATCATTTGAAGCACTCCACCTGCCTCATGGAACACATAAAACAAAATTCCCGCAAACGAAAGAATGGCTGCTACTGTGGTGAGTAGATCGAGGTAACGATACGCGGCAAATGAAAACACAATAAAGCAAGCGCACAGGGTAACGTATATATTATTAAAATCATCCATCCACGCTAAGCCCACAATAGTAAATCCACAGGCGTGATATAACAACGCTTCGTTTACACCTGACTTATAATGATGATTGTTACCGATAAAAATTTTCTCCAAAAAAAGAAAAGAGAGTATGCCATACACAAGACAAACCATCGGCCAAATTTCTTCACCCGCGCTGCTAAACATCAATCCAAAAAAACCAGTAATACCCGATAATGCTAATAAGGTTGCCGCGAAAAGCAAGATGCGAATGATGAGGTTGGGGTGATAGAAAGAGGACGTGTAATTTTCCTTTATAGCATTCAATTGAGCTTCTTCAATCCAATCTTGCTTAAACCATCTCTTGGTTTCTTTTCTGACCGCAAGATTGTACAAGTCTGTTTCATTATACGCGCTCTTCATGATTTCGTGCTAAAGTAATTTTTAAACTTAATGATGAAATAAATAAATCCACCACAAGAAGCAATAGAATACAAAAACCATATCTCAAAGACATCGCGCAAGATTGTTTCCGCTAGAAAAAAAGTAGTGCCAATGTAGGCCGACACAAATGCATAGAGCAAAAACAAAAATGACTTCTTCCATTTCGCCATGTAAAACGCAAAGGCGCATCCACCATAAATGAACATTAGGTAAATGAACCAATAATCACTGATGAACATCCCAGTAATGGCGCCAACAAAAAATATGAGTGTACAGAAATTAAGATACGTAAAGGTAAAGTGTTTTTTTATCGATCGCCTATCCAACACCAATGCGATAGCAGCAACTGCAGCACTAAAAATAATAGCAGTGTTATGAAGATTTGCTGTTTCAAAAAAATCGCCACTATACCATTTTTGTGGCGAAATGGAAATACTCCAAAAAGAAGCCAGCGCGGTAATGGCCAAAGACAAAATAGCGAGGTGATCAAACCGATAGGCGATGTAAAAAAAGAACGCTGAGGTTATGAGTGTGGCGAGTCCAAGATTTTCATCGAGTATGGCAAATTGAAATTGCAAATATCCAAGCACGGAAATAAAAAGCAACGCCCCCAACAGCACAATGTAATCAAAGTAAGGTGTGGGTGGCTTTACGGCCGTGTGGGTGTACGGTGGCGCATTCTTAAAAACATATAAGAAACACCCAACGGTTAGAATGACTAACGCAATGATGCTCAGCAAATGACCGAGATCACCGATGTTCATATAAATTAAGATACCTACTCCGGCTGTGAAGAGTAGCACGCCCAAGTATAATAAGGAGCGTAGTTCGTAAAAAACGGAAACTACTTTTCCAGAAGTGATGACGTCTATTTTTGTGAACTGATCTTGAGTGATGAATCCTTTTTCAAGGAGTTCGCGGGGTATGCCTTTGGTCATGGGTTGATTTGGATAATGTTAACAAGTTATGAAAACGAGCGATATCCAAAAAAAACCAAAGCAAACACCACTTCTAACTGCTCTAATTACAAAGCTTCCCTAATATTGCGTCTAAGTGTAGGGACATTTTTTACACCTATTATCTTTTTCATTTTCTTTGCATTCGAAGATGTGAAGTAAATAAAAAGCCCCTGCTAAAATATTGAGCAAGGGCTTTTCGAAAAAATGGATCTACAATCCGTAAATAATTTTATCCTTCGGATACTTCACCTCAAACTTAGAAATTACCTTCTTGGTTTCGTTTGGCTGAAGGGTCATCTCCCATATTAACTTACCGGTTTCTTTATTATACTTCGCTCCACCCACATCGGTTGCTGTTATTTCAATCTGACCGTTTTGAGAAACCGGAAGTTGATCTTCTACTGTGATCTTAATTGTTTCGGCCTTGGTGTTTCGTACAGAAATTTCGTAAGCATACGTTTCACGTTGGTTTGAACCTATAAATCTACGTGTCGTTAAATCTTTCAACTTCTCACGTTTTACCACAATGCGTTTATCGCGACCAAGCGAAACCGATAGTGTATCTTTAATATTGTTGGGATCGATAAATGATTTCGCAACGAAGGTACCTTCAAAGAAAATATTTGCTTCGCCTGGCAGCAAACTAAATTCTTCCCAACCCGTAATGCGCGCTAACAAAAAGGCATCCTGATCTAACTTGGGCGCTACAGCATATTGATAGTCGGCTTTTAATTCATGATTTCGAATATCAACTAAGGTAGGCTTGTTAGATGAACTAATGGTGTAAGGTAAACTAATGCTAAACTCTGTGTTTAACGAGGTTTGAATAGTGCTGGTATAATCAGCGGTGGATGTGGCGTCTTTTTCTTTATCCGCATTCACAATTTCCTCTTCGTTATTCATAACAGCCGGTGCCGCTCGCATCACCATACCACTCGCCTTACCTTCCAATTTTCTGTACATCGGTTGATCAATATTCAAATACCAAGGATACAATTCAGGTTTTACGCCACCCAAGTTTGGATTGGCCGTTGAGAGTTTCAGTTTTACATTCTTCCATTCTTCGCCAGTACCTTGCGTTACATTAGCCTTGTAACTTAATTGCATCGAACTTTTTGTGTTGATGGCACGCAAATCATAAACGGGATACCAGCCGGCATTGGCAACAATGTATTGCACATTAAGATCGACAGCCGTAGCAACATCAGCCGAAAGGCTAATTACAATTTCACTGGTGTTGCGAGAATACAATTCATTCTGATCACGAATCTGACGTTGAATGTTAATAATTCGTTCATTCAGTTTTTTAATCTTGTCATCATGCTTCATGCGTGTGGTAACAATATCGCTTAAGCGAGCACGATAGAAATCTGCCATGGCTTTTAATTCAGCAACAGTAAGATTTTGATTGGTGCCTCCAATTTTTTGATTGGTTAGCAACATTTGTTCTTCCTTGTTTAGAATTTCTTTTTGTGCTTGTTCCAGCAAAACTTGTTTTTGAATTTGTTCCAATGAGTCTTTCAGTAATCGAAGTGATTTCGGGGTATTCAATTCACTTAAAAAGTTTTGGCGATTTAAAATTCCTAGAATAATAAAATTACCTTTCCCCGCCACCTGAATACTTTGCTGATCAAGTTGTGCCGTAAGTCCGGTGAGTACTAAGGTAGTCTTACCAGCATCTATTCTTGTTTTTACTTCACGTGTTATTTGTGCTTTGTTTAAAAATACCGTCACATCTGTAATTTTCGAATCGGCTTGTTTTTCTTGTTGTGCAAATCCTGTAAAGGAAATGGCCATTGCAAGCAGTATGAGATTTAATTTTTTTGTAGTCTTCATGTTTTTTAAAGTGTTATGAATTGAAGTGTTTGTGTGTAGAAGTCGATTCGGTTAATGACGTTTGAATGTTCATTCATATTTAAAGAATTTAATCAGATACCTTATTTCATCTTTCCTACTAGATGCTGTAGTAATTCAATTTCCATACCTAAAACTGATTTTTTTTATAATCCTTTACGTGTCACCCAAAATTCCAGCCCAGCCGAAACTGACTTGCTGGATTTTATTTAATGTCATTCGCTTAAAACGTGCACAACATTATCTTTGCTTTATGACTGATCCAATTTACACCTATCCGCAATTAAAAGCATTTGCTTTAAGCATATTTAAAAAAATCGGTTGCCCGGATAACGAAGCCATAACAGCAACGGATGTTTTATTGAATGCAGATTTGCGTGGCATTGATTCGCATGGAATTGCGCGACTCTCCGGTTATGTACGGTTGTGGGAAGCCAAGCGTGTTAACGCTACACCGAATGTGCGAATTGTTCACGAGTCTCCGAGTACAGCCGTGGTAGATGGCGGTGCAGGTCTCGGCTTAGTAGTGGCACCAAAAGCGATGAGGATTGCGATAGAAAAAGCGAGCGTTGCCGGAACAGGTTGGGTAGCAGTAAAAAATTCTAATCACTTTGGTATTGCAGGGCATCATGCAATGATGGCGCTTGAACATGATATGATTGGCATCTCGATGACCAATGCCAGTCCGTTAGTAGCACCCACTTTTTCTATTGAACGATTACTAGGAACCAATCCGATTGCCGTTGCCATACCAGCCGACAAGCAACCTCCATTCGTTGCTGACTTTGCTACAACTACAGCAGCAAATGGGAAGCTCGAAATTCTTCAACGTAAAAATCAACAAGCACCTTTCGGATGGATTCAAACAAAAGATGGAAAGCCTTCCACCAATCCTGAAGAAACAAAAAGTGGTGGCGCACTTATTCCACTGGGTAGCGATCGTGAACATGGAAGCCATAAGGGATATTGTCTGGGCGCGTGGGTTGATATTTTTTCCGCGGTTTTATCGGGTGCCAATTATGGTCCGTGGGTTCCTCCATTCGTATCGTTCTTAGCACCACCAACTGATCCGGTAGGTGAAGGTATTGGTCATTTCTTTGGTGCAATGCGCATCGATGCTTTTAGACCAGCAGAAGAATTTAAATTTCATATGGATAATTGGATTAATCGCTTTCGTGCAGCCATACCGGTAGAAGGACAAGAGCGTGTACTAATTCCGGGAGATCTAGAAAGAGAGATCAGCGCAAAAAGAATGATTGACGGAATACCTTTAAATGCAAAAGTGGTAGAAGATTTACAACAACTTGGAGATAAGTTTGGTATTCAATTTTAGAAACCTACCGTAATTCCGGCACGCAAAACTAATGGACTATTGTATATAGAATAAAGCGAATTACTCCCTTGGTAACTGAAGTTATAAAGTGCCATCACAAAAATACCAGCTTTTCTACCTATCGGTTGAAACAATCCACCTCCTGCCATAAGGCTACTAAAACCTTTGCGGTCTCTTTCATTAAATTGATAGTTCAGGTATTCGTATTCTGTGTGTAAAAAAAATGGAGCAAAAATTTTATACCGAAGGAAAACACTTCCACCATAATTATTGGTAGATATAGATGGGTTTGTTTTGTACTGGTAGTGTTGATATTGAAGTCCGATTCCGCCAACAAATTTTGGTGTGATCTTATATCCGATAATAGGCGACAACGAAAAATAATTATAGTAAGTTGAAAAGCTCAAGCCAAATCCGCCACCTGTAAAAATCCGATCACGAAACGTTGGCTTATCACTCATCTCCTCTTCACCCCACTGAGCAAATGCCAGAGAAGAAATCGATACAATGAATAAAGTTAAGATAAGTCTTTTCATACCCGAATCATTTATGTCTACTTCTCTTCAACGATAAAAATGTCTTCGTTGTCTTTCTTCATCAGATATTTTTCGCGTGCAAATTTTTCTAATGATTCATGATCGCCAAAAACTTCATTGCGATCTTTTTCTACCTCTTCAATTTTTTCTTCGTAGTACACCTTTTCATTTTCCAGATCGCTTAGTTTTCTACTCAGTTGAAAACGTGCTATCAAGTTGTTGGAATCCAAAAAAGTCATCCAAAATAAAAAAGCGATGGCCGACAAAATGTATCCATTGCGGAGCGGCTTCGGTAGTTTCTTTAACATATTGCGTTTAAAAAGTGATACTAAATTAGAAAAAAAAGTCCATAGTCCATAGTCAACAGTCCATGGTCAACAGTCATCCGTGGATTTTCAACCTTGAATCTCTAAACCTTCAATACACAAAAGCCAGACAATGTCTGGCCTTTGTTATTTAATTATACGGTAGATATTGCGTAGCTACATATCTGTTACTTGCGAACCTTTTTACGATTAACCATTAACGGATAACGATTAACGGCACCTAGAAATTCTTTCCAGGAAAATATGCTGTTTCGCCTAGCTCCTCTTCAATTCGAATTAACTGATTATACTTCGCCATTCTATCTGAACGTGAAGCAGAACCAGTTTTAATTTGACCTGTGTTCAACGCTACTGCAAGATCAGCAATGGTGCTATCTTCTGTCTCACCCGAACGATGCGACATCACACTCTTGTATGAATTACGTTTTGCAAGATTTACAGCCGCGATAGTTTCAGACAATGAGCCAATTTGATTTACCTTCACCAAGATTGAGTTTGCAATACCTTTGTCGATACCTTCTTGTAAACGCGTTACGTTTGTTACGAATAAATCATCACCTACAATTTGCACTTTGTTACCAATTGCATCGGTCATACCTTTCCATCCATCCCAATCATCTTCCGCCATACCATCTTCGATAGAAATGATTGGATATTTAGCTGCCCATGTTGCCCAATAATCAACCAACTCAGGAGATGTCATTTTCTTTCCATCAGATTTCTTGAATGTGTAGATACCCGTTTTAGCATCATAGAATTCTGAACTCGCAGCGTCCATCGCAATGAAAATATCTTCGCCCGGCTTGAAGCCTGCTTTTTCAATCGCACTCAAAACAATTTCAATTGCTTCTTCATTCGATTTGATGTTCGGTGCAAATCCGCCTTCATCACCAACGTTTGTAGAATATCCTTTATCGTGAAGAACTTTCTTCAACGTGTGAAACACTTCCGTTCCCATACGCAACGATTCAGAAAATGTAGCCGCACCAACCGGCATTACCATAAATTCCTGAAAGTCGATTGAATTATCTGCGTGGCTTCCACCATTCAAGATATTCATCATCGGCACAGGTAATGTGTTCGCACTTACACCACCAATGTAGCGATACAATGACATGCCTGATTCCATTGCTGCAGCTTTCGCAATTGCCAATGAAGTACCCAAGATTGCATTCGCACCAAGATTACCTTTGTTCGGTGTGCCATCAAGTTCAATCATCACTTTATCTAGCAAGTTTTGCTCGAACACATCGAAGCCTACAATTTCAGAGGCAATCTTTGTGTTTACATTGTCAACTGCTTTCAATACTCCCTTGCCAACATATACCTTCTTATCATTATCACGAAGCTCAACAGCTTCATGCGAACCAGTTGATGCGCCAGATGGAACTGCGGCACGACCAAAGGCACCCGATTCAGTAACGACATCAACTTCAACTGTTGGATTGCCACGACTGTCAAGAATTTGGCGGGCGTGAATACTTTCGATTAAACTCATGGTGTTATTTTATTTTAGGATTGTGATTTAAATATGTTACGATGCAAGTGCAAGCTCAGCAATATCCGCTTTAATCATTTCAATAAACTGATCAAACAGGTATCGAGAATCGTGTGGCCCTGGAGATGCTTCCGGATGATATTGCACGGAGAATGCCTTTTTATTTTTCAATCGAATACCCATGATGGTATTGTCATTGAGGTGAAGATGTGTTACCTCTACTTCCGGATTTTTTTCGATGTCTTTTTCACTCACTGCAAAACCATGATTCTGTGATGTCATCTCTCCCTTTCCAGTAAGTAAATTTTTCACAGGATGATTTAAACCGCGATGACCATGATGCATTTTGTAAGTCGATATTCCGCTTGCAAGCGCTAGCAATTGATGGCCGAGACAAATTCCAAACAATGGCTTTCCTGAATCCAATGCTTTCTTTACGGTCTCAATTGCATACCCCATAACAGATGGATCTCCAGGGCCATTTGAGATAAAGTATCCATCCGGTTTCCATGCTGCCATCTCATTGAATGATGTTTTGGCTGGAAACACTTTACAATAAC
>JBBRFY010000065.1:0-19420 GCA_038241205.1 Cytophagales bacterium
GGTCATCTGGTCGTTGGATGCTACCATTTCATCGATCTCTTTTAATAATGAAGATTTCATATCTTCGATAGAGTCCATCATGACGACATACTTGTTGAGTTCTTCGTCTGTAATTTTATCTTGTGCAAAAACTGTAGTTGCTGTAAGCGAAAGGAATGATACGAAAAGGATTACGATGTGCTTCATGTGTGAACGATTTTAAGTTGAATATTACTTTACTAAAACTTTTAAGTTTAGTCAAGATTACGAATTTTGGTGGCATAAATTGTTGTAAGCGGCAGATATTTTCCATTAAAGGCTATTGCAATCTATCAACACCTTCCTTTTAACAATACATAAATTTGCAACAACGAATATCTTTAATGCCCTAGTCATAGAGGCAAATTACGAACGGTGCAGAAAAATGGATTGATGATTTTGTAAAAAAAGGGAACTCAAAATTTATCTTAAATTTCGAGTTCCCTTTTTTATGGATAGGTAATTACGTTATTTATAAACCGTGACGTTACCGCTCACTTTTCATTTTACCGTCTACACTTTTTCAGCAACCTTGTTCATTACTTTTGTTTGTACCTGTATCGATTCGTTGTGAATAAGCTTAAGCAATTCACTTGTAAAATCTGAACCAAGACCCATCGCCCTACTTAAGGTAACGCGGGTTTCAATAATTTCTTCCCAACGATTTACCTGCAATATGGTAACGTTGTTTTCTTTTTTGTACTGACCGATCTTCTCTGATATCTTCATACGTGCGGCCAACTTCGACATAATCTCGTCATCCAACTGATCGATCTGCTCACGCAAAATGCTCAAGGTATCTTTAAAGGTTTTGTTGTCGGATGTTACAGTGCGTACAACAAGTGCATCGATAACACGACCTAATGTTGCAGGTGTTATTTGTTGCTTCGCATCACTCCACGCTGCATCCGGATCGATATGACTTTCAATCATCAGTCCGCACATATCAAGATCAAGCGCTTTTTGAGATACGAACGAAATCAATTCGCGATTACCGGCAATGTGACTAGGATCACAAATAATATCTAACTCTGGAATTCTTGTTTTTAATTCGATCGCCATATCCCACATGGGTACATTGCGGAATGGTCCTTTTTCGAAAGAAGAAAAGCCGCGATGGATCGCTGCAAGTTTCGTCAGTCCTGCTTTGTTCAAACGCTCTAGTGCGCCAATCCAAAGTTCAAGATCTGGGTTGATTGGGTTCTTCACCATTACCGGAATATCAACACCTTTTAATGCGTCAGCAATTTCTTGAACAGAAAATGGATTTACGGTTGTGCGTGCGCCAATCCATAAAATGTCAACGCCTGCTTTTAAACATGCATCAACATGCGCTGCGTTTGCCACCTCCGTTGTAACTGGCAATCCTGTTTCTTTTTTTGCTTGGATCAACCACTTTAAGCCTTCTTCACCAGCACCTTCATACATGCCTGGTCTTGTGCGTGGCTTCCAAATACCAGCGCGAAGTGCATGAACTTTTCCTGTGGCTGCAATTTGTTTTGCGGTTGCCACCATTTGATCTTCTGTTTCTGCACTACACGGCCCGCTAATGATGATGGGCTTGCTCGCGGTTGGTAACCATGTTGAAATGGACTGAAGTTGTAATACATTTTTCATATTCTGTGTTCTGTTTATTTTATTTTTTCAACTACCTGTTTTGTTTGTTTAAGATCTATTCCGTTTAATATTTCACGAATGTGATTTGCGCTGGTCATAATTTTATGCAATTCTTTTACATCGCGTTTCATTAAATAATATTGAAACTTTTGCAAGTGCATAATGTATTCTAACAATGCCTGACTTAAATATTCTGCATTCTGTTCGAAGATAGGTGCCCACATGTCAGGAGAACTTTTAGCAAGACGAACGGTGGAAGCAAAACCACTTCCCGCTAACGCGAAAATGTTTTTCTCATCGCGCTCAATATCCAATACAGTTTGACCAAGCAAGAAGGAACTCACGTGCGATAAATGTGATACATATGCCACATGTTTATCATGTTCCTCTGGTTCCATGAAAATGGTATTCATACCTAATGATTCAAACACTAACGTTGCAATGGACAATGCCTGCGGAGAAGATTTTTCCTTTTCGCAAATGATATTGGTTTTGTCATTGAACAAACCAGAGAACGCTGCTTCGGGACCTGAGTTTTCTGTTCCGGCAATGGGATGCGCTGCAACAAACTGATCGCGCTTCGAATGATTGGCCACCGCTTTACACAATAATCTTTTTGTGGATCCGGCATCAATCACAACAGCATTTGGTTTGATAGCGTCTAACAAACCCGGCAACAATTGGCACATGGCATTTACCGGTATGGCCGTAATAATTAAATCTGAAGTTGAAAGAGCATTTTCATTTGATTCAATACGATCTACAATTCCAAGTTCAATAGCCCTCGATGCATGGTCAACATTTTTGTCAATACCTATAAGGGTAGTGGCTACACCAGCCTTTCGCAAGTCGATGGCAATCGATCCGCCTATTAAACCCAAACCAATTATCGTGGTCTTCATTAGACTTTAGTATTTAGTAGCAAGACGTCAGACTTTGATTTTGTAAACCCTTCAATTCTTTTTAGCGCTTCGCTTAACATCTCTACTGTGCAGCAAAGGGAAATGCGAATGAATCTTCTTCCGGCTTCACCGAAAATAAAACCGGGTGTGATAAAAACTTTCGTTCCGTATAAAATTTCATCAATCCATTTCTCAACATCAACGATTGTGTCGGGTGCTTTTGCCCAAACAAATAATCCCGATTGTTTTTCTGCATACGAACAATCCAAAAGATCTAGAATTTTCTTCGCGGCATTTCTACGCTCGCTATACATCTTATTCAATTCTGTAAACCAAGTCTCACCATTCTTCAATGCCTCAACCGCTGCATGTTGCAAACCTAGAAACATTCCTGAATCCATATTGCTTTTCACTTTCAACACGGCATCGATGTATTCTTTCTTGCCTGCAACCCAACCAATGCGCCAGCCTGCCATGTTGTGCGATTTGCTTAGTGAATTTAATTCTAACGCCACGTCATCAGCTCCTTCAATAGAGAGAATACTCATGGGTTCGTCATTCAAAATCAAGCTGTAGGGATTATCATTTACAATCAAGAAATTATTCGCACGTGCGAGATCCACTAATTCTTTCAACTCTTCGCGCGAAGCTATTCTTCCCGTAGGCATGTGTGGAAAATTAATCCACATGATTTTTACTTTCGAAAGATCACTGCGCTTTAATGCTTCAACATCAATACCCCAATTCAATTCTTCCTTCAATGCATATGGACGAAGTTTGGCACCTACTAAAGTTGCAACAGAAGAATAGGTAGGATAACCAGGATCTGGAATCAACACTTCATCACCTTCGTTTACAAACGCCATGGCAATGTGCATGATACCTTCCTTCGAACCCATCAATGGAAGAATCATATTTTCCGGATCGATCGATACACTATAGATACGGTTGTAAAAATCAGCTACACCTTTGCGCAACTGCGGAATGCCTTTGTAATTTTGATAGCCGTGGTTCGCAGAATTTTTTGCAGACGCAATCAATGCATCAACCGTTTCCACAGAAGGTGCTTGATCGGGACTACCTATGCCCAAGTTAATTACCCGAAGTTCAGACGTATCAAGCGAACGCACCTCAGCAAGTTTTCTGCTGAAGTAGTATTCTTCTACGTTGGCAATTCGATTCGCGGTTTCTATCATTCTCTTATTCTTAAATCACGTCCACTGTCCACTGTCGACAGTCGACCGTAGACTGTTGCCTATTTATATTCAATCTTTGCTTTTTTATATTCGCCCATCACATTCAGGTTTTTTACCTGGCGCATTACTTCGTGCATAGCAGTATCATAATTTTTTCTGCGCTTCCATTCTACATCTACATGAATTGAATATTCGCTTGGCTTTCCAATAATCGGTATCGACTGAATTTTAGAAAGATTGATGCTGTTGTTTTTAAATGTTGTCAACGCATCGGCTAAACTTCCAACTTCATTTGCCACTTCAAACGACATCGATGCTTTGTTGGCTTCAGCAGTCTTTGTACTTCTCTTTGTTAATATTAAAAAGCGCGTGAAGTTTTTCTTATGGGTTTCAATTCTTCTCTCTAAAATTTGGAGACCGTATTTTTTTGCTGCCTGTTCGTTTGCAATGGCTGCTGTGTCTTTCAATTTCAACTCTTTCACACGTTTTGCAGAAAGAGCCGTATCATCGCTTTCGCGGATGTCTATATTTTTAAGTTGATATAAAAACTCTGAACATTGTCGTATCGCCATCGGATGAGACTCAATGCATTTAATGGCTGATAATTTTACACCGGGCAACGCCAGCAAATTCATGTGAATAGGTATGTAGAGTTCGCCAACAATACTGAAATGGTATTCCTGTAAAAGAAAATAGTTAGGCAATATGCTTCCGGCTATGGAATTCTCGATGGCCATCACGGCAAAATCTGCTTCGCCATTCTTTAAACTCTCGCATAATCTATGGAACGAGAGACACTCAATGGTATCGATCGGATCTTCAAAATAGGTAAGGGCCGCGATCTCGTGAAAGCTGGTGGCGATTCCCTGAATTGCAATGCGTAATTTTTTCTTCTTTGCCATTTTCAAAATTCCCTATAAAACAAAAAGTCTCCCGAGGATTCGGGAGACTTTTTGAGTTTTCGTTATCGTTTAATCAACAATACACTGCTCGCTAAAGTCCCCCGCGGGTACTAAAGAAGTAGTAATAAAAACTAAAAAATGTATTGACGATTTTCATTTCTGCTATAAAGTGTTCAAATATAAAACGAATTAATTCTGACTTGCAAGTGGCGCTCAAAACTTTCCAATATTTTATTTGGAACTAATGGTTGTTAGTGTAATAGTCGATAGTCAATAGTCTATAGTCCATGGTCGATAGTCTATGGTGTTTGAGCTTTATAATTTTGTGATTTTTGCTATACAGGCACAGTGATTTGCTTTACAAAACAATCGCCTCGTAACTATGGACTATTGACTATATACTATGGACTACCTTTACAGTATCTTTACCGAAACAAAATCTCCCTATGAAAATCCTTTCAGCAAAACTTAGTCTTCTTTCTCTTATTATCATTCTTTTTGCTTGCGGACAAAAATCGCATGACCATGACCACATGCACGATGCCGGAGATGCCACTGAAGAAACTGCCAACGAAGTACTGTTAAACGAAGTTGATAAAATCCATAATGATTTAATGATGCAGATGGAAGACATCTACAAACAAAAGGAACAGTTAAAAAATAAATTGAATTCCGGTTCCGATTTATCAAACGAAATCAAACAAAAGATCGAAGCGTCTATAGCCAAACTTGACTCTGCCGATCACAGCATGATGGATTGGATGCATAACTTTAAACCTCAACCCGACAGTGTAGTAGGCGAAGAAAAGGCGCGCGAATATTTAGAGAACGAAATGGAAAAGGTAAAAAAATTGAAAGAGGATATTAATGAGGCTTTGGAGAGTGCAAAGGTAAATTAGACTTTATCAGTAGTTTGTAAAGCATTGTTTTGAAACACCGCATTGAATGGCAATTTTGCTTTTGATGCGGTGTTTTAATTTAGGCTGATTATTACTCATCATATTTCCAAACCTATTAATGCTTCGTTTTTGAGATCGAAAATTTTTTACCTTTGCCATTCATTACCTAAACTATGGACGTTAAAAAAATTCCGCTAAACGATCTTCACACAAAACTGGGTGGCAAGATGGTTCCTTTCGCAGGCTACAACATGCCAGTGCGTTATGCTTCTGACATTGAAGAACACATGACTGTTCGAAATGGTGTAGGTGTTTTTGATGTGTCGCACATGGGTGAGTTTTTGATTAAAGGGCCGGATGCGCTCGATCTAATTCAACGCGTAACCAGCAATGATGCTTCGAAATTAATTGATGGACAAGCCCAATACTCATGTCTTCCAAATGAAACGGGTGGAATTGTTGACGACTTAATTGTTTATAAAGTAAAAGACAATTATTACATGTTAGTCGTTAATGCTTCTAACATTGAAAAGGACTGGAACTGGATTAGTAAGTTCAACACAAAAGGTGTTGATATGATGAATATTTCAGATGACTTTTGCCTCTTTGCAGTGCAAGGTCCTAAGGGAACAGCAACGCTTCAAAAATTGACGAAGGTCGATCTCAGTGCAATGAAGTATTATCATTTTGCGATGGGAGAAATGGCAGGAGTGAATGGTGTTGTTATATCGAATACTGGCTACACGGGCGCAGGTGGTTTTGAGATTTATGTAATGAAAGAGCATGCAGAAAAAATGTGGAATGCCATTTTTGATGCCGGCAAAGAATTCGATATTAAACCGATTGGTCTTGGCGCACGCGATACGTTGCGTTTGGAGATGGGATTCTGTCTTTACGGAAATGATATTGATGATACAACCTCACCGTTAGAAGGTGGCTTGGGTTGGATCACGAAGTTTACAAAAGACTTTACCAATTCAACAAATATCAAAAAGCAAAAGGAAGAAGGCGTAACGCGAAAGTTGGTTGGCTTTAAGATGATTGACAAAGGCATACCGCGTCATGATTATGTAATTAAAGATGCAGCAGGAAATGTGATAGGTAAGGTAACATCAGGTACGCAATCGCCTATGTTATCAATTGGTATTGGATTAGGATATGTAACGACAGAAAATGCTGCAGTAGGGAATGAGATATTTATTGAGGTGAGAGGAAAAGCGTTGAAGGCAGTTGTGAGTAAGACTCCGTTTATTTAGATCGATGTGGACAATTTTTGGAGACGATTAAATATTTGACTTATGAGAAATACAATCTTAATTATTTTACTACTGACTGCACAATTCAGCTTTGGACAGAAGAAACAAATAACCTTTCAAGTTAGCAGCGGACTTTTTTCATTTGGAGGTGGGTCTGCAGGTAAGACTTCATTCATGAATATAAGTGACGTTGGTACAATATCAAATTACACAAATAATCCATACGGGAGCAAAAGCAGTTTCTCCTATGGACTTGGTGTACAATTTCAGCACTTGACTAGGAAAAATTTTATTTACGGATTACAATTGAGTTATGAATCACTTTCAAGTAAACTGAAAATAGATAACGCCTACGGAGAAATTACTTGGAGTGTTGAAGATGGTAAAACCATTTTGACTAATAATTTTATAAATCTATTTCCATTCATCGGTCAAAGAATGAAACTCTTTAATGGAATTGACTCGGATTTGCTGATGGGTTTCGAGTTAGGGATCGGTCTTTCAAGTAAAGAGCATTATAGTTTGACAACAAATCAAGGGCATGAAATTTCAGGGATTAACGAAAGGAAATTACCTAACATTGACTTCAGGCCAAGAATCGAATTTGTTAACTATTATAAAAACTTTGGACTATCTATCGGATATTCGTATGGGTTGACAAATTATCAAAGTGGTCTAGATGGTGGTGACAGAGAAGCGAAAACACGTTATCTAAGATTCGGACTTAATTGCAGATTGCGATAGAAAAACTGTACATAACAATATGTATAAATCGTATGCTGCATTGTAGTTTCTTAAAGTTAGGATACTAGATTTCTTCTGCAACGTGGGACAATGATGAGCGTATTTTGATGCAAACGTTTTATAGCCGAACGATACCGGTAGCCACGAATGTACAAATAGAAAAATATTCTATTCGTGCATTCGTGGCACTAAAAATTTATTGGCTGTATTATTTTTTCAAAAAATCCGTAGCCAATATTCCCGTTACAGGTAATGCAATTGCAAAAGCAACAAGAGCAAGTGCATTTGGAATGATAAGATAAAATACCACCAACAAGATAACGTAGTACATCGGAACTAGAAATATTCCGAAGGCATACTTAAGTGAGCTAATCCATTGCGGATCTTTAATATTCTTTCTAATAAATTGTTTGATCAAACTATAGGGTAAAATATGCAACGTATATCCAATCCACACGATAGGATTAATTGCTTTCCATATCGCGGACGATTTTTTTTGTGGGCGTGATATTGGAGTTGTTGGATAGGATTTTATGACTTCTTTATCCGCATCAAGCTGAGCCAACATGTTCTTTTCGAATTTTCTATACTTCAGCAGGAAATCAACTTTCGCTTTGTAATGTTCATCAGCAGGAATAGCCAATGCTAATTTTTTCATCGCATCATCTGTAACGGTAACAATGGTTTCTAATTTTTCGCGATCGGATAGCGCCTCGTTTAAAATTTCATTTATACTAATCGGGTTACCGAAATTTACCAACACTCGCGAACGAAAGGCGTGATGATTATCGTAATGAATTCCAACGGGAACGATGGTGAGCGGTGTGTTACTCCGTTCTCTAAATTGCATGGTCATGCGTGCAAATCCTTTTTGAAGTGTTCCCGCTGCGTAGGGTTCATTGTGATTACCTTCTGCAAAAATAAGTATGTCTTCATTTTGCGCGAGCATATTGCTCCACTCTTGAATAATAGCATCGTTGTTTCGGAGCGAACCAAAACCATCGCGACTGCGAAACACTGGCTTAATTTGAAATGTGTTGAGAAGCTTACCTACTAATCCTTCTTTAAAGACACTTGCCCTGGCAATAGACCAGGGATGGCGTGACGTGCTACAGATTACAACTACTGCATCTAGAAAAGCATTTTGATGATTGGGTATAAAAATGATGGGACCGCTCGCAGGTATTGACTTTGCATTTTCGATTTGCCATGTCTTAAAATAAAATTGTAAGGCAGTTTTACAATAAACCCTCATGATTCTGTATAAAAAATTCGGAGTCATTCTGCTTTTAAAAGTTAAAGTATTAATTATTGAAAGGTAATGTTGAAAAAATGAGCAGATTTATCTTGAGTTTGACAGCATTAAAGTGTTTGCACAATACTTTTTCGTTGGATAAAATAGGCAAAGGTAAAACCACTTACCAAATGCCATATTCCCCACCATGCTGCTACTAATGCCATGGCGCCATTGCCGTTAAAAAAAGTAAAAATTAATACAAGGCCAAGTCCTGAATTTTGAATTGCCGTTTCGATGGCAATAGATCGGTTTACCGACTCTGTGTTTTTAAGAAGCTTGCTGATGTAATACGCTATCAATAATGCAAGACCATTATGAAGCAATACCAACCAGAAAACTGAAAAGATATGATTCTTAAATACACTAAAATTAGTAGTGAACGCCACAGCGATAAAACTTATTAAAATAATTATTGAAATTGCTCGAAAAAACTTACTCACCTTCTCTGTTATTTTCGGGTAGTAATGTGAGAACGTCATGCCGGCAATGAGCGGGAGCAGAAGAATCATTGCCATGTTAAGAAAGAGGTCGAGAAAATTGATCTCAAAAGATTTTACACTTTGTGAAAGACTTGGAACAAGCGATGACCAAAAGAAAAAACTTAACGGAGTTACTAGAAAACAAAATACTGCAGTGATGGCCGATAAGGTAACCGACAATGCTACATTGCCTTTTGCTAACATCGAAAAAAAATTGGACGCATTACCGCCCGGGCATGCAGCTACTAAAATCATCCCAAGTGCAATTTCATTAGAAGGCGATAAAATATAAATAAGAAGTACAGTTATTATTGGCAACACTAAATACTGACAGAATAGACCGGTAAATAATGCTTTTCGATCGCTTCTTAATTGGCGGAAGTGTTCCAGTTTAATACTAAGTGCAACACCAAACATTATCAACGCCAAGCACACGTTTAGTGCAGTGAGACTTCCTTCCGAAAATTTGATGGTGATGGGCTCGGTTTCCAAATGATTACAGTATTGATTATCAGATTAAAGATAGAAAGTTATTCATTGCTTGTTTCGAAATTCAAAATTCGAATTTTATTTTGAAACGCAACGCTGTACATTAAACTCCTTGACGATTCGCTTCATACCAACTATCGATAAGTAATTTACCCCCAGAAGCGGCTTGCACCGCAAGGTAGTCGCAGCGTTCATTTTCCGGATGGCCAGCATGACCTTTTATCCACACAAATTTCGGGTTAAGTTTTTGGTGTAGCGGAATATATCGCTGCCATAAATCAGCATTAGCTTTTTTTGCAAAATTCTTTTTTTGCCAACCCCATATCCATCCTTTTTCAACTGAATCTACTACATATTTTGAATCAGAATAAATGGTAATGGAAATGCCTTCCTTTTTTATAGATTCCAATCCAACAATCACGGCAAGCAATTCCATGCGATTATTCGTGGTGAGTCTAAAGCCTTCCGAAATTTCTTTAACAGCATCTTTAAACTTCATCACAACACCATAGCCTCCTCTACCAGGATTACCTTGCGCTGCACCATCTGTAAATATTCGAATCATATTAAAACAGCACGTTTGTTTTAAAAATCTTTACCGCGATGGCAAGTAAGATTACACCGAAGACTCTGCGCAACACTGCAAAACCAGATTTACCCACCACGCGCTCTAACCAAGGGGATGCACGCAGAACGATGTAAACAAAAATGAGGTTGAGTAAAATACCGATCAGCACATTGGTTTCAGCATAAACAGCACGCAAAGATAATACAGTAGTTAATGTACCTGCGCCAGCGATAAGCGGAAACGCTAATGGCACAATAGAACCAGAACCTTTTGCATCAGGATCGTCTTTTATAAGCGTGATGCCCAAAATCATTTCCAAGGCTACAATAAAAATAACAATGGCTCCGGCAAGTGCAAAAGAGGCAACATCTAATCCGAAAAGTTGTAAGATAGATTGTCCTAAATAAAAGAAAGCCACCATCAATACACCTGAAATAATCGTTGCTTTTTCTGCATAAATTCTTCCTTCTCTTTTTTTAATAAGGATGATAAAAGGTACTGACCCGATTATATCGATTACAGAAAACAAGATGAGCGATACCGAAAATATTTCTTTGAAGTTCATGTTAAAAAATCGTTGCACAAAAGTAGCAGAAAATGCCAGATCGGTTATTCTGATATAGTGTAATCGTTCAGAGATTGACTTAACCACATTGTAGATCAGCGTCTTTTTCAGTGGTTGCCCCGTTTAAAACAATTGTTTTCTTAAACATTAATGAAGCCATCACCATTCATCGTTTTTAGCTAACTTTACGGCTGTGAAAACCACTACTCTTAAATTCGTAATGCTATTTTTTGTAGGCATGCTGCTGTTAAAGCCGGTATTGGTTTTCAGTTATTTATTTAAAAACCCTGTCAGAAATGTTGTTTTAGAGCTAGCTGAAAATGAAGAGGATAGATCATCAAAAGAAACGTCATCTAACACCGGTGATGAATTTTTTAATTTTGTGAATTTCGAATGGTGTAGCAATTTTGAAATCGTTGCGTTGAACAACGTAATTTTTATTTCCCCGGATAGGGATGAACACGTTAGCGAAATTGTGCCCCCTCCTCCGCGGGTTTAAGATATTGTATTTCATTTTTTAGAGTCTTCTTTTTTAAAACCTTCTTTTTAGCTTAGCGTATTTTTTACGCTGTATCTAATATTATTAATTCGTATCATATGATTGAAAAAGTTTCAGATAAATTTTATAAAAATTTAGCCTTCGATTTACCAGCGTCTGTTGTTGTTTTCTTAGTGGCGTTGCCGCTTTGTTTAGGCATTGCATTAGCATCAGGCGCACCTCTTTTCTCAGGCATAATAGCCGGTGTTGTTGGTGGAATTGTGGTGGGCGCATTTAGTCGTTCTCCGTTAAGTGTAGCAGGTCCGGCTGCGGGTTTAACATCCATTGTGATTGTTGCCATTAGCGACTTAGGTTCGTTCCCTATTTTCTTAAGCTGCGTGGTAATGGCGGGGTTTCTTCAAATTGTTTTCGGGTTTTTAAGAGCAGGATCTATCGGTCATTTTGTTCCGGTGGCTGTAATTAAAGGAATGCTTGCTGCCATTGGTCTTATCTTAATCTTAAAACAAATTCCGCACGCTGTTGGGTATGATGTGGATTTTGAAGGCGATGAAAGTTTTATACAACCCGATGGTAAAAATACCTTTACTGATATTCTCGAAGCATTTAATCACGTCACTACAGGTGCTATCATTATCGTTATTGTTTCACTCATTATTTTAATATTATGGGATAGACCCTTCTTGAAAAAATTCAAAGTTTTTCAAATTGTACCCAGTGCCCTGATAGTTGTTTTTGTGGGCATTGGTTTAAATGCATTACTAAAAATTTATTTTCCTGAGATAGCAGTGAAGTCAACGCACCTTGTTAATTTCTCAAGCATATCAGAGGACACAAGTTTTTTTGATCTGCTGGTGTTTCCAGACTTTAGTCGCTTTGCCGAACTCAAAATTTATATTGTGGCCGTAACCATTGCCCTAGTAGCCAGCCTCGAAACATTGCTTAGTATTGAGGCCGCAGATAAGCTTGATCCCTTTAAACGCATTACTCCCTTAAACCATGAACTGAAATCGCAAGGACTTGCTAACATGGTTTCCGGATTTGTTGGAGGCTTACCTGTTACTTCAGTGATCGTTCGAACTTCGGCCAACATTGCCTCTGGCGCGCGAACAAAAGTATCAAGTATCGCGCATGGTATATTATTATTGTTGTCTGTTTTATTGTTGTCGCCATTTTTGAAACTAATACCACTGGCTAGTCTTGCTGCAATTTTATTAGTGGTCGGGTATAAACTTACTTCGGCTAAGCTTTTTAAGGAAATGTTTGAGAGGGGATACAGTCAGTTCATACCTTTTATTGTTACCGTTCTCGCCATTCTGTTTACTGATTTATTGATTGGTGTTTTCATTGGTATTTTAGTAAGCGTGTTTTTTGTGCTGAAGACTAATTTTAAGTCGGCCATACTGGTTGTGAATAATGACAATCTTTTTCTGCTAAAATTCACAAAGGATGTTTCATTTTTAAATAAGGCCTCTCTTCGCAGAGCCTTTGAAAAAATACCCAGCAACGCCAGCGTTACCATTGATGGCGCCAATGCACAATTTATCGATCAGGATATAATTGTTACCGTAGAAGAATTTATACTCAGTGCGCCTACCAAAAATATTAGTGTTGAACTTAAAAAATCGGGTAGTGCTCAGAATGCGTATTTTAGAACGAAGAAGGAAGTGGTTCCAGAATCATAATATAAGATTCTGCAAATAAATTTGCTGATCCATTTAAAAAAATAGTTGAACAATTGCAATACAAAACCAATATGAAACCATACGAAAAATTATTATTAGCAAATAAGGCATGGGCAACAGAGCATGTTCAAGCCGACAAAGATTTTTTTACACGTCTTTCTAAAATTCAAACGCCAGAGTTTTTATGGATTGGCTGTTCAGATAGTCGCGTGCCAGCAAATGAAATTACTAACACCGATCCAGGTGAAATATTTGTTCACCGTAACATTGCCAATCTGGTTGTGCATACAGATCTTAATTTATTAAGTGTGTTACAATATGCAGTGCAGGTATTGAAAGTACAACATGTAATTGTGTGCGGTCATTATGGTTGTGGCGGTATTAAAGCGGCCATGTCGCATACCGATCTTGGGTTGATCAACAAATGGTTAAGAAATATAAAGGATACATATTATTTTCATAAAGGTGAGCTAGACGCTATAACTGATGAAGAGAAACGTACGGATAGACTAACTGAATTAAGTGTAATGGAGCAAGTAATGAACCTCGCAAAAACTTCTATTATTCAAAATGCGTGGAAGAGCGATAACAGACCAACATTACACGGTTGGGTATATAGTTTGAATGATGGTATTCTACATGACATTTTAACGATGGCGCCAAATACACCGCTGGATCCGATCTACCAATATAATCCGTAAAAATTTTATAGCATGTATAAAAGCAAAGTGCTGGCAAACGTCAGGCACTTTGCTTTTTATTTGGGTGTTAAATATGAATTGGGTTTCTACGAAGAGCGATACTCCATTTCGTAGATGGATTTTACGTGTGCCCAAGAAATATGCGCGCATAAATTCGGATGATGGCAAGACCATATATAATAAAACTCAGCATAACAAAAATTGCCAAGAGAGGTTGGTCTTCATGAATGTGTGTAAAGATTAAATCTTCTCCAATAAAGGTTGGCGTAATAGGGAAACCAGAAGCACCCAAACAGGCAAGTAAAAACATAGTTCTCCTACTCATCACTTTCAATGAAGAGAACTATTAAAGAAATCGAATTGGGTGTTTACTAAAATTTTTAATAATTATTGTATTCGGGGTAGCTAAGCTCCACCATTGACTTTTCCATGAAACACCCGTCTCAGAATTGTGCTCGGATTTTTTCGATGCCATTTTTCCACGGAGATCTACTTTCGATTTCATAGCTAAGATAAAGTTATCTAAAGACCTCTTTAATTTTTTCTTAAGGGGTGATTGCTGCCATGGGTAACAAACAATATGGTCTGATATACTATTGGCTACGTCATATCAAGGATGTATACCGCTTTCATCATGAGGAGTTAGAATCAGTTGCTGATGAAGCCCTCCGCGCAACGAGGTTTGTCGAGTTGAATGTAACTGAGCAAGTACATGATTTGGGAAAAACATCCATAGTTCAAAACGCCTGGCAACATAAACATCCACTATATATCCATGGGTGGGTATATGATTTAAAAGATGGGTTGATAAAAGATTTGGAAGTAGACTTTCCTAGCACCAAAGATCTTCATTCTGTTTACCATTTGGATGAAGAGAAGCAATAGATTAAAACTGTAAAGAGCCGGAGATACTTCATGGAAACCTCACTGCGTTGATGCACCAGCGAGAGAGCGATCGCATCAACGCGTTATATACTTACTTACTTCCATCCCCCACCTAACGCTTGGTATAAATTAACCACGGCATTCAACTGCTTCTTCTTGGTTTCAATAAGCTCAAACTTTGATTCCAACGCATCGCGTTGGGTTAACAGCACTTCCATGTAATCGGCCCGCGCAGATTTAAATAACTGGATTGAAATATCAGTAGACTGGGTGAGTGCCTGCACCTGTTGTCTCTGCAGATCAAAACTCTTTTCGAGGTTACTGATGTTAGACATCTGGTTTGCAACTTCGATGTACGCTTTTAATATAGTTTGCTCGTAATCATAAATCGCCTGAATTTGCTTTGAATTTGCGCTTAAGTATGTGGCCTTAATTGCATTTCGGTTAACCAGTGGCTGTAATAAACTTCCGCCTAGTGTATAAAGTAATGACGAGGGACTTGTGATTAAGTATTCTGTATTAAACGCCTGTAGACCGATGGATGCACTGATATTCAATGAAGGATAAAAATTCGCTTTAGCTGATTTCACATCCAGCTTAGATGCAGCCAACTGGAGTTCGGCCTGCCGGATGTCCGTCCGGTTTTCTAATAGATGTGAGGGAATACCAGATTTAATCATAGGCGGCACCAGATCATTAAAGGTTTGGGAATTCCGTAACACAGGCTGCGGAAATCTTCCCACCAGGAAATTAATCTTGTTCTCTGTTTCGATGATTTGCTGCGCGATGAAAAACTGACGGCTTTGATTTTTAAGTACCTCCGCTTCAAACCTACGCACCGCCAACTCTGTAACCTTGGCAGTTTGTTTCTGGAGTTTCACGATCTCTAGCGCGTTCTGTTGGATATCAATGGTCTGTGTAAGAATTTGTAACTGGTTGCCCAGCGCTATTAATTCGTAATACGAATTTGCGATCTCGGCAATGATCTGAGTGACCATAAAGTTTTTACCTGCATCAGTTGCCAGGTATCTCATCATGGCAGACTTCCTTGCATTGCGCAACTTCTTCCAGATATCGACTTGCCAGGAGAACTTTGCTGCTACCATAAAATCCGGCAAAGGTTCAGGAAATTTTTTATTTGGTTCGATATCAAGATTTTCTTCTACGGCTCCTGATCGTGTATACCGACCGGTCTTTTCTATTCCTGCGCCAGCTTCAACATCAACAAAGGGTAAGTATTCTCCTCTTCTTACTCTCACTTCATTTTTGGCAATGGTGATTTCTTGCAGCATAATGTTTAGCTCTTGGTTATTGTTCAGGGCTGAATCAATCAGCGCAGCCAGGTATGGATCGGTAAAAAAATCTTTCCAATTAACCTTAGCTGTGTTGGTGGTATCCTGCGATACTGCATAGCTCACAGGAGTTGTTTTATTCTCTGTCTTGGAAATAACCTTTGGCCCGATACAGGCTGTGTACAACAGGGATAAAAAACTTATCACCGCGTACATACATATTCGTTTAGCGTTCATTTTCTTCACTGTCGTTTGATTGTGGAAAACTATCCAATTTGTGAACTAGGCCTTCCGTTAACGGTTGGAATTCTTCGTCTTTGATCAGTTTACGGCCTTCAACCATCGTTGCGAAGATGTAGTACAAGCCCGGGACGACAATCACTCCGAAAATGGTACCGAGTAACATTCCGCCAAGCGCAGAAGCACCGATGGTTCTGTTACCGATCGCGCCCGCGCCATGTGCATAGATCAATGGAATCAACCCGGCAATGAAAGCGAAGGATGTCATTAAGATGGGGCGAAAACGAACTCTCGCTCCTTCGATAGCCGCTTCAAGAACCGTTAGGCCCTGCCGTTGCTTTTGAACAGCGAACTCCACAATCAATACGGCATTCTTACCAAGCAACCCTACCAGCATCACCAATCCGACCTGTGCATAGATATCGTTCGCCAGTCCCATACCCTTAACCAGCAGGAACGATCCGAACACACCGGCCGGAAGCGAGAGAATAACCACCAGTGGAATGACAAAGCTTTCATACTGCGCTGCAAGCACGAGGTATGCAAACACTAGCACGACAATAAAAATATAGATCGCTTCATTTCCGCGTCTGGTCTCATCGTATGAAAGCGCGGACCAGTCGATGTCGTACCCGTGTGGTAGATTTACTGCAACTTCTTTTACAGCATCAATTGCTTCACCGCTGCTGAAGCCTCGTGATGGACCTCCCCTTATCGCGGCCGTATTGTACATGTTGTACCGGTTGATCTCGTTGGCACCCTGTATCTTTTTGATTTTCATGAAAGCTGAGAAGGGAACCATTTCACCATGGTCGTTTTTCACCCACAAATTCAGCACATCGGAAGGAAGTCTCCTGAATTCCGGTGCAGCCTGCACGAATACCTTGAAGAAGCGCTGGTATTTGATAAAACCAAGCTCGTATGTACTTCCTATGAAAATCGATAGCGTATTCATAGCGTTGCCGATAGTAACGCCTTTTTGCATCGCCAGCTCGTTATCGATTTCAATTTCGTACTGCGGATAGTTTGCACTGAAGAATGTAAACAAGCCCGTGAGCTCTTTGCGTTTTTTCAGCTCATCGATGAACTTACTCGTAACCTTTTCAAGCTCCAGGTAATCACCGCTGTTGGTTTTATCGAGCAACTGTAATGAGAAACCACCGGCTGCTCCGAAGCCCGGCACAGCCGGTGGATCAAAGAACTCGATGGTTGCACCGGGAATTTCTTTTGCTTTTTCTTCAAGCTCTTCGATAACATCATTTACCGTATTATCCCGTTCAGACCATGGTTTAAGGTTGATCAGACAGGTGCCCGCATTTGATCCCCTTCCTTCGGTAAGCACTTCATAGCCTGCAATCGAAGAAACAGATTTCACCCCTTCTACTGTGTTAATGATCTCAACCAATTTGTTAGAAAGGTCATTCGTCCGTTCCAACGTTGAGCCTGGTGGTGTTTGAATGATAGCGTTAAGCATTCCCTGATCCTCGCTGGGGATAAAACCCGTAGGCAGTGTGCTGGTAACTCCAAAGATTCCAACTGCAAAGAGTAGGAACATGCTTATGGTGACAACCCTTCGATGTGTAATGGCGCGCAATAACCACACATACTTGCCTGTTACTTTTTCAAACCCGCGGTTAAAGCTGTCGAGCGCACGGTTAAGCCAGGTTTTTTTTCGGGGCTTTCCGTGATTATTCTTTAAGATGATCGCACAAAGAACGGGTGTAACTGAAAGTGCCACCACACCTGAGAGCACGATAGAGGCCGCCATGGTAATGGAGAACTGCCGATAAAATGTACCTACCGGACCGGTCATAAATGTTACGGGCACAAACACAGCTGTCATCAACAACGTGATAGCGATAACTGCACCGGTAATCTCGCCTAACACTTTCTGTACAGCCTTGTAAGGTGAAAGATGGGGCTCATCTTCCATTTTGGCATGAACAGCCTCAACAACCACAATTGCATTATCAACCACAATACCAATCGCGAGCACGAGCGCGAACAACGTTACCATATTGATTGTAAGTCCGAAAAGCTGCATAAAGAAAAACGCACCAATGAGCGATACCGGAACAGCGAGTGTAGGGATAAGCGTTGAACGCCAGTCACCGAGAAATAGAAACACCACCAGCGCCACCAAAATGAAGGCATCCCTTAAGGTGTGAATAACATTATCAATGGATGCATTCAAGAAGTTGGAAACATCATAGCTGATCTCGTAATCCATTCCGGGTGGAAATGTTTTCTTCAGTTCATCAAGCTTGGTTTTCACCTCAGCAATCACCTCGCTAGCATTGCTCCCGTATGTTTGCTTTAACACTAACGCTGCGGAGGGGTGGCCGTTCATGCTGGAATAGATGTCGTAGTATTCGCTTCCCAACGAGACGGTTGCGATGTCTTTCAGACGAAGTATTTCACCTTGGGGATTGGCCTTGATGATTACATTCTCATACTGCTCGGGATCATTGTACCGATCCGAATAAGCCAGTACATATTCGAGTGCTGCCGCCTGCTTGCTGTCACCCCGGCCAATCCGACCAGCCTTACCGATAATACTTTGTTCATCCAGCGCCTCCATCACTTCGTCTGGCGATATTGAATAAGCGCGCATACGTTCTGGATTTAACCAAACACGCATTGCATATTGGCGGGAGCCTAATATCCGAACCTGTCCGATACCGTTGATACGCTGTAACTCAGGCACCATGTTTACACCGGCATAGTTGAACAAGAACTTCATGTTAGCATTCTTATCCTTGCTGTATAAGTTAACATACATGAGCATGCTGGGAATTACAGGGGTTATAATTACCCCTTCGCGCTGCACGAGTATGGGCAGTCTGTTTGTTACCTGTTGCACGCGGTTAGATACCTGCACCAGGGCCTGGTTGATATCAGTGCCAGGATTAAATACTACCTGGATATTCGCTTCTCCAGCACTGGTAGCATCGGAGGTCATGTACCGCATGCCCCATGCGCCATTTATAGCTTGCTCTAATGGAATGATTACGGATTCTGCAAGTGATTTCGCACTGGCTCCCGGATAGGATGCACTGACCATCACCACCGGAGGTGCAACCTCTGGGAATTGTGATGTTGGCAACGTCTTGATAGCGAGGGCTCCTACAAATAAAATAAGGAGTGATATTACTATGGCAAATACCGGCCTATGAATGAATTCACTAA
>JBBRFY010000066.1:0-19303 GCA_038241205.1 Cytophagales bacterium
GCCGCGTTATTAGAGGCGATGCAGGAATATGGTGTAACCATTGCTGGCGAACATTATAATTTGCCAAGACCTTTTTTTGTTTTGGCAACGCAAAACCCAATCGAGCAAGAAGGTACGTATCCATTACCAGAAGCACAGCTCGATCGGTTTATGTTTAATATTATGCTTACCTATCCATCATTCAAAGATGAAGTGGAGGTAGTGAAACATACCACATCAGCGGAGCATAAGCACATAGATAAAATTTTGACTGGCGAAGAAATATCGTATTTCCAACAACTTGTGCGCAGAGTCCCGATAGCCGACAATGTGGTAGAGTATGCTGTTTCTTTGGTAAACAAAACCAGACCGGGTGTAACCGGCAGCTCATCCGTTGCAAATGATTATTTAGAATGGGGCGCGGGGCCTCGTGCTTCACAATATTTAGTACTGGGTTCAAAATGTAATGCAATACTAAATGGCAAGTACTCTCCCGATATTGAAGATGTTCAAGCTATCGCCAAACCCGTTTTGCGTCATCGCATTGTTCGAAACTTTAAAGCGGAGGCAGAAGGTATTAGTGTTGATGGGTTGATTGAGAAGTTGATGGCGTAACGCTTTGTTGATCGTTGGCGGAGTTAATTGGATGAACATTGAAAGTAATGCAAAGAATGCAAAGGCACGTTTTACCAAGTGCCGCGTTGCTCGAAATTAATTTTCCTGCTTGATCATTTTCAATTGGAAAAACCAAATTAGACGAATACTTGCCCGTAGTATTTTAAAGTTTGATGGTAGAGACGCTATATCCAGCAAAAATTCCAATGCCATTCTCGATGTTGCTAAATACTTGAGTGGGTTGCGAAAAAGGGTCTTCACTGCTATTAGTCTGTAGATTTTTTGTGGTGAAATATTGATAGTATTCTTCACTAACACTCAGCAGTGCAACCCTCAGACTTTCCGTATTACCAACATTAAATGAAGGCGCCATATGCAAACGAAATTGATATGAATCCCCGTCAAACAGATTATCTCTAATCAATGTTGTTAAACCATCCGTAAAATCATTTTGAAATGCAGGATCCACAGGTTCATAATAAACATCTTCAACAAACCGAACCGTATCTTCATCTTTAAGATAAAATGCATCACGCAAAATTTTGACGCAATAATAATTCTTTTCGCCAGCGACATCGTTAAAAGTGATACTCATGTCTATATCTTCACCAGTAATCTTATAACGAGAAGAATCTAGTTCAATAGAAGAAATTTGCACTGGTAAAGGAACATTACTCATAGCGCGAATGGTGAACTCATTTTCTATTTGCACCTTTACAGTATATGTTTTTCCTAAAACGGGAGTAGTATTACCATTATAGTAATATCGAAAAGAACTGTCGTAAGAATAAGTTAGAGTTTCAACAAGTAAACCATTGTTATCATATATAGTTACAACTGCACTGTCTACTGGAAAAAAATAGTTGCCGTACATATTTCCCAGAATATTACGACTCCGAGTTACACTTATTTGCCAAGTGTTATCTGCTCTAAAGAGTGCGTTTATAGTTACGATAGGTTTCTTTAAATTCTGATCAATATCTACTACGTTAGTGCAACTCGAGTAAATGAAAAATGCCAAAAATACCGATGTAATAATTTTCATGCTGTTAGAATTTAAAACTGTAAGAAACTGAAGGCATAATGGGAAACAGTGAGTACTCAATGAATTGAAGGTTATTATTTTTGTCTAATCCTAAGTCAATGAAATAAGGATTAAGTCGATTGTAAACATTATAAATTGCTACAGTCCATGCCCGTTGACCCCATTTCTTTTCTTTTTTCCAGCTACAACTCAGGTCAAGTCGATGATAGCTTTTCATTCGGTATGAGTTACGATCTCCATAGTAGGTAACTCTACTACTATTCACATATCGCGTATCAAAATTGTTGGAAGATCCTTCATAGACAGCAATTGGAATGGTAATAGCGTAACCTGTTCCAAACACCCAAACGAGAGACAGTTCTATTTTTTTATTGAACTTGTGCATGATGGCTAAACTTATATCATGTCTTCTCTCATACTTGTACGGAAATTCTTTTCCAAAATTTAGTTGATCAAACTGCCTTGTCGTTTTAGACAGCGTATAGCCAAACCATCCTGTTGTCTTCCCTGTCTTTTTTTGCAACAAGATTTCAAGTCCATAACTCTTGCCCTTTCCGTTAGTGACAACATTGTCCTGCCAATCGTTATCGACATTTAAATAGCTTGCTCCATCTTTATATTCAATGAGATTTTTCATTGCTTTATAATATGTTTCCAGGCTCAATTCATATTTCTCTTTGTATGTTTTTGCTAAACCAAGCGCCACTTGATTAGCTTGCTGAGGTTTTATTCGAGCTGTGCTGGAAACCCATAAATCGGTTGGTAATCCTATACCTGCGTTTGTTAGCAGATGAATATATTGGGTCATGGCAGAATAAGAAGCCTTTAAGGCAAGGTCACGACTCAAAAGCAACCGAGAGGAAACGCGGGGCTGAATAGAGTAATACACTTCGTTGTCTACTGCAAACCCAGAAGTATGAACACCTGCATTTACCTTAATGAGATCTGATATTTTCCAATCATCTTCAAAATAAAAAGACAACTCATAAGCGTGTGTGGTTTCAGCACCAGCTGTTGTGTCACCTTCGGTCGAAGAGTTGTAGGTGTATACGCCTGGTGCAAACTTGTGAAAAATGTTGTTTACCCCAAATCGAATAAAATGATTTGGATTCGGCAAATAATCAAAATCCATTTTCGCAGTCCAATCTCTAATCTCTGAGGTATATTGGTTGCCATAAAACGTGTTCTCAATGGGCAATCCGGGTGTGTTAACAATTTCATCAAACTTTTGACCTACTCTAAAGCGATAGCGGCTGTATGTAGTAGTAATGTTGCTAAATAATTTAGACCCAAAAATGTGATTCCATCTAAATGCTCCGATTATATTTCCCCACATTAAATCAAATTCGTTTTTGGTATCAATAGTGGTGTTGGAATTAATGTCAAAATATGATGTTTTTCCTTTTGAATATGCTTTATCATCGCCAAAATAGGTGCTCAGATAAAGATGATTTTTACTATCTATTGTGTGATTGAACTTTAAGTTTACATCATAAAAATAATATCCCCTTTTGCTTCCTGAACTTTGGCTTTTAATTATTGGCTGGGCTATTATATCTACATACGTCCTTCTGGCCGATGCGATAAAAGATGTTTTGTTCTTTTTTATTGGACCTTCTATAGTGAACTTAGACGAAATTAATCCAATAGAACCTTCACCCTTTAATTCTTTCATACTACCTTCCTTCATATTAATATCAACAACAGACGAAATACGTCCACCATACCGAGCCGGAAATCCTCCCTTAGTAAGTTCAACGTGGTTAATGGCGTCTGCATTAAAAACAGAGAAGAATCCGAACAAATGTGACGCATTGTATATTGGGACGCCATCCAACAAGATTAAATTTTGATCAGCACCACCCCCACGAACATAAAGTCCAGTACTTCCTTCGCTACCTGACTGTACTCCCGGCATCAGTTGAAGAGCTTTTAGAATATCTGTTTCTCCGAGCAAAGCAGGCAAAGATTTTATTTGATCAATTGGAATGGTAAATACGCTCATACTACTTGTTTCGTGAATTGCTTCCGCCTGTGAGCCATCAATAATTACTTCTTCTAATAACTTGCCTTCAAGATTAATATTGAAGACATAATTTTGACTTAAGAATAATTTGATGGGTTTACGCTTATACCCAACGTAGCTGAACACTAATTCAACAGAGTCTTGACTGAGGGTTATGCTAAAAAAGCCATGAGTATTGGATGTCGTTCCGAGTAAGGTTCTAAGATCAATAATAGAAGCTCCAATAAGGCTTTCACCGGTGCGCGCGTCTTTGATGTAACCGCTAATTGTAAACTTTTGGCTATATAGCGTTGTTGAGCCTAGACAAAGAATAACAAGAATATAGAGTGATCTCATGCAGCTATCAGATGATTGCGATATAACGTATCAAACAATATATTAATATCCGGCTAAGGTTCAACTTGGAAATAAAAGTAAATAATATTTAAGCAGATTAATTCCGTCCAGAAAAAATAGAATACGACAGTTAATAATTCACTGTCGTACTCTAAAGAATAAATTAGATCAGGAATTAATTTACTACAATCCTATTGACAATCTAATATTGCCCAATTTCCATTTACTTCTCTTGAAGAAGCTCCTAAATGAGCGTTAGTAAATTGGATTGTTGGTGTATAACCCCCTTGCCATGTAAATGGAATTGAATATGGGCCTTGAATTAGTATATGTTCATACTCGTCAGTTGTTCCATAGTAGTCAGCAAACGCAAAAGGTTTAACGTAGTCTACGTCATTTATTCTAAATGTTACAGTAAAAGAACAGTTACGCGTACTTAACGTTGTAGGGTATGGCTTCCAATTACACCAAGTTCCCGTACGCAATTGTCCCCAAGCTTCTGATATAACAGCTGCAGTATATTGGTTTCCACTTACGATAAAAGAAGTGTATCCTCTAATATAGACTCTGCGATCATCTCTACATCTACCTTGATTGTAAAAATATTCCGCTAGTATAGATGCTCCACAATTTGCCGCTACTCTTCCATCAGTTTGATTTAAATCTGAATCCACGGATTGATACTTAAAAACTTTAAAAATTTTACTGTCTAAGTGTTGCTCGGAGGTTATTTTTTTTAATTCATTAATATTTTTCTCATCACAAAATACAATAAATTGATCATTGATGACTTTATGAGCAGATCCATCGGAAACATATAATCTATCCGAATTAATGATCTTCCTGTATGCTGTATGACTTAGGGTTGGTACATAAGTTTCCTCTGATAGAGTGACAACATCCCGATATGTATTTAGAAGTTCAGAATGTTCTGCCTCAGTTTCGGCATTGGAAAGTTGATCTACAGCCTCATGATAGATTTCATCGAATGATACAAAATTTCCATTCTCGTTACCATTCTTCATAAACGCAAGAATTTCATCAATATTCTTAAATTTTAAAATGTTATTCTCAGACGGAATAACTAATGAATCTTCCGAACAAGACAAGCTTAAGAACAAAATAAAAACAGGCAGAAGTAATTTTTTCATAAGAGATTTGGATTTAATTTACTTAGTTGAATAAATTCTGGCTTTGTGTTGCGTGCCAAACAAACTCTTTGCTAAGAAATACGAACCCACGGACAAAGAATGTCCGCCTCTATTTTCTCATTAAATATTTTTTGATTTTTTCGGCAGTATTCGATTGTATAACCCTTCTCGCGTAGATGATTGAATTTTCTGGCGAGTTGCGCGGGCGAACTAGCTCGCCTTTCAAAGCTAAGTTTAGTATGTAATCGAGTCTTTCTGAGTAGAGTAGAAAATTCATTTTTGAATCATTTTACTAACGGCCTTATTAAAAGTAAAAATATTTTACCAAATACCAAATACCAAATACCAAATACCAAAGCACTCCTAGCCTAAAATGAAAGGACTACTATCAGAATTTTAAAACATTATTGAAAAATGAAATCTTTTTACTTTTTGATAATCACGCAATTTTTTTTGCTAAAAATGCTGTCTCGCTCCTAACCAGTGATCCCTAGAATAAGATGTTAAGCTTCAGATTTTGATCATCAAACATTGAAATGAAAAGATAGATAAAGTGACGGGTATTAATGGCGGGTTCGTTATTCGCAGGCACCTTACTTCATGGGGGTATTTCAAACAACGATTCTAAATTCTTTGAAGCACTTGCATTCTGTGTGCATCCAATTTGAGTAGGATGAACAACAAGATGGTGAACGACCAGAGTGATGAACCTCCATAGCTGAAGAACGGAAGTGGAATACCTATTACGGGGAACAAGCCAATCGTCATGGCAATGTTGGTGGCAAAGTGAAAAAAGAAAATACAAGCAACCGAATATCCATACACGCGCGCGAATCTGTTCTTCTGTCGTTCGGCAATAAAAACAACGCGGAGTAGCAACGTCATAAAGAGCGCAATAATCAGGATGCTCCCAATCCACCCTTGCTCTTCACCTATGGTGCAAAAAATAAAATCAGTGTATTGCTCCGGCACAAACTTCAACTTGGTTTGGGTGCCTTCCAAAAATCCTTTGCCTATAAACCCACCGCTACCGATCGCAACTTTTGATTGATAGACGTGATACCCAGCACCCAACTGATCTAACTCTGGGTTGAGCAACACCATAATTCTTTTTTGATGATGGGGTTCTAATAAATTGTTGAAAATAATATCCACGAAAACAATTGTGCCGGCTAGCATAATGGCACCGGCAGTAATAACCGCCAATCGTTTTAGTTTTTTTCTTCTGTTGAAAAAAATAAGACCACCCCAAATAAGTGCGATGATGCCATACAATATCCAATTATTTTCAACCAAAAGCGTGAGGATAAAAATAATAGAGACACCTAACCCAACAAGCAAAAGAAAAGGCGACATGCCTTCGCGATAGAAAACCAAAACGAATACTAAGAACACCATTGCTGTTCCATAATCTTTCTGTAAAAGAATAAGAAGAATGGGCGTGGCAATAATTGCAAAAAGAATAATTTGGTTTCTGAGGTTATCCATTTTAAAACCAACCGAACCAATAAACTTGGCCACTGCCAGTGCCGTTGCAAACTTTGCGAACTCAGAAGGTTGAACCCCAAAAGAACCAACACCCAACCATGCCCTGTTTCCACCAACTTCTTTACCGATAAAGGGAACAAGCAGTAATAGAAATAAAACGACTCCAAAAATAATGTATGCAAACGCTTCATAGAAACGCATGTCGATGATGAGAATGGCGAGAATTAAAACAGATGACGTAATGATGAACATCATCTGTCTGCCAGAATTAATAGATAAATCAAAAATAGATTGATTGACATCGTAGGTAGCTGAATAAATATTTATCCAACCCCAAAGCACCATGGCACCGAAAAGTAACACGGTTACCCAATCAACTTTATTCGATATAATGGCTTCCTGACGCACCTATTAATTTTGTATAGTCACTCGTTAATTCAAAAATTTTCCGCGCAAAACATACTCTTCAATTTGAGGACGTTTTGTTTTGCCATACAAATATTTTTCAATCATAAGACTGGCAATGGAGGCCGCTGCTCTTGCTCCTTGCCCTGAAAATTCAACATAAACAGACACTGCAATTTTTGGATTTACCTTTGGTGCAAAGGCAATAAAAACGGAGTGATCAGGGTTAGGCTCATTTTGTACCGAGCCAGTTTTACCACAAACAATAATGTCTTTTAGTGACGCACGATATTGACCTGTCCCTGATGTAACAACACGCTCCATTGCATCCACAGCAACTCTAAAATTGGCAGAATCTATTGTAGTAAAATGTTTTTCAATATAGGACGAAAGCGGTTTGCCACTCGCGCCAATTTCTTTTACGATGTGCGGAGTAATGTAAAACCCTCTGTTGGCAATGGTGGCGGCAAAGTTTGCCATTTGTAATGGCACTACTAAGTTTTCACCTTCACCAATCGCAATAGAATAAATATTCGAAAATTTCCAGGGGCGCCCACCGTATGCTCTATCATAATATGCTGGGCTCGGCACAAGTCCGCCTTTTTCATTTGGTAGATCAATACCTAATTTTTTTCCAAAACCAAAACTCAACATGTGTTTATCCCATTCGGCCAATCCGATGCGCGTATCTTCAAAAGGACTATCGGATTTACCTTGGTTCAACATTTTCTTCAACACGTTCCAGAAATAGGGATTGCATGAATTCGTAATGGCACCTCGGAGATCTTCATTGGAATGTGGTCCATGACAATTGATAATGGAGCGATCGCATCTAAATCGTGTCTCAGGAGTAATGACTCCTTCTTGCAACGCCACCATCGCCTGCGCTACTTTAAAAATGGAGCCAGGTCTATACTGCGCCATCAATGGTCTTGTAAAAAGCGGTTTGAGAGAATCTCTGTTTATCGATACAAAATTGGTACTGTAGTTTTTGCCAGTAAGCAAAGTAGGATCGTATGATGGCCCCGAAACCATTGCTAATATTTCTCCTGTTTCAGGTTCAATGGCAATGATGCTTCCCGCCTTGCCGGCCAATAGGTATTCACCATATTCTTGCAAATCAAGATCGAGCGTGGATGTCAAATCTTGCCCGGGGAACGATAACGTGTCGGATGCTCCACCATCGAATGAGCCTTTAATAACTCCGTCTTTATTGCGCCAAAAATATTTTACACCGCGTTGGCCGCGAAGGTATTCTTCATAAAATTTTTCTACACCACTTTGTCCAATGTAATCTCCTTGCCGATATAAATTAGTCTTGTCAGCATCAAGTTGATTCTTTGATATTTCGCTTACATAGCCCAACACATTAGCAGCAGCTTTTGATGCGTATGCACGTGTGCTTCGAGCCTGAATAAAAAACCCGGGAAACTCGTCCATGTAATCTTGAATTCTGGCTAAATCGGTATTCGATAATTGCCGAATGAACGGATAGGGCTGAACCTTATTGGCTTTAGAATTTCTAATCTCTTTATAAAAGTCTTTAAACAAGCCGCGCAACGCAACAGGAGTAAGATTAAATACGGTTGCAAATTTGGTGCTGTCAAAGGCGTGAACCTCGTGCAAAACAATCATCAAATCATACTCCGGATTATTGTATACAATCAATTTTCCGTTGCGATCTTTAATGATTCCGCGCACCGGATATTGCACTTCTTTTCGAATAGCATTTACATCGGCCAAATTTTTATATCGACCATCCACAACCTGAATAAAAAATAACTTGAACAGGAAGATAATTCCAATCAACAGAAATACGACTTGAATAACTTCTTTTCGTCCTTCGTTCATTTCAGGTTGCTAAACGCGTAAATATTTTTAGGTCTTATTTAAAACTACCGTCTTTTGTTTGGAAACAAAAACTGCGCAATGAGTAACACCAATGTTGTAAAAAAAGTGCTGGCAATGGTTTTCAATAAGGTAAACCAAAACATACTAAACCCACCAGCCTCTGCAAAAAATAACGTGAGATGATGAAGAAAAATCAAGGGCATGGCGTACACTAAAAACCATTGCAAGCCGGCAAGTTTAACAGCAGGAATAGCATTATTATCATAGCCACCCTGTGGCGTTATAGAGGCTAACCAATAATTTCGTGCATACATTGCCATAACACAGGCAAAAGCATGGAGGCCAATGCTCTCATAAAATAAGTCGATTGCAAAACCCATTACAAAACCAATTAGCATCAATAGTAAAGGATTTGTTTCAACGGGTAATAGCAATAAAAATGCGATATACAGAAAACAAAATGCGGTGTGAAAGAGCACAACATTTTGTAACACCAAAACCTGATAAAACAGGTAAACAAAAAAGCTAACAAGTTGTAAGACGTTAATGCGGCTCATCGTGTTGCAGCGTTTACACTATGTTCTAAAGAATCTTGCTCATGCTTTAACAAACTCTTTACGATTGTTACGTATGATAATTTTCTAAAGTCTTGTGCGAGTTTCACTTTCAAATCATTGAAGAGTTGTTCATCGCGTAATTTTACTTCAGAGATTACACCAATCATAACACCTTCTGGAAAGATAGCATTGTAGCCTGATGTAACTACGGTATCTCCTAATACAGGTTTTACATGTCGGGGTATGAATTTTAAATTCATGAAGTAGGGATTTAATCCATCCCATTGAATGGTTCCATAATGACCCGTGCGTGTGAGTAGTGAAGAGGTCATAACATCTACGTTCAACAAAGAGGTAACAACGCTGTAATGATTTGAAACTGTTTTTATTTTTCCAACGGCTCCTTGCGAGCTAATCACGGCCATACCTGCTTCTATGCCATCGTCCATACCTTTGTTGATGGTAATGAAATTGGTAAACCGATCAACAGAGTTGTTCATTACTTTGGCGCTGATATAGACAAATCGATTTATGCGAAGCGAATCACGCGGAATGGAATCTACGGGATGTAATGGAGGACTAATTTTTTGAAGTTGATTGCGAAGGCCCGCATTCTCATCTGCCAATGCTCGGTTAATTTCGTGAAGCTGAAAATAGTCGCGTACATCTTGCGAAAGATTGTTCGTTTCTGCGATAAACCGATTTGATGAATTAAAAAACTTTGCTCCCTGATACCGATTGTTTTCCACAATCATCCAGGCGCAAAATAATTCCAACAACAAGAAAGTAAAGAATGCGCGGTTGCTATAGACAAAGAGAAATAACCTCTCCATGAATTATGTCATCAATACCGCACGGAATTTTTCTATATTTTTTAACGTAGCGCCAGTTCCGCGCACAACCGCACGAAGCGGATCATCGGCCACGTGAATCGGTAATTTTGTTTTCAGAGCAAGACGTTTGTCTAATCCACGAAGCAACGCGCCACCACCAGTAAGGTAAATACCACGCTCGTAAATATCTGCCGATAATTCAGGAGGAGAAGTTTCCAATGCTTTTAACACGGCCTCTTCTAGTTTCGAAACCGACTTATCTAATGCGAAAGCAATTTCAGAATATGAAATCTTTATGGTTTTTGGAATACCAGTCATTAGATCGCGTCCTCTAATTTCATAATCATCTGGACCTTCGTCTAATTCTGTTAAAGCAGAACCTACTTCAATCTTTACTCTTTCTGCCGAACGTTCACCTATCAATAAGTTATGCTGGCGTCTCATGTAATCTAGAATGTCGCGGTTAAAGGTATCACCCGCTACACGTATGGATTGATCACAAACAATACCCGACAAAGCAATAACGGCAATGTCTGTTGTGCCTCCTCCAATATCTACAATCATGTTTCCAATAGGCTGCTCAATGTCAATGCCTGTTCCGATGGCTGCGGCAATCGGTTCGTAAATCATGTATACTTCTTTTGCACCTGCGTGCTCAGCAGAGTCACGCACCGCTCGTTTTTCAACTTCAGTAATTCCAGAAGGAATACAAATCACCATACGATACGATGGTGGAAAAAGACGTTTACCTGTGTCAATCATTTTGATCAAACCTCGGATCATCATTTCGGCAGCTTGAAAATCGGCAATTACACCTTCTTTCAATGGCCTAATGGTTTTAATGTAATCGTGGGTTTTCTCATGCATCTGCATAGCCTCGCGTCCAATTGCCAAAACTTTGTTGGCGGCTTTGTCGATCGCGATGATGGATGGTTCGTCCACTACGATTTTATCTTTGTAAATAATGAGCGTGTTTGCAGTGCCAAGGTCAATGGCAATGTCGCTGGAGAAGAAGTCAAAAAATCCCATGTATATGTTTTACCTGTAGTTAAAAAATGTGCGCATTGAGTTACTAAAAAAAAGCCACCTGTAAAATTGCACTTAATTTACCAAAATTAAATGAGTGGACTCAAAAATGTAACTTTTTTCCAGTCTTCAATGCTTTCCCTCTTTACAACTCTTAATAATGAATATAGAATGTAGAATTCAGGAGTCGGATTAGAGGTCATTGTTGATGCCAGGAGTATTAAATTATAAAAGTCCACAGACCACGGTCGACAGTCGACTGTGGTCTTCAAGAGGACTAATGTTTAAAGTGGCGTATACCCGTAAACACCATACCCATGCCGTGCGCATCGCAGACGTTAATGGAGTCTTGATCTTTTACTGAACCACCCGGTTGAATAACGGAGCGAATGCCATGTTGATGGGCAATCTCAACGCAATCAGGAAATGGGAAAAAAGCATCAGACGCCATAGCGGCATCTTTCAAACTGAATCCAAAAGCATTTGCTTTTTCGATGGCTTGCTTTAATGCATCAACTCTTGATGTTTGGCCTACACCACTGGCCAACAACTGACCATCGATCGCGAGGATGATGGTATTCGATTTTGTGTGCTTGCAAATTTTACTGGCGAAAAGCAACGCATCTACTTCCGATGATGAAGGCGCCCGCTTGGTGACCACTCTTAAATCTTCTGTGCTGTCGGTCTTCAAATCGAGGTCTTGCTCGATCACACCATTTAATATACTCTTGTACTGCTTCGTTTCCGTGATGTTCTTTTTCTGAAGCATGATCATACGATTCTTTTTCGTCCTCAATAATTCGAGCGCGTTGGCTTCATACGTTGGAGCGATAAGTATTTCGAAAAACAGTTTGTTTATTTCTTCAGCGGCAGCGAGGTCAATTGTTTTATTCGTTATGAGCACACCACCAAAAGCAGAAAGCGTATCCGCTTCAAAGGCCTTAAGGTATGCTTCTTTAACCGTTGATGCCGTTGCTGCTCCGCAGGCATTTGTATGCTTAATGATAACAAAAGCCGTTTCGCCTTCGAACTCTTTTACGAGATTAACGGCAGCGTCAACATCAACAAGGTTATTGTATGAAAGTTCTTTGCCATTCAATTGCTCGAACAAACCATCAAGATCGCCAAAGTAAACTCCTTTCTGATGTGGGTTCTCGCCATAACGCAACGTCTTTCCATTCTGAAAACTCTTTTTAAAAACAGGAAATTGAAACTCCTGATTGAAATATGAAAAGATGGCACCATCATAATGAGCCGTAACCTCAAATGCCATTGCGGCAAATTTCTTTCGGTCTTCTAAATCAGTTGAATTGTTTTTTGCAACCAAGAGATGGTGTACTTCTTCATATTGGTTGCGCGAAGAAACAATTAGAACATCATTAAAATTTTTGGCCGCACCACGAATCAACGCAATGCCCCCAATATCAATTTTCTCAACTATATCTTCCTCGCTTCCACCTTTGGCCACGGTTTCTTCGAACGGGTAAAGATCAACAATCACTAGATCGAGAGGGCCAATGCTAAACTCTTCCGCTTGTTTTCTATCTCCTTCATCTTCCCTTCTATACAAAATACCTCCGAACACAGCAGGGTGAAGCGTTTTAACCCGGCCACCAAAAATGGATGGAAACCCTGTTAACTTTTCTACTGGGGTTACTTTATAACCTAACTTCTCAATAAACTCTTGTGTGCCACCGGTTGATACAAACTCAACACCTTGCTTACCTAATGCATGAACCAACGGCTCCAGATTATCTTTATAAAAAACGGATATTAATGCTCTGGTAATTTTGACGTTAGCCATGGTGGTTTTTTGGTTTTTCTTTGCAGGTGCAAAAGTATTAAAAAAGGTGTGTGTGCCAAGTTTGTTAAAGCAGCGTTAACTTTTTCCATAAACGATTGAAATGACTTGAGCCATCATATTTTTTTACGCGTGCGCATTTTTGATTCTGATTGTATGGATTAACTTTAAGTTTTTATTTCCCAAATGAATTTTATGTTAACCATTAATCTTGATTTTTTATTGATAATTCGGTTTCCGTTCATCTTTTCTCTATCAGCATAAGCGCATTTTTAAAACAGTAATGACACTCCCTAAGCCTTTAGAACCTTTCATAAAGCCAATCAATCTCGATCTCATCCGCTTTTCAAAAATAGGATTGTCATCTTTAGGTGAGGAACAATTACTCGATAGGGTTGATACAAAATTTGCGACCCATGTATCAAATCTCACAGCGTTGTTACTACAACTGGAAAGTAGTTACCAAGTTTTAGTGATAGAAAATTCGGGCATTCAGCCTTACCGAAATTTATATTTCGATGATGAGAATTTGAGTTTCTATTTTCATCACCACGATAAAAAAGGAAACCGATGCAAAGTTCGGTTGCGCGAATACTCCAGCACAGGCACCATCTTTTTTGAGATAAAACAAAAAATCAATAAGAATAGAACCGTAAAGCAACGGGTTCAACATACTTCATTTAATGAAGCGCTATCACCGGAGGCAAAAGATTTGGTTCAACAATTTGTTCCATCACACAGTAGTTCTCTTCGCACCACACTTTCGTGCGATTTCAATCGCATTACCTTACTTTCGCCCAATCAGGATGAACGCATCACGATTGATTTTAACATTACTGTTCGCCATGCAGAGAACGCAAAAGAATATGATGGTCTTGCACTTATAGAAGTCAAGCATGCTTCCCACGGCCCTTCTTCCTTTGATGCTATTGCAAAACAGAATACGATTCGAAAAATATCAATCAGTAAATACATTATGGGTATGGCGAATCTGCATCCACAACTGAAACAAAATAATTTTAGAATGAAATTATTGGCGATCGAAAAAATTATGAATAAAACTGAAGCGCACCATGGAGTTTGAAATGAATCATCTTTTAACGGAGGGCTTCGTAATACGATTAGTAATCGACTTGTTCACGATGATCGTTTTAGTCCGTCTGGTTTATCATAAAATTTACAAGAAAAAAGATTTCTTCTTTACCTTCTTTTTGTTCAACCTCATTATCTATGTGCTTACCTATATGCTCAATAAGGTAGAGCTGTCGTTTGGGGCTGCGTTCGGATTGTTTGCTGTGTTCTCGCTGCTGCGCTATCGCACAGAAAATATTTCACCTAAAGACATGACGTATCTTTTTATTGTGATTGCCATTGGCCTAATCAATTCTGTTAGCAAGGGACCGTATATTGAAATTGCAATACTCAATTTATTCATCGTTCTTTTTGTGTATGCGTTAGATGGCAACTTGTTAATAAAAAATGAGATGGTGCAAATTGTTCAATACGAAAATATTCAGAATATAAAACCAGTCAACCACCCTGCGCTAATAGAAGATCTGAAAACAAGAACAGGACTAGATATTCATAAAATTGAAATTGAGAACATTGATTTTTTAAAAGACACTGCGCGCATAAAAGTTTATTACTACGAGAAATGAAGAAGTTAGCAGCGCTTTTACTTTTTTCGATTACGTTTTTATTTGCTCAGGCGCAAACAACCGACAATCAATTATGGACTGCCTTTCAGGCGGAAACCGATATTACAAAACGCGTAACGCTTGGCCTTGATTTAGAGGTGCGATTTGACAATGATATTTCAAGACTAAGAACAATTTTCGGGCAGGTAGAATTAGGATGGAAATTCAACAAGTATCTTTCAGCAAGCACAAGCTATCGATATGGCGGAAGAAAATTTGAAGAGCTTGCTGAGCTTACTAAGGCTCATCGATTTTCGGTTTATGTAACTGGAAAGTACAAGTTCAAAAAATTCAGTATAGGTAATGTAGATGTAAACAGTTTTACCATTAGCAACCGAGCCGGTTATCTTCATCAGTACCTGGTGGATGCACCAACCGATCGGGAGTCACCACAGAAATACTTCCGCAATAAAACACAACTCAAATATGACATCACCAAAAAGCTGAGCACGCTTGTTTATTTTGAATTCTTCTATCGCTTTAGCGGAAAGAATGAAGAGATTGATGAGAATCGCTTCGCGGGTGGATTTGATTACGACATAAACAAGAAGAACAGTGTGAAGCTATTGTATATGTATCTAACGGAAGTAAATGTAAAGCCTAAAAAAAAAGACGACCGGCATATCATCTCAGTGGGGTATACACTAAAGTTTTAAGGCATTAGTTGTTGAAATTAGGGTGATGCCGCTTAACCGACTTTGAACTTGAAACCTTGAACCTGAAACATCAAACCATATCCTACCCCAATCCTTCTAAATAATCAGACTCCTCATACTGTTCAGCTTCAATGCTGAAATCATCACCATCAACATATACAGGGAATCTATCGCGGAAAGCGTGAAGTGCATTTGCGTTGAGGTCAATTGTCTTCACCAAATCTGCTCCTTCGTTTGCAAAAATCATATCGCCTTTTGGCCCGATAATACTAGAGTGACCATTGTGCTCAACACCGGTTCCATCTTGGCCGATTCGGTTAACACCTGCTACGTAACTTATATTTTCAATGGCTCTGGCTTTCAATAAAGTATCCCACGCATCGATGCGAGTAGTTGGCCAATTGGCTACATAAATTAATAAATCGTACGCCAGTTTTTTAGAAGAAGGATCCCACGTATTGCGACTCCACACCGGGAAACGCAAATCATAACATATCAACGGACAAATTCTCCAACCCTTCCAGGTAGAAATTAAAAGGCTTTCGCCTGATGAAAACGTTTTATGCTCGCCTGCCATGCGAAAAAGGTGACGCTTATCGTACGTTTTAAAATTTCCTCCGGGTTCCATCCAGAGCAGGCGGTTGTAATAACTATCGTGAACCGTGGTTATGAAGCTCCCTAATATCAGTGCACCCGTTTGATCGGCCATTTGTTTCATCCACTTAAACGTGCGCATGTTCATGTGCTCGGCTAATTTTGGAGCCGCCATGCTGAAGCCAGTGGTAAACATTTCAGGCAAAACAATAACATCGGTAGGACCAGCAATCTGCCAGATTTTCTCTTCAAACATCGATAAATTGGCATCTACGTCCTCCCAATGAATGTCTGATTGAATTAATGTTATTTTTAAGTCTTGCATACGCCCGTGTAATTCGACCGCAAAGAAACGCAATGACTCGGACTTTGTCTAGTGAAAAAATGACGAGAATTTAAGATTGCGTGATTATACCTTTCTGAGTATCTCGCACGCCTTTTCAAGCGTTTCTTCTTTTTTGGCGAAACAAAAACGCAGTATATGATGATCGGATTTATCCTGATAGAAAACCGAAATGGGAATAGAGGCAATTTTCATTTTTTTAGTAAGCTCTTCTGCCATTTCTAAATCGGGCTTCGTTGAAATGCCGCGATACGAAAGCAACTGAAAATAGGAGCCACCACACGGTAACGGCTCGAACGATGAACCCTTAATATGCTCCAGAAAAAAATCGCGCTTGCGCTGATAAAAATCTCCAAGCGATAAATAATGCTCAGCCGTTTTCATGTATTCCGCGAAAGCGTGTTGCACAGGTGTGTTTACACTGAACACCATAAACTGATGTGCCTTCTGAACTTCACGCGTTAAATATTCTGGCGCTACCACATATCCTATTTTCCAGCCGGTAGCATGAAATGTTTTGCCAAACGAAAACACAGCAAGGGTTTGCGCTGCCAGTGCCGGAAACCGCAAGGCACTTTGATGAATTACCTTATCAAAAATTAAACGCTCATACACTTCATCACTCAATACAATGAGGTTAAACTCCAACGCAATTTTCTCCAACTCTTTTAAATCGCTTTCTTTCAACACAGCACCACTCGGATTGTGCGGTGTGTTGATCATGATCATTTTTGTGCGTGATGAAATTTTTGTGCGCACATAACTCCAATCAATAGTAAAATCGGGTTGCTCTAAGTTGATGTGTATCGGAATACCTCCGTTTAAACGGATGGCAGGATTATAGGAATCGTAAGCCGGATCAAAAACAATTACTTCATCACCCGGATTAACGAAGGCAGAGACGATCGCGAAGATGGCCTGCGTAGCACCAGCCGTAATGGTGATGTCAGTATCTGGATTAACGCGATGTTGATAGGTATTGAAAATAACATCAGCAATTATGTTTCGCAAAGCTGGAACACCCGGCATGGGTGCATACTGATTGTTGCCGTTCAACATGTGCTGATGCACCAACTCAATAATTTTCGGATCGATATTAAAATCAGGAAAGCCTTGCGATAAGTTTATGGCACCACATTCATTCGCCATGCCCGACATGATTGCAAAGATGGATGTGCCGACATCGGGAAGACGAGATTGGATTTGCATGAAACCTATTTCTTTAATGGAGCAATGATTCTATATTCCGTATCTACCTTACCTTTCGAAATATCGGCCAACTTACCTTTCAATAATCTTTTCTTTAGAGGCGTAAGGTAATCGACAAACATTTTACCTTCAATGTGATCGTATTCGTGTTGGATGATGCGGGCTTTCATACCATCGTATGCTTCTTCGTGCATGTTCCAGTTTTCATCGTAATAGGTAATCTTTAGCTTGGCTTTACGCGAAATTTTCTCACGAATGTTGGGTATGCTCAAACAACCTTCTTCAAAATCCCAAGGTGCGCCAGTCTCTTCTGTAATATGCGCATTGATAAATGTCTTTTTAAAATCATGCATGTCAGGCTCTTCATCTAATAAAATGGTTGCATCAACAATAAACAACCGTATGTCTTTGCCAATTTGAGGAGCGGCCAAACCGATGCCGCTTGCACCGTGCATGGTTTCGAACATATCGTCAATGAGTTGTTGAATATCAGAACCTACTTTTATTTCTTTCGCGCGTTGCCTCAACACCGGGTCGCCATACATTACGATAGGATAAATCATGGCGTAAAGTTAGGATTATGAGTTCAAAGTTTAAAGTTTCGGGGTTAAACTTCGTGTCCACAGACCACTGTCGACAGTCGACTGTGGTCTGTGGAAACCCTGCAATTTTATTTGCTGATCCCCAAATTCTAAAGTACTTGCTAACCACCCAAAAAAGATTGAAGAATAATCGTAGCGCTAATCTTGTCAACATTTCCTTTTACCTGTCGGTCTTTCTTTTTCATACCGCCATCGATCATAGTGCGCATCGCCATTCGGGAAGTGAAGCGTTCATCGGCCAAATGAATCGGCTTGTCTGGGAAAGTCTTTTTTAATTGTTCTATAAATACTCTCACCTGTGGCGCAATTTGCGAGTCTTCATTCAACAATGTTTTAGGCATGCCCACAACAAATTCGTCAACGTTTTCTTTTTGAAGGTAAGCGCTAAGGTATTTAAGAAGCTCTATGGTTGGCACGGTATCTAAGGCGGTGGCGATTATTCTTAGCGGATCGGTTACCGCAAGACCTGTTCGCTTCAAACCATAATCAACTGCAAGAATTCTTCCCATGTTTAGAACTTAATTACAATTCGCAAATAACCGTTTAAGTAAGCCGCAAACAAAATGAATCGAGACTCTCTCACGATTAACATTTAACCGATAACGGTTAACGTTTCACTAGTTGTGTTTTGATTTTTCGAAGAAGGCTTGTCGCACATAGTGCTCGAGCGCCATTGCCTTTGGAAAGAGTATTTCGTTTTCGATACGCGCATGCGTAATCAGACTTTTCTCAAAACTCTTCAGCTCGTTGTATAATACTTTTACATGCAAAGGCGCATCCGCGGTTAGCGCATAATCTTTTGTGATCTTTCGAATACCTTCCATCTCATCGTCATGCACATCGTGATCTATCGCGAATTTTTGAACCGAGTTTTTTTCCAATAGGTAATATAACGAAGTTGGCCGATAGTGATTTTTTGAAGCACGTTCTAATGCCAGAATAAAATCAAAAAGCGAATCCTCTTCTTCATAAATATGCTCGATGAAATCTTCCACAAAAAGGGGAAGAACAATTTTTAAATCACGCTCTACCGAAGTGTAGTCAGCATGATCGGCCTTAAAATTTTCAACTAATCGTGATATGTAGGGG
>JBBRFY010000067.1:0-19026 GCA_038241205.1 Cytophagales bacterium
AGAAGGCATAGAAGGCGCAACTAAAAATGATATTGCCGGAATGATTTTTCGCTACCTCGAAAAGAATGCTATGAAAAATAAAATCCAAAAAGATAAAATCAATGCTTAGGTAATTACCGTATATAGTGACTGCTATCGAATAGTTAATATATCCGATTAATTATTTGAGGCTACAAGCTGCAAGCATCTAGCCTGAAGCGTGTAGCCAAACTCTTTATAAAATTCATTAACGATTAAAATATGAAGCGTATAGTTATAGCCGGAAAAGAAATTCTTCCTGGAGAGTTCAAAGTAATTGATATGAAGATTGCCAGACTTCCATCGCATACGGTTATTGATACGCCTATCTATATTTCGCGGGGCTTTGAAGAGGGACCTGTACTTGCGCTTACCGCAGGAATGCACGGTGATGAAATTAATGGAATGGAAATCGTGCGTAGAGTTTTAGACAGCGGTCTTCATCAGCCTAAGCGTGGTGTTACGGTATGTATGCCCATTGTAAATATTTATGGATTCTTAAATTACTCGCGCGATGTTCCAGACGGAAAAGACATCAACCGATCTTTTCCAGGAAATAAAAATGGATCGTTGGCAAGTCGTGTGGCATACAATCTTATGCGAGAGGTTATACCTTTTATCGACTATGGTATCGACTTTCATACCGGTGGCGCAATGCGCTCAAATTATCCGCAGGTGCGTGCAGTTTTAAAGAACCAACGAAATCTGGAATTGGCAAAAGCATTCAATGCACCTTTTACAATTGATGCACCCTTCAGGCCAAACTCGTTGCGGAAGATAGCATCAAAGCGTGGAAAAAATATAATTGTTTATGAAGGTGGAGAATCACTTCGCTTCGATCAACATGCCATTGAAGAAGGTATTGCCGGAACGCAGCGCATGATGAAATATTTAAACATGATTGATAACGCGCCCGAAGCGAAGAGTGATAGTAGGATTATTTGGAGTTCGTCTTGGATTCGTGCAAAATATGCTGGCCTTTTTCAATCGAATGTTTCTACGGGTGATCTGGTTCAGAAAGGTCAGTGCGTTGGTACCATAACCGATCCGTTCGGGGAATTTAAAGAGCAGATATTTGCAAATGATATGGGGTATGTCATTGGATTAAATAACATCCCCGTAATGAATGCTGGAGATGCCCTGATGCACATTGGTATGGATGATCAATGCAAATTGGAAAGCGGTGGAGGGGGTGAATAGTTATCCGTTAATGGTTAATGGTGAAATCTTAATCGTGAGTCGTGTAAGGGTATCAAAAAGAAATTTTGGTTATGAGGGTAATACGAGTAACGTTTAACATTTAACGATTAACCAAATTGGAAGATTTTCTTGACCAATACGGCTACATCGCATTACTCATCGGAACATTCTTCGAGGGCGAGACATCAATTTTAATAGCCTCGTCATTAATTTATCGTGGTGTTTTTTATGCGCCCTACACTATTTTTTTTGGCTTTGCAGGATCCTTCATTAGCGATTGGCTGTACTATACTATCGGTAAACTAAACGGAAAATATTTTATCGATAAACGTCCTGCTTTGAAAGCCCGGCTGCTACCCGTCCAACATTTTTTCGATAAACATCATCTTCAAATTCTTTTTTCATATCGGTTTTTATATGGCTTTCGTGTCATCATTCCTTTGATTATTGGTATGAGTGGAATCAAGCCGCTTCAGTATTTGTTTTATAGCATTGTAAGCGGATTAATTTGGGCAACAACTGTAACTACCGTTGGTTATGCCATCGGTCGGTTTCTAAATTTGAAAACTTCTGTGTTCGAAGAAAACATATTGTACATTGTTTTAGGCTTTGCTTTGTTTGGGTTAGTTGTGGGTTATGCCGTGAAGAAATTTACGTTTAACAAAATGGAAAAGTCGGATCAGTAGTTGTTGGTAAGGAAATTCGATTCTTTGTTTAGGTTCAGTGCAATTGCTATCATTGTCAAATTTTTTTACGATCATTCCTTATGGAACCAGCTACCTTTCTTTATTTAATTTTAGCAATCACTGCTTTCAGTTATGTGTTCGATCAGGCATTGGATTATATCAACTTACGCGCGCAACGAACGGATATTCCGAAAGAGATTGAATCGTTTTATGAAAAAGATAAGTACCTTAAGTCATTGGCCTACCACAGGGAGCTTACCTACTTTTCTTTTCTTACTTCTGCTGTAAGCTTTTTACTTTCATTCATCATGTTATATGTTGGTGGCTTTGGTTGGCTCGATTCACTCTTGCGGCTTTCTATACACAATGACATTATTGAGGCGCTGGTTTTCTTTGGCGTATTGATGTTAGTCTCTGATATTCTTACCATTCCTTTTCAACTGCACAGTACCTTTGTAATCGAAGAGAAATATGGGTTTAATAAAACAACATTAAAAACTTTTATTACGGACAAGTTAAAGGGTTATCTTCTGTCTGCTGTTGTGGGCGGAGTTTTGCTTTCGGTTTTGATCTACCTTATTCAATGGCTGGGTCCTGTTTTCTGGATTTGGTTTGCAGCCATTGCATCATTGTTTATTTTGTTTGTAAATATGTTTTACACTTCTCTTATTCTTCCAATGTTTAATAAACTTACACCTTTGCAGGAAGGTGAATTGAACAAGGCTATTGAAGCATTTGCTAAAAAGATCAATTTTCCTTTGGATAACATTTTAATTATTGATGGATCGAAACGATCAAATAAAGCGAATGCTTTTTTCTCTGGTATAGGTAAGAAGAAAAAAATTGTTTTGTACGATACCTTAATTGATAATCATACAACGGAGGAATTGGTTGCGGTGCTTGCGCATGAAGTTGGTCATTTTAAAAAGAAACACATCATCTGGGGATTTGTACTTTCTATTCTTCAAATTGTGTTTACCTTATTTGTTTTGTCGCTTATGGTTTTCAATGAAAATATTTCATTGGCTCTTGGCGGAAGTCAATTGAGTATTCCATTAAACTTACTAGCCTTCGGAATTTTGTTCTCACCAATTTCTGCAATCACAGGTTTGTTTATGAACATGTATAGCCGCAAGAATGAATTTGAAGCAGATGCTTATGCTAAAGAAAATTTCGATGGCAATGCGTTATCGAACGCACTAAAAAAACTTTCAGTAGATAGTTTGAGTGATTTATATCCGCACCCGCTATATGTATTCTTTCATTACTCGCATCCTCCATTGCTAAAGCGGTTGAAGGCACTTGAGTAAAAGGTTTCACGCAAAGGGGCAAAGTATATTACGCAAAGAAATTTTTGATGAATGTTTCGCGTTATGCACTCTTTGCGTTGTTCGTAATTAAATCTTAGCGCCTTTGCGTGATGTGTATTTTATTTGAGCGCATTATTCTTCTTCAAACTCCACCCTAGACTTCCAAGTAAAACCAACATCATAATCCAGGAGGATGCCGTAGTTACTTTATTGCCAATATAAAACGCATCGGGTTTAAAGGTAAATTCAATTGTATGTTTTCCTGCCGGAATATGTAGTGCGCGCAGCACATAATCTGCTCGTAAAATTTCAGTTTCTTTTCCATCGATAGTGGCCTTCCATCCTTTTGGATAATATATTTCAGAAAACACTGCAAAGCCTTCCATCGCAGATTGACTTTCGTATTTCATATAATTTGGTTTGTGCTCTGCGAGATTAATCACCGCTGCACTATCAAACATAAACTCTGGAACGTTAAACTTGGACTCATCCACCACCGCTACTTCACGTGTATTTACCGTATACACTTTTTTTAGTTCTGCTGTTGGTGAATTGACATGCTCGACTTTTGTCACAAACCAAGCAGCGCCATTTGCATTTGGGTTAACGATAATATTGTCTCGCTGATCGCCATAAACAATATACTTTGTGTTTAGCATATTTAGAATACCATAGTTTTCAAAATTGGGTCTGCCTGCTCTTAAATCCTGAATGAGCGTATTGGTTTCAGGCAATAAACACGAGTCGTATAAGTCCATATACCGCCTGAGTTTCGCCCCATGATAACCACCTATAGAATAGTGATAGTATGAAGTCTTTGCTTCTGACATACCGCCTTGTAGATTATAAACGCGATAATATGACTTGTCTTTTTTGATTTCTTGATCTGCTTCCGATAGTGCAAACGTGGCGTTATCCCGCTTGCGCTGATAATTATCTTTTGATAAGAACCGTTTGTCCACAGCGGCAACATCAAACGTTATCATCACAATTAAAAAAGCGTAGAACGCAACGGGTGAAATCTTTTTCCACACTTCGAAGTAGATAACAACAAAGGCGGAGATCATAAAGACAAGCGAGCGAAATGCATCCTCTCGTAATAGACTCTTTCGATCGTCTGCCAAAGCATTCATAAACCACGGAGGTAATTGTGCTTCTTGATCTTTAAGAAAACTGAAAGCTCCAGCAAAGAGAAGCAGCAAGAGACATAATCCGCCAGTTGAACCAAGTACGATTAACAATTTTTTCTTCGATTCTTTGTTTAAACCAACACTCATTATTTTTTCTAACCCCATCATGCCCAACAACGGCATCGCGAAAAGAATAATCGCTAAGGTAAAAGTAACCGATCGAAATTTATTGTATCCCGGAAGGTGATCGAACAAAAAGTAATTGAAAGATGAAAAATTACTGCCATAGGTAAGGAGTAAAGACAGCACGCTAATGCTTACCAGCCACCATACATATTTTTTATCCGCGAAAGCGATGCCCACTACAAACAGAAATGTAATGATGGCGCCTGCATAATATGGAATAGCACCAAATGGTTCTTGCGGCCCCCAATATGCAGAGGTATAATTTGCCAATTGATTGGCCGTTTCCTTATCAGCTGAATTTGCTAGCGCTTTGTATGCTTTACTTTCTTGATCTTGCACAAGGTAATTAGAACTGCTGCCACCATAAAAATTGGGTACGAACAAAGTAATGGGCTCCAATAATCCATAGCTATTATTAAAAGCATACGATTTATCAAGGCCACTTGCGCTTTCATCTTTTACCGCTGCAGAAATTAATTCTGACTTTCCACGGGTTGAATAGGCGGTGTATTCAGTTGTAGCCCACAGAGACCCAAAGAATGTACCCGCTGCAATGAAAGCCGCGACCATCAACAAGCCAATAATTTTAGCAAAATCCAGAAGTTGTTTTTGTTTTGCGTATTCAATTAGTTTAATGAGACCATATACAAAAATGATTATGAATAGGTAATAGGTAATTTGCAAATGATTCTCACGTAAGTGAAGTGCAAGGCCTGCCGTTGTAATGCCAAACCCCAATATTTTATTTTTTGAAAACGCAAGATGAATTCCAGCCACTACCAAGGGCATAAACGCTACTGCGCCAATACGATTGTTGTGGCCGGCAATCAATCCAACAATCATGTAAGATGAAAGTCCGAAGGCAATGGCACCGGCAATGGCGAGATAAGGGCGCACACCAAATACCAATAGCATGATGTAGTAGCAAATAAACGCGAGGTAAATATTGCAGATGGGATGAGGGATGTAGAGCGCAAGATTAGTTTTTAAAAAATTCACAGCTTTGTTGCCCCATTGTACATTAATGAGGTATGCTGGCATGCCACTAAACATAGACGGTGCCCAAAGCGACTCTTCACCTGTTTGTTCGCGGAAATCACGAACGGCTTTCGATGACCCTTCCCACTGTTGTATATCGGGCTGACTTAATGATTTATGCTCCAGGAAAACCGGGCTAAAAAAGAAGAAAGTAATGGCAACAAAAATACCTATCGCAATAAGATGCGGTAATACGTGTTTCGAAAAATTTATTGATTTCATTTCTATAAGGATAAGATCCGCAAAATAAGAAGGATTAGTTGATTTGCCTTTTAAAAAATCGCTAAGTTTAAATTCAATGAACATGAGCGATTTAACTTCCTTCCGCCTCCATAATCAGTGTCGGTTTACACAACCTTACAAAACAAAGCGAAGTAGTGTAGGGGATTGGAGCAATTCAGTAGCAGGATTTTTTAGGTTCATTCTGCACGTGCGGTAGCTATTGATTGGGCAGTATCGAGATACAAATTGTTTGTTGCTAATTGATTGATTTTTCCGTGTATATTTTTGGACTTTTTTATTCAGAATTTTGATCGTTGGCTAATATGACTTTGGTCATATTTCTAAACAAGAAGTTGCCCTACTTTTGCCAAGTAAAAAATCCATGCTTAAGATTCGATTGCCCTTTATGATTTTCGCTTTCATCAATTTATTGATGGGCATGTTAGCAGGGCTTATCCGTATGGGCTGGAATTTTTCTGTAACCTCAATAGCACTTCATCATGGTGCTATAATGGTGGGTGGATTTTTAGGCACTTTGATTTTGTTGGAGAAGGTAATTCCGTTGAAGAGAAAGATCTTGTTTGTATTTCCAGTGATCAATGCCATGGGATTACTCATCGTTGTTCCAGGCTTTTACCGCTTGGGTCTGTTGTTTCTTCTCATTGGCGCAACCGGACTTCTGATTGTCTTTCTCTTATATTATAAAAAACAACCAAATGATCTTTCATTGATATTAATGATTGTTGGAGCATGTTGTCAGATTACAGGACACTTCATGTTAATGACAAAACAATTTTATCCCATGGCATTTCCCTGGTGGATGGGCTTTATACTTTTTATAATTGTGGGTGAGCGTGTGGAGCTCTCAAAATTTCTTCCCGTGACCAAACGACATAAAATAATACTGGTGAGTTTTATGAGTTTGTTTTTTATTGGATTGTTCGTTCCTTTTCATGGAATCGGAAAATACATTTCGGGAGCAGCACTTGGTTTGATCGCCCTCTGGCTCATGCGTCATGATGTTATTTCAATTGCGATAAAAAAAGAAGGACTAACGCGATTTTCCGGAGTAGCATTATTAATGGGGTGTATCAGTTTACTCTTCACTGGATTATTTTTAATAAGCCTTCCGGATATTCCGTTTGCGTACGATGCTATTGTTCATACCTTCTTTCTCGGTTTTGCGTTTACCATGATTTTTGCTCACGGTCCTATCATTCTCCCTGGTGTTTTGGGGTTGAATGTAAAACCCTATCACCCTTTGTTATATGTTCCGTTAATCACGCTTGTTCTCTCTCTTGTTTTACGTTTGCTTGGCGATACATCTGTACTTCCTTTAGCGGTAAGACTATGGAGCGGATGGTTTTCGGTGAGCAGTATTCTGTTGTACTTCATGCTGCTGATTACCTTTACCATTCGTAATGCACGTTATGCGAAAACTGTTTAAAGTACCGTTCATATTCTTTTTCATTGCTGCATGCATTGGCTTATTACTTCGGTGGCATTTTGTATCGCCCTTACCTTGGCTCAAATTTCCGTATTGGTTGCACGCACATTCGCACGTCATGTTTTTGGGTTGGGTATTCAATACCTTATTCCTGGCGTATGTTTCTAATTATTCATTAACTGATAAACGATATAATTCCGTATTCATCATTATGCAATGTTTGTTAAGTGGAATGTTAATTTCATTTCCGCTTCAAGGATATGGAGTAGTGTCCATCATTTTATCAACGCTTCATACTATTTGTGTTGCTGTTTTCTGTTTGTGGATATTGAGAGACTTTAAGAAAAAAGAAGCATCAGTATCAATTGATTATGCACGAATCTCATTGATCTTATTTCTGATTTCATCGCTTGGCCCATTTACCTTAGGTCCGTTAATGGCCAATGGTTTCGGACAAAGTAAGTGGTATTACTTTGCAGTGTATTACTACTTGCATTTTCAGTATAATGGTGTTTTTATTTTCGGTTTGTTCAGTTTGTTTTATCATGTGCTGGAAGAACGCGGTATACAATTCAATCATGTGGCAGCCGAAAAATCAAAGCTGCTTCTATTAATCGCGATCTTTCCTACCTATATCTTATCGACTTTATGGGCCGATCCAGGATTGCTCTTTAATGTAATTGGATTTGTAGGAGCATTCATTCAAATAATATCCTTGTATTATTTCATCCAGGTTATTCGCCCTTTACATTTTCGAACAATCAATCGACAAACAAAAATACTGTTGATCCTCTCTTTCAGTTCGCTGGTTCTGAAATTGATCCTTCAACTTGTATCTGCACATCCGCACATTGCGCATCTGGCATTTGATGTTCGATCTTTTGTAATCGCGTATCTTCATCTTGTGTTGATTGGCGTTGTTACCTTCTTTCTTCTGGCTTGGTATATTGAAAAAGGAATTGTGATGTTCAGATCACCTACAGCAATTTATCTGATCGTAGTTGGTTTTGTGGGATCTGAGTTGGTTATGATTCTCAGCGGTACGTCCCTTTTGCAATCTTTTTCATTCCCATCACCTGCTGTTTCTCTCTTCTTGTTTTCTATCGCGATCATGTTTGGAATCAGTATTTTTTTGAAGAATGCGTTTTGGAAATTGAAAGACGCGTAAGTCGTTGAATCCGCCTTTTTATAGGGGTGTGCTCGTTCAGGGGTATTTCCAATGATTTTATCCTGTGAAAACGATAAACTGAAAGTGATTTAAGTCACCCTCAAAATATGATTTAAGTCATAAGAGCTATCCGGTAATCGAAATACCTTTCTGAAAAAATAAACCAGTCGTGAAAACAAATATTAAACTATGAAAAAACTAGTCATTCTGCTGTTTGCCATCTCAGTGTTCACAGCCTGCGCACCTGACAAATCCAAAGTTGCAGAGGAAGATGATTCCTATGAACCCAACAAGAATGCTGTTGCCGAAGTAGCCGATCCGTCTAAAGGTCTTGGGCAAATTCACAATGTAGAACTCAAAACTCCCTTGGAAACCGAACGGATTGGACGAGGTAAAGCCATCTACGAAATGAAATGCCAGGCGTGCCATAAGTTGGATGATATGCGGGTTGTTGGTCCGGGGTGGAAGGACGTAACTAAAAGAAGAAAACCAGATTGGATCATGAACATGATTTTAAATGTAGACATGATGTTGGATCAAGATCCAGAAGCGCAAAAACTTCTTGAATTATGCTTGATGCGTATGCCGAATCAAAATGTTTCGGTAGGTGATGCGCGTGACATCATAGAGTTTATGCGCCAGAACGATGGTGAAAAATAGAAGCCTTACCTATAACCAAACTATAAGAATTATGAAAAATATAATGGCAATCATGGTGTTGATAACACTCTTTTCATGCGGCCAGCAACAATCATCAGTTCAAGAAACAACAGCAAACCCAGAAGAAGTTGTTGGTGCAGGACAATCAGCCGTAAACGATCCTGACTCAGCACCTAACGTAGTTCAGGTTGCAGTCGGTTCAAAAGATCATAGCACTTTAGTAGCTGCAGTTAAAGCGGGCGAATTAGTCGATGCACTTTCTAACGCAGGACCCTTTACGGTTTTTGCACCAACCAATGCTGCGTTTGATAAATTACCTGCCGGCACCGTTGATGATTTACTGAAACCTGAAAACAAAGAAAGACTTCAAGACATTTTGCAATACCACGTGTACGTTGGCGTGATCAGTGAAACGATGGTTCAGGACGGAATGAAACTTAATCAAGTGAATGGTGGGGATGTTATTCTGAATAAGAAAGACGGAAAAATTACCGTTAATGGTGCCAATGTATTGGGATCGGTAAAAGCTTCGAATGGTATTGTCTATGTAATCGATGCTGTGCTACTGCCTCCAACACCAGAAACAAAATAATGGGACACTTTATAAATTAAAAATATGAAAACGAAAATATATGCATTGGTCGTATTGGCGGCCAGCTCGGCTCTCACATTTAATAGCTGCAAACCGAAAGGTCCTGCACAAGTTGCAACCGGAGGCGCAGCTGAAAAAGTATATGTAGCACCCGGCAAGCACGATGAGTTTTATGATATCGTATCGGGCGGATTCAACGGACAGATTGGTGTGTATGGAATTCCATCGGGTCGATTAATAAAAATACTTCCTGTATTTTCTGTATTTCCTGAAAATGGATACGGATACAGCGAAGAAACTAAACCCATGTTAAATACCTCGCACGGTTTTGTGCCGTGGGATGATTTGCACCACATAGCATTATCAACAACCAATGGCGAGCATGATGGCCGCTGGGCTTTTGCCAACGGAAACAATACTCCTCGCGTTGCGCGTGTAAATTTGAAAACATTCAGAACAGAAGAAATTCTGGAGATACCGAACAGTGGAGGTAATCACTCTTCTCCTTTCATTACTGAAAACACCGAATACTTAATTGCCGGAACACGCTTCAGTATTCCAATGGGTGGAAAAGATGTTCCGATTAGTTCTTACAAAGAAAATTTTAAAGGCTCTATCAGCTTTATTAAAGTTGATCCACAATCGGGTGAAATGAAAATCTCTTTCCAGTTGAGAACACCCGGCTTTAACTTCGATTTAAGTCGCGCGGGCAAGGGGCCTTCTCATGGATGGTTCTTCTTCTCTTGTTATAATACCGAGCAAGCCTATACTTTATTGGAAGTAAATGCTTCACAAAAGGACAAAGACTTTATCATGGCTGTGAACTGGAAAAAAGCAGAGGAATATCTTGCTGCCGGAAAAGCGAAAATTGAAAAAGTGAAGTATGCGCACAATGTTTACAGCGACATCAACCACATGGCTACTACTAAAATGGAAGAAGAAGTTTCCGTATTGGATGTTCTTGAATTACCAGGCGTTGTATATTTCATTCCATGCCCTAAATCACCACACGGTTGTGATGTTGATCCATCCGGTGAATACATTGTTGCCAGTGGAAAATTAGCAGCTACCATACCTGTATTCTCTTTCGCGAAAATACAGAAGGCCATAGCAGATAAGGATTACGAAGGCGATTTCAGTGGTATACCTGTATTGAAATATGAATCAGCATTACACGGTGAAGTGAAGAAGCCAGGTCTTGGTCCGCTTCATACCGAGTTCGATGAGAAAGGAAATGCGTATACCTCTATGTTTGTTTCTTCTGAAATAACAAAATGGAATGTGAAGACATTGGAGGTATTGGATCGTGTGCCAACCTATTATTCAATTGGTCACTTGAGCGTTCCAGGCGGTCCTACTAAAAAGCCACATGGAAAATATGTTATTGCGTATAACAAGATTACCAAAGATCGTTACCTGCCAACAGGCCCTGAGTTGGCGCAGTCTGCACAACTCTATGATATATCTGGTGATAAAATGCAATTGTTGCTCGATTTCCCTACAGTAGGTGAGCCGCATTATGGTGAAGTTATTCCGGCAGCTCTAATTAAAGGTAATTCAGTAAAAATCTTTAAAATAGAAGACAATCAACATCCTTACGCTGCGAAGGGTGAAGGACAAGCGCGTGTAGAACGCAAAGGTAATCAGGTTCACGTTTATATGACTGCCATTCGTTCACACTTAACGCCTGATAACATTGAAGGTGTAAAGGTTGGAGATGATGTGTATTTTCACGTAACAAACCTTGAACAAGATTGGGATGTGCCGCACGGCTTCGCTATAAAAGGTGCGCTTACTGCTGAGATATTAGTTATGCCGGGCGAAACACAAACTTTAAAATGGAAAGCAGTTACGCCAGGTATCGTACCGTTTTATTGCACAGACTTCTGTTCTGCTTTGCACCAAGAGATGTCAGGATACCTACGCGTTTCTGCAGCGGGTAGTAACACACCATTGAAGTTTTCAACCGGAGTGATTGAGGGCCAAGATGCAGGTGCTGGCAAGTAAATCGTTTTTATAGTTTACAGGTTGAGGGGCACCGTCACGTTGCGATTCGTGGCGGGCCCTACTTTAAAATCCAAAAGATGAAAAAACTAAAACCCATATCACGAATTGTAGTGGCCGTTGCAGCCTTGCTGATGATTAGCGCATATTATGTTCCGCTTTGGCAGATACTCATGTGGGCGCCACAATATCCTGAAGGTTTAGATATGAAAATTTGGATCAACACCATTTCGGGGGATGTTAAAATTATCAGTGCTTTGAACCATTACATTGGCATGAAGCATATTGAAGTGGAGATGTTTCCTGAGTTTAAATACATGATTTACATTGTGGGATTTTTGATTGGTGTTGGATTGTTGACCGCTATAATCAACAGACGATTCATGCTGATCACTTTTGCAAGTTTGATTGTTGGTGCAGGTGTCGGAGCTTTGGTTGATTTCTATATGTGGGGTTACGATTACGGTCACAACCTTGACCCCACAGCTCCCATCGTTGTGCCGGGCATGTCGTATCAACCTCCGTTGTTGGGCACAAAACAATTGCTCAACTTCACTGCGTTCTCGGGGCCCGATATTGGTGGCTGGATTTTTCTCGCAGCTGGAATTTTAGTGATTGGATTGGTAGTATTTGAATTATACACATCACGAAAAAAAGCATGAGAGTATTTATCGTTTTAATTATTTCAGTATTTCTTTATTCGTGTAGTGTTGAACCTACTCCATTGGTGTATGGAAAAGATGGATGTTATGCATGCAAGATGACACTCATGGATAAAAAATTCGGAGCAGAGGTCGTTACCACTAAAGGTAAAGTGTACAAGTTTGATGACATGAATTGCATGATCAATTTTTTGAATTCATCTGAAGTTGAGGATCGTGATATCGCGTATCGACTCGTGATTGACTATGGTACACCGGATAAATTTGTTGATGCAAGGGAGGCATTTTATATTAAGTCAGATAAGATTAGAAGTCCGATGGCAAGTGAAGTAGCAGCATTCGAAAAAAAAGCAGATATGGAAATTGCCAACAAAGAATGGAAGGGAATTGTATTGAGTTGGGGAGAATTGATTACGCAATATAAGTGAGGTGGTAAAGAATTCTTTTTATATCGCCATCATCTTTATTTTGTGTAGCGTGGTTTCGGCAGCACGCACCATTCGGGTAGGAGCAAAGGAAAAAGTGCATTCGATCAAGAAAGCAATTGCACTTGCTGTAAAAGGTGATACGGTTTTCATTACGAGCGGAACCTATCGCGAAGGAAATATTGTAATCGAAAAATCAATTACGCTTCTGGGTGAAAACTTTCCTGTGCTTGACGGTGAAAAGAAATATGAGATATTGACTGTCCACGGTCAAAATATTTCCATCAGTGGATTAAAATTTATCGATACCGGTATTGGAAGTATAAATGATATTTCAGCCATCAACGTGGTCGACTCAAAGAACATCCGAATAATTAACAATCGGTTTAAGAATACATTTTTTGGAATCCATGTTACGAATAGTTCTCAATCGTGGATTGAAAAAAATGAACTGGAAGCCAGTGCTCTTCAGGAATTTGAAATTGGAAACGGAATTCACTTATGGAAATGTCATCACATTACCATTTCAGATAATATTATAAAAGGACATCGTGATGGAATTTATTTTGAGTTTGTAACCAACTCTCTTATTACCAACAATCGAAGTGAAAACAATCTTCGCTATGGATTGCATTTTATGTTTTCTAATAACGATGAATATCATCATAATTTTTTCATCAATAATGGAGCGGGAGTGGCGGTGATGTTTACAAAGAACGTAAAGATGATTGGCAATACTTTTCAACACAATTGGGGACCAGCGTCATACGGTTTGTTGTTGAAAGAGATCAGCGACAGCGAAGTGAAGGATAATGTATTTGATAAAAATACGATGGGCATTCATTTCGAAGGAGTAAGTCGAACCGTGATCGATCATAATCTTTTTTCAGAGAACGGATATGCCATTCGGCTTCAAGCCAGTAGTGATGACAATGTTTTTACCAGAAACAACTTCAAACGAAACACCTTTGATATGGCTACAAATGGCTCCTTGGTTTTGAATACCATCGATGGAAATTATTGGGATAAGTATGAAGGATATGATTTGAACAAAGATGGTATTGGCGATATTCCCTTCCATCCTGTTAGTATGTATTCTATGATTGTTGAACGCGTTCCATCGGCTGTTTTATTATGGAGAAGTTTTCTTGTCTTCTTAATGGACCGTGCTGAGAAAGCGGTTCCAGCGATCACACCAGAAAATTTAAAAGATAGCTCACCTAATATGAAAGCGTATGATTTCCATCCAACAGGTAAATAAAAAGTTTGGTAAACTTCAGGTGCTTGATACTGTAAGCCTCGAATTAAGTAAAGGTAAATCGTATGCCTTTATCGGTCCGAATGGTTCAGGCAAAACAACGCTGATCAAAAGTATTTTGGGCATGGTTATTCCAACATCAGGAGAGATTAGTGTAGACGGCAAAAGTATTCTTCATGATTGGAAGTACCGCGAAAAAATTGGTTACATGCCACAGATCGGTAAGTTCCCTGACAACATGCGCATTGGTCAGTTGATCGACATGATGAAGAACATCCGCCAGCACGATAAAAATCTGGATGAAGAATTGATCGAGGCTTTTAACTTATACAAGATTTATGATAAGCCCATGCACACACTATCGGGAGGCACACGCCAAAAGGTAAGTGCGGCATTGGCATTTCTATTCAATCCACCGGTGTTGATTTTAGATGAGCCAACGGCAGGACTAGATCCGGTTTCAGTAGAGATATTAAAAGAGAAAATCATTCAAGAGAAAGATCGAAACAAATTATTGCTGATCACCTCACACGTACTAAACGATCTCGATGAACTATCGACCGAGGTGATCTACATCATCGATGGCAGAGTTCAATACGACAGCTCCATCGAACTATTAAAAGAAGAAACAGGGGAGAAGAAGCTGAGTAAGGCTGTAGTGAATATGATTAAGCAAAAAAAATTACTTGATACTATTATTGACTAGGTTAGTTTCGAGTTTAAAGTTTCGAGTTCAGAGTTTGAGGTTTGAAGTTTGAGGTTTAAAGTTCAAGGTCTGTGGTTTACGATTAACGGATAACAATTAACGATTAACAGATAACGATTAACAGATAACGATTCCCCATGACAAGAGTAATCAAATACATTCTCTACGACATTCTTCGCACTCGGTTTATTCTGCTGTATACAATTTTTCTTTTCGTGAGTACGATGGCCATGTATCAACTCGATACTGATTCGGGTAAAGTGGTGTTGAGTTTGTTGAACATTGTGTTGATGGTGGTTCCCTTGGTGAGCATTGTCTTCACCACTATTCACTTTTTTAACTCGTATGAATTTATTGAGTTGATGTTAGCGCAGCCCATCAATAGAAGAGTAATCTTTTTAGGCGAATACCTTGCCGTAGCATTTTCACTTTGCGCTGCGTATGCAGTAGGCGTTGGCTTACCTGTTTTATTATACGGATTAAATCAAAGTGGCATTACCCTACTATTTACAGGAGTAATGCTTACAATGGTTTTTGTCTCTCTTGCATTTTTTTCCTCGGTACTCACGCGCGATAAAGCCAAAGCCATTGGCATCGTGTTGTTATTCTGGTTTTACTTTTCTTTAATTTATGATGGACTGGTTTTATGGATCATCTACACCTTCAGTGATTATCCACTTGAACAAACTACGCTTACATTGGTAGCGTTCAACCCCATTGATCTGGCGCGCATCATCATGTTGCTCACGCTTGACATTTCTGCACTGATGGGATATACCGGTGCGTTCTACAAAGATTTCTTTGGAAGTTACCAAGGACTTTTGTTTTCAACGGCCGTACTATGTCTTTGGATTTTTCTTCCTTTGTGGAGATCAACGCATATTTTTAGTAAGAAGGATTTGTAGTCAAATAACTTTTGATTGGACTAAAGTCCGATAAGATACTGATGATAACCACGGGCTTAAGCCCGTGGTTATAAAAGACAAACTTCAACGGGCTTTAGCCCTGAAAGAAGCGATAAGAGATTTTATACACTTAAATATTACTCAACTCCAAATGAAAGAAGATATTAAGACACGAGACGATATTCAGATATTTGTGAATGAGTTTTATGATAAGGTAAATAATGATGTATTGCTTGCACCCGTCTTTGGTCATGTCGATTGGGTGAAGCACTTGCCGGTAATGTATAATTTTTGGTCATCGATGTTGTTGGGCGATCGATCGTACGAAGGGAATCCATTTCAAAAACACATTAACCTCCCCATTCAATCGAAACACTTTGATCGTTGGCTTGAATTATTCACAAGCACGATTGATGAAAATTTTGATGGAGATAAAGCTGAAGAAACAAAGAATCGCGCTAGAAGTATAGCACAAGTGTTTCAGCACAAAATGAATTTGTTTAAAGAAAGGCTGTAGCAAAGAGATTCATATCGTCACGTCCTTATAACGTTTATTATACTTCAAAGCCGACATTATTTTGTTCTTTTTAACAAATTAAAATGCCATGAACTCAGTTCATCAATTTAATAAATTCAGAGACAACCATTTTAAGAAATCAATATTATGAAAATACTCATCCTTCCGGTTTTGATTTGCCTGTTAAGTGCATGTAATCAACCTACATCCAAGCATGAGCCAAATATCGAAGGAGTTTCAAAACACGTTTCAGTATTTGAGGCAACCGTAAATGAAAACCCCGACAATCTGAAACATATAACGGAGGAATTAGTTGCACCACCTTATATGCCAAAGTATGAACAATCTGGATCAAAAGAACCGGTTGTGGTTGAAGTTAAATTAACGGTAGAGGAAAAGAAATTGGAAATCGCGCCCGGAGTTAAAGTATGGGCTTTAACATTTAATGGTTCAGTTCCCGGTCCCATGATTGTAGTACACCAAAACGATTATGTTCAGCTTACACTTGTAAATCCATCAACAAATACGTTAGCACATAATATAGACTTCCATGCTGCCACGGGTGCGATGGGGGGAGGCGATTTATCTATGGTTAATCCAGGGGAACAAGTTACGATACGGTTCAAAGCTATTAAGGCAGGTGTGTTTGTATATCATTGTGCACCGGGAGGAGTGATGGTTCCAATACATGTAACCTCCGGCATGAACGGAGCCATCATGGTGTTGCCACGCGAAGGGCTGAAAGATGAGAATGGAAATTCATTGCACTATGATAAAGCATTTTATATTGCCGAACAGGACTACTATATTCCAAAAGACGACAAAGGAAATTATAGAGAGTACGCCACACCGGCCGCAGCTTTTGGTGATATGCTAAAGGTATTTAAAACATTAACGCCAACTCACATTATATTTAACGGTGTTACCGGTTCTCTTACTGGAAAGAATGCGCTTGCTGCAAATGTTGGAGACAAAGTTTTATTCATTACTTCCCAGGCGAATAGAGATACCCGAATCCATTTAATAGGCGGACATGCAGACCTTGTATGGTTGGGAGGTTCGTTCAATGATAAACCGGCAACCAATTACGAATCGTGGTCCGTTGTTGGTGGTTCAGCGGTTGCTATGATTTATCAATTCAGACAACCCGGAATGTATGCGTATCTCAATCATAATTTGATTGAAGCATTTGCTTTTGGTGCAGTAGCGCAAGTAAAAGTGGAAGGTAAGTGGGACGACAATTTGATGCGTCAAATAACGAAGCAAGAAAAAATAAAATAATATAATTATGAGCGATAAAATTGAATCTTCAAAAGCATTTGCACCCATTGATAGCATTGCATATGCTGACAAATCAGTAGTAAGTAAAACTATCCTGAAGAAACCTGCAGGCAATATCACTTTGTTTGCTTTTGATAGCGGAGAAGGATTATCAGAGCACACCACACCCCACGATGCAATGCTTCAAATCTTAGACGGTAAAGCTGACATTACAATTGGTGGAAACCTGCATACTTTACAAGCCGGACAAAGCATTATCTTGCCAGCCAACATTCCGCACGCAGTTAAGGCAAACGAAAAATTTAAAATGATGCTGACGATGATTAAGAGTTAATTGTGCATGGCAGAATTTTAAATAACCCAAAAGAAATAGGGTTGTAAAGAAATTTTATTTTTCATACTAGCTAATATTTTGCTGTGTCGCTTGCTGCGGAGGAGCAATCTCTTTGTGCAATTATTATAGTCGTTGATTCGGTTCCAGCGGAGTCGCCTATTTTTGAATGCAATGAGGTGTTCATGCTTGATTTTTAAAATAATATTCTTTGTCCGTGAAAACAAAGAGATGACTCCTCTGGAGTCAAATAAATCTACCTAATGATTTTCTGCAGATAGGTTGCTCCTCTGGAGCAGTACACACCAAACGATCAAACAGTATCAAGTTAAAAAACGTAAACAAAGAATGGTTATCGAGAATAGGTGTAGGAATTTAGGGGTATGTTATTACAATCCTTTGCATCAGTTGGTGCGTGGATCACTAGCGCAAGTGTCACACTTGTGCTCCACCGTTTATCAGCGTTCGATACTCTTTCCTGAATACCCTAATAGAAAGAGAGAACGATTTAAAATAAATTCAAATCTAGCTTGTGTGATTTGAGTTTGAGCTACAGAGTTTTTATTGTGTGTGTTGGATAATTTGGAGGTTCAACTTACCTTGGTGGGTAATAAAAGGGAGAAATATGACACTCCTGCCTTGTATGCAATTGTTGGGGCAAGGCAAAAAAACACAAGATTTGTTTCCATTTGACGTGAAGGTCTGGCTAATCCCATTCGCTTTTAAATTACTCGGCTCACAAGGAAAAGGATAATATTTAAGGAAGGCTAAACTAATTTTAGGTGGGAGAATATTTTTTGGACAGGATATAGTAATGATGAAAGGCACCCTGCAAATAGAAAAATTCAGAGTGTTGTGTCAAAGCATGGAGACGTAGTAGACTTTAAGTTAATTTTAGATTTTTCGGTGAGTATAAGGATTGAAATTGAAGAATTGAAAATTGACAAATTATATGACGAATTGAGTTATAATTTGGCAATTGACAACATGTGCTGTATTGTAGGTTCTTAAAGTGTGTGCTATTAAATTTCGTCAGCAACGTGGGACAAAGATGTGCGTATTTAAACGCATACGTTTTATAGCTGAACGATGCGGGGCATTTTATAACAGCACACGACCAACAAAAATAATGGTGACACAATGAATTGAATGGTTCCTTATTTTTGCATGATGGAGGAAAAAAAACGCTATCCGGATTTCTGGATTCGGGCTATCGGTTCCATGATACTATCGCACCAGGTGGAGACTCTTGGTCGAAAGCAATCATGGGTTGAACAATG
>JBBRFY010000068.1:0-18606 GCA_038241205.1 Cytophagales bacterium
TACCTTCCAATCAAAGCAAAATTTTCTTTTCGGATAATGGAAGTACTGCGGTTGAAGTTGGTTTAAAGATGGCGTATCAATATTGGTACAATCAAGGTATTGAAAAGAAAAAGATTGTTGCTATCGATGGAAGTTATCATGGTGATACAGTCGGAGCCATGTCGGTTGGCGAACGAAGTGCTTTTACCAACGCGTTCTCTCCATTATTATTTGATGTAGAATTTATTGATTTTCCCTTCGCTGATAAAGAAGATGAAGTAGTGGAGCAGTTTAAAAAAATCATTCACCAAAAAGACGTTGGTGTTTTTATTTTTGAAGCACTCGTTCAAGGTGCAGCCGGAATGAGAATGTATTCGCCTGCTGTTCTTGATCGCCTAATTCAAATCGCGCAGGAAAATAATATAATATGTGTTGCTGATGAAGTCTTTACAGGATTCGGCCGTACCGGAAAGTTATTCGCGTCACATTATTTAAAACATCAGCCGGATATTATTGCAGTATCCAAAGGTATTACGGGTGGAACAATGGCACTTGGTGTTACGAGTTGTTCAGATAAAATCGTAAAGGCATTTGAGTCTGCTGATATTCTAAAGACATTCTTTCATGGTCATTCCTACACAGCAAATCCGATAGCCTGTGCAGCAGCGAATGCAAGTTTTATTTTACTGATGAGTGATGATTGCCAACAAAGCATCAAACGAATTTCAACACAACACGAGCAATTCAAACAAAAAATAAAAAATCATAAAGCTGTTAAGGAAGTTAGGAACATCGGAACAATCATCGCCATTGAGTTGGCCAGTCAAGAGGGAACTTCTTATTTCAATGATATCCGAAAAAAAATCTATCCTTACTTTCTGAAAAGAAATATTTTATTGAGACCGTTGGGAAATGTAATCTATATTCTTCCTCCCTATGTAATCAAAGAAGAAGAGTTGGAGGAAGTGTATGCTTGTATTGAAATTTTCTTAGCGTCTCTGTAAATATCGGAATGAAGAAGTTTTGCAATACTGCAAGACACAGACAATTCAAAAATATGCACCAACCTTCTTTATCTAATTGAGTAGATCACCTCAATTAAATCGGACATATTTGTACGCTATTGAACACACGAATTTTAAAAGAGTGCCTTTACATCGTTCTAAACACTCAATATCCTCTGGCATATTAATTGGCTAACGAGGCTGGTATTGTAATCATAAATTTTTCTAACAGTTTAAAATCAAACCCATGTTCAAGAATCACCTTCTTATTACGTTCCGAAGCATGATGAAGAATAAGTTCTTCATCATCACCAATGTTATCGGAATGGGTGTTGCCATTGCCTGCTGCATTGTTGGATACTTTGCTCATGAATACGACTCAACGTATGATCACATCCACAAGAACATCAATCAAATTTATAGAGTAAGTGCTATTCGTACATTTGAAAATGAAGAAACAAAATTTGCCTTTATTCCTTTCCCTTTAGGTGAAGTGGTGAGCAAAACTTTTCAGGATGTTGATAGATCAACGCGATACTTTCAATCGCATTCCAACTTCAAACGCGAGAACGATCTCTTTTCCGCCAATCTCTCGTACGTAGATCCGGAATTCTTTCAGATTTTCTCATTTGATTTCATATCCGGAAATTCCTCTGATCTTAAGGATAAGTCCAGTGTGTTTATTAGTGATGTAGTGGCAGTTCGATTGTTTAGAACGCCTGCTGAAGCGTATGGAAAAACAATAACACAAGTGTATGGAAATGAATTGAAGGAAGTTACAATTGCCGGAGTCTATAAAGAGCCACCCATGAACTCCAGTCTTTACAAACCCAGCGGATCAGCCTACATGAATTTCGAAAATTATAAAGATGAACATAAAGACGTTCGTGAAGATGATTGGAGAAAAGAAGGAACACTGTTTGTGCAAATCAACCATGCTGACCAAGTAAAAAGTGTAGATATACAACTTCAGCCTTACATTGAAAATAACAATAAAGTCCGCGAAGATTTTCAAATCAAGAAGTTTGTGCTTGATCCACTCACAACCATGGCTCGCGAAGACAGGGTTCAACAAATTAACGCAGCTACATGGGTCGCTCCTCCCCAATCCGCCATCATAGGCTCTGTCGTAATGGGGTGCCTGATTCTTTTAATTGCCTGCTTCAACTTAACAAACACCGCCATTGCAATTTCATCGAGAAGACTTAAAGAAATCGGCATTCGAAAAGTAATGGGCAGTATGCGCAAACAATTGATCGCTCAATTCATTGGAGAAACCATGTCTGTTTGTTTCCTGTCGTTGGTTGTTGGTTTGGGTATAGCCGATCTTTTAATTACGGGATGGAATTCTATGTGGGAATACATGCAATTAACGCCACATTACCTGGATAATCCTACGTTCCTGTTTTTCGTTATTGGTGTTTTAATATTCACCGGAATATTAGCGGGAAGTTACCCCGCATTTTACATCAGTAAGTTTGAACCGGTAAGTATTCTGAAAGGAAAGCTGAAGCTTGGTGGCACAAACTATTTTACGCGAACTCTTTTAGGTTTTCAATTTGCCATATCGTTAATCGCGATCATAAGTGGCATTGGCTTTATTCAAAATGCAAAATACCAGCGAGAATTTGATCTAGGATTTAATAGCCGTGGTTCTATTATCACCAGGTTTGAAAATCCGCAAGAGTTCGATACATACCGCAATGCCTTACAATCCAATCCAGATATCCTATCCATGGCTGGTTCAAAAAGCGGAATATTCTCCAACCGCGAACATCAACCTGTAAAACATGGAACGCTGCAGTCTGAAGTTGATATTATTGATGTAGGCGACAATTACCTTCATACGATGGATATCAAGCTTGTTGCGGGCCGCGATTTTGAAAAAGATTCAAAGACCGATCAAAAAGAATCTGTCATCATTACAGAAAAAATGGCGAAGATTTTTAATCTGGGCAATGCTATTGGAAAAGAGTTGATCTGGAAAGATACGGTTAAGTATTATGTTGTTGGTGTGGTGAAGGATGTCTATACCGTGGGACTATGGAGAGAGCTTGAGCCAATGATGATTCGGTATGTATTACCCGATCAATACACGCAGATTGCGGTGAGCACAAAAGCTGAAAATGCTGCATCAGTAAATACGTATATGAATGAACAATGGAACACATTATTTCCAACCCGGCTATATAATGGCCAAATGCTGGCGGTACAAACACAAGAGATGATTGACGTAAATGTTAACATCATGACCATGTATTTATTTTTGGGAGCCATTGCTATGATGTTATCGATAACCGGGCTATACACTTTAGTGTCGTTGAATATTATTAAACGAATGAAAGAGATTGGAGTACGAAAGATCTTAGGAGCATCGGTATCCCATATTACCAGAATCGTTAATACCGAATTTGTGATCATACTAACGATAGCATCAGGGTTAGGATCGTGGGTAAGCTACGGCATAAACAATGGATTGATGGGCAGCATCTGGAAATATTATCAAGGAGTAAATGTACTAACCTTCGTGATTGCAATTGGATTGATGTTCTTCATTTCATTCCTTACAATCGGGTTCAAAATATTTAGCGTTGCCACGATGAATCCGGTTAAGACGCTTAGAGACGAGTGATGAAGAAAGCGTTTCTTAAAATATCTCTTTAAATATAAAATCCCCCTTCAATAGCAAAACGCTATGAAGTGGGATTTTACGTTTCTTGACAAAACGATGTTCGTGTTAGCGAACTAATTCAATTGTCAAGCTTCAGGTTTAACAGAGGCTTCCAACCATGAAGCGGTTACATCATTCAGGACTTTTACTTTGTGATTAAAATCGCCTGAAATCTTTTCGCGAATGCGTTGCATGTTATTCAATAACTCATTGGTATCATCAGGCAATGCTTCTTCTAAATATTCGCGAATGCGTTTTGCAATGGTGGGCGATTTACCATTTGTAGAAACACCAATTTTTAAATTACCTCTCGTTACTACCGATCCTAAATAAAAATCACAGAGATCTGGCGTGTCGGCTACGTTAATTAATAATCTTCTGCTTCGCGCAAATTTGCGAATGGACTCGTGTAAGCTTCTGTTATCGGTTGCCAACAACACCAAATCCTTATCCCATAAATCCCACAACTTAAAATTGCGTTCTAGTAATTTTACTTGCGGAAAATCAGCCGCCAAATCCCAAATGGATTTTTGAATTTCGCGCGCTACTAAGGTAATTTTTGCAGTTGGGCTATTCTTCAACACAGCGCTAAGCTTCTCAAGTCCTACATGTCCACCCCCAACGATGAGCATTTCGAGTGAGTCAAGTTTTAAAAAAACCGGGAAGAGATTATTGCGATCCATGATTGATAAATATTATTCGACTACTACTAAATGTCGGTTCCTAAAGCGTTTTTCAATGGCCTCACCTCGTTCCGCTCCGGGAGAGAGGATGTCAGTGAAGCTTAAGGAAACGACATTGCAACTACCATTTTAATTTTCTATTGATTCTAAGAGTACACTAGTCAGTTGCGTGGCATACTTCACTACTTCACCAACTACAATCACGGCAGGTGCACCCATACTTTCTTGCTTTGCTAATGTCACAATGTTATTTACTGTTCCTACTACGCTTCGTTGATTAGGTAATGTTCCATTTTGAATTATTGCAACAGGTACTTGTCCTTTTCCAAAAGATTCAAACTGTTCCATGATTTCCTGAATCTTATGTAAGCCCATTAAAATCACAATCGTTGCGCTTGACTGTGCAGCCAAAACTAAATCGGATGACACTTCTCCGTTCTTTGTAGTTCCGGTTACAACCCAAAAACTTTCACTAGCTCCTCTTGCTGTAATTGGTATTCCAATACTAGCAGGCACAGATAATGAACTACTAATACCCGGAACAAACTGCACTTGTATTCCATGCAATTCAGCAAACGCAATCTCTTCTGATCCGCGACCAAATACAAACGGATCGCCACCTTTTAAACGAACAACGTGCCCATAGAGGTAAGCAAACTCAACGATGAGTTCATTGATTTCATCTTGCGAATGTGAATGTTGTCCGGCACGTTTCCCTACTGATAATGTAGGCACACCATTCGGAATCATTTTCAAAATTTCATCCGAAACCAAAGCGTCATACAAAACGATGTCAGCCGCTTCAATGGCCTTGATCGCCTTTAAAGTAATCAATTCCGGATCACCCGGACCCGCGCCTACTAAGGTAAGTTTAGGTTCTTTCTTCGAGGTAAAGATCGATGGTATCATTGTGCTACAGTTTCTTTTTCAGTTGAACGATATGACTTCGAGCGTTCTACAAAATTTAATGCATCGTTTAAAAAGAGCGCTGCAAATTCGAAAGAAGGTTCATTCTTGTTGATGCGCAAAAGATGCTCTCTAAAATCAGTTGAGAAGGTAAAGGCTCCAGTATCCACAAACTCACGTTGAAAATCAGTAATCACCTGATGTTGTGTGCTTGGTCTTACATCCTTTGTAATCAACATGGCTTTTGCCGTATTGATAAAAGTAGTGTAGCTCTGATAAATTGAATCGGCATATTGTTCTTTATCTAGTGCTTCTTGCGCCCACGTCAATTTCTCTTCTGATTCAAATAACAACGTTGCCACTAGGTCAATCATTACACCCGCGCATTCTCCTACGGAAGTATGCAAAATAAATTTATGTTCTTCTCCCCAGTCGATATAATCTTCCTGAACAATAGAGGCAAGATCACCCAAAGGCTTTAGTATTTGATAAAAATAATTTTTACCAACGCGTTTAAAATAATCGTGGTAGTATTCTCCTTCGGTAGCATTCGCTTCATAATCATTTAACAAAATGCGAAGTGCTTGCGGGCCACGTTTGCTCGGTATCTTAATTACCTTCTCGGCAATAATGCCATCACCATTCGATACCTTACCGCCTCCCAACAATACGACAAGTGCCGGCAATACATTTTTGTTTTTGTCTTTTATGGTACTCCCGCTAAAACCAATTCCGGCAAGACCGTGCTGGCCGCAAGAATTAGGGCAACCGCTAATTTTTATTTTGATGTCGTTGTTGTAAATCAAATCAGGATATTCTTCTGTAATCACTTTTTCTAACGCTACTGAAATACCTGTACTACTTGAAATTCCTAATGCACACGATTCAGTACCTGGGCAAGCCGTGATATCAGCAACACTATCAAAGCCTGGTTCGGCCAATGCAAGTTTATCTAACGCAACAAATAAATGTCGTAATGCTTCAGGTCGTACGAACCGAATTAAATATCCTTGATTGACAGTAACACGTAATTCATTCGCAGCATAGGTATCGACAATATCAGCGAAGGTATGTGCAAGCTTTGATGACATATTTCCCAAGGGAAGTTTTATGTATACACCAAAGTAACCTTCTTGCTTTTGATTGATCACATTGGTATCGCGCCAGCGCTGATATTTTTCTTCGTTTATATTACCGTTAAATTCTGTTGAAACATTTTCAGGAAGGATTGGATCAGGCAAAGCATTAATATCAATTTTGTAATGATGATGTTTCAATGCCAATCGCTCCTCCTTTACGAGCGCCATAAATTTTTCAAGCCCGATCTCTTCAATTAAAAACTTAAGACGTGCTTTCATTCTTCTGGTGCGTTCGCCATAACGATCGAATACACGAAGAACACCTTCAGCAAACGGAATGATTTGGTCTTCGGGCAAAAAATCGTAGGCTGTTAATGCCAGATATGGAATGGCACCTAAGCCACCACCCAACACTACTTTAAAACCACGAACTCCGTTTTCAATTTTAGGAATAAAACCCAGATCATGAATAAATGAATAGGCGGTATCCGATTCGTTACTTGAGAAGGCAAACTTAATCTTGCGCCCCATGTCTTGACAAATAGGATTGCGCAAAAAGTATTTAAACATTTCATGCGCATAAGGCGACACATCAAACAATTCGTTTGTATCAATACCTGCTGTTGGAGATGCTGTGATGTTTCGAACGGTGTTACCACACGCTTCACGCGTAGTGATTTCATCTTTCTCTAACTTCGCCCACAACTCTGGCGTTTTATCAAGGCTTACAAAGTGAATTTGAATATCTTGACGAGTAGTAGCGTGGAGATTGCTTGAGGCGTATTCATCGGATATGTCTGCAATTCTTCGAAGCTGCTTTGTGGTTACCCTACCAAACGGAAGTTTGATACGAATCATCTGCACACCTGCTTGACGCTGTCCATAAATGCCGCGCACTAAGCGAAGACTTCTAAATTTATCGCTGTCGATTTTTCCATCACGAAAAAGTCTGATCTTCTTTTCAAGATCAATAATGTCGCGCGCAACAATTGGGTTTTCGATGTCTTCCAGTTCTGATCTAAAGCTTTGCATACTGTTTATTCTTTTCTTTTCAATGTTGATAAAAAAAAAGCCCTCCCTGTTTTGCAGGGAAGGCTCGTTATGTTCTTTGATTTTTATAATCGTTAGAAAGCACTACGTATCCAAAACTCCTGCATCTTTTGTAAGATGTTTATAGCAACAACACATCTTGCTGGCTGCCATAATGTTCTTCATACAGGGCTTCATCATTGTCATACTGAGAACGAAAGTAGAGTTTGTATTATAATAATCAAATCAATGATTAAAATAATTTTGAATTAAATTATTTAACAAGTGTTCGTAAAGAATTGCAAACGATGGCGTTATAAGAGTCGTTGTTGGTTGTTCGTTGTTCGCGCACCGTCAACAAACAACGATCAACTACCAACGAATTAAATCGTCACATCACAAATATGAACACCTTGGCTTAGTGACGCAATTTTATCTTCACGCTTTGGAATGAATTCTTGTGCTACATATCCTTTAAAGCCTGTTTCTAAAATAGCCCGCATGATAGCAGGGTAATTCAACTCTTGTGTTTCATCAATTTCATTGCGACCCGGAACACCACCGGTATGATAATGCGAAATGTACTTATTGTATTTGCGAATGGTTGCAATTACATCACCTTCCATAATCTGCATGTGGTAGATGTCGTATAATAATTTGAATTGGTCTGAGCCAATTTTCTCACACAATGCTGCGCCCCATGCAGTATGGTCGCACTGATAGTCGTGATGATCTACCTTGCTATTCAGCAATTCCATAGACATCGTTACCTTATACTTTTCAGCAATCGGCATCAATTTTTTTAATCCAATCGCGCAGTTTTCAATTCCTTTTTCATCATCTAAACCATTTCGATTTCCTGAGAAACAAATAATTTGATTAAAACCTGCAGCCGCTACTTTCGGAATAATGTCTGTATAACTTTTTACTAACTCGTTGTGAAGCGCAGGATTATTAAATCCTTCTACAATACCTTTACCAGCACCCCACGGCATTGCAGAAATTAAATCGTATTTTTTTAAGAGCGGCCATTCTTCAGGACCAGTTAATTCAATGGAAGATAATCCTATCTTCTTTGCCGCTTTGCACAAATCTTCTAACGGAATTTTTTCGTAGCACCAACGGCACACGGAATGATTTACCTTTCCTTTCAAATCACTTTCGAGCACTGCTTCTGCTGCCGATACACGATGCGAAAGCGCTGTACCTGCAAAAGCAACTGCCGCGCCTCCAACCATTTTTTTTAGTGCTGATCGTCTTGACGGATTTTCGTTTGTCGTTTTCATTGATGTGATGTTTTCTGGCTGTGGATTTATGTTGTAGTAATACTTATTTTCATCGTTCAAGTTATGAGAATTTTTATTTAAAAACGTTTACAAGCTAATATACTTCAGCGCCACTCAAATTAAATATGCTTCCGTTTCAACTCGTTCGAAATAATTTGCTGAAATACTTCCTTCTTTTCATTGTATCGCTCTAGCAAACAAAGCTGATTACTTGCCCGGTTAAAATTGTGGCCGTCATAGTCGGTTCCATAGTATGCATCATTATTCAAATAATCAGTTAAAAACCGAATCGCTTGCATGTACATCAGGAACAAACCAGAATAAAAAATCAAGCCTTGCTCCTCCTCACTTAATTCATCGTTCATATACCGAACATAGCCCTGAACCACCGCTCGGAAAATATCATCTCGCACATCGATCGAATCAAAATTCGTTTCTTCTTCATTGGCCGGAGATAAATAGGTACGCATCATATCACCCAAATCACTTATAAAGTAGCCGGGCATAACGGTATCTAAATCAATAACGCAAATTCCTTTATCATGATCATCAAATAATACATTGCTGATTTTTGTATCATGATGCGTTACTCTTTGCTTGATCAATTTAGTTTTCCGAATCCTTTCAAAAAAACTCAAAATGAAATGGAAGTTTTTTACGGAATCAAGAAGTTGTTTCGATTGTTTTATGCGTTCCTTATTTCCATTCATCAAAGCAAGTTCCAGTTGATGATATCGCAAACTGAGATTGTGAAAATCGGGGATAGTAGAATGAAGTTTCGTTGAATCAAATCCGGATAAAAGCCGAGTGAATTTTCCAAACTGGCCAGAAGCCTCGTATGCCTGGTTGGTTGTAGAAACAGTATTGATTGTATGCGAACCTTTTATAAAAGGGAACAGGCGAAAATACCCATCATTACTCTGTACGGTTTCTTTTCCATCATTGCTTTTTAAAGATGGCACAAATAAATAGTTCTGCTTATTTATTTTAAGATATTCATCTAGCAAACGGATGTTCTCGGCTAAGACGCTAGGATTTTGAAAAACGTGATCGTTAATGCGCTGTAAAACAAATTGCTTATCTCCCGCAATTACCTTCCAGGTTTTATTTATAAGTCCATTGCCCAATTGCTCAATAGTGTATTGATTGGGTTGAAGACCATAGGCGATTAAAATTTGAGATGTCATGCGTTTCGAAAGTACTATTTTTAATCAGAGCATCTTAATCAATGGAGAATCAACAACGTGAAGATTCCTATTCACAGGAAACGGCAGACCTTATAACGAAACTTTTTAAACGATCTTCACAATCAAATCGTATTGAAGCCAAAAAGTCTTGGCAATTATGAAAACCAATTTACTATATTTGCCCCGCAGCTATGCAGAAAAAACTCATACTCGACTCCGACCTCCTCGATCTCACCATAAGCCGCCTTTGTCAGCAATTAATTGAAAATCATCACGATTTTTCAGAAACCGTTATCATTGGCATGCAGCCACGCGGCATTTATGTAGCCGAAATTCTCCATAAAAAATTAGAGAAAGACACCAAAAAAGAAATCCCGCTAGGATATCTGGACGCTACTTTTTATCGCGATGATTTTCGCAGAAGAGATACACCTGCCAAGGCTAGCGAAACTCGCATACCTTTTATTATTGAAGGTAAAAAAGTGGTGCTGGTTGACGATGTTCTTTTTACGGGACGTTCCATTCGTGCAGCGATGGATTCGATGATCGCTTTCGGAAGACCGGCTACGGTAGAATTGGTGGTGCTGATCGATCGAAAATACAATCGAGAATTACCTATTGCTGCCGATTATGTTGGCAAGACTGTCAATACGCTAACCTCGCAACGCGTTTTGGTTGAACTGGAAGCGCAAGGTTATAAACAAAATAAAATCTGGTTGATTAATAAGGATTAAGCACTATGTCTAAACTCAGTCAAAAACACCTGCTCGGTATTAAGGACATCACACGTGAGGACATTGAATTGATTTTTGAAACAGCCGACAATTTTAAAGAGGTAATCAACCGGCCGATAAAAAAAGTCCCATCACTTCGCGACATCACCATCGCCAATGTATTTTTCGAAAACTCTACGCGAACAAGATTATCTTTTGAGCTGGCACAAAAACGATTGTCGGCTGATGTAGTGAACTTCTCCGCCTCCAATAGTTCGGTTAAAAAAGGTGAAACATTACTCGATACTGTGAACAATATCTTAGCCATGAAAGTGGACATGATTGTAATGCGCCATGCTAGCCCTGGAGCAGCACATTACCTTTCCAAACATATTAATGCCAATATTGTGAACGCTGGTGATGGTACACACGAACATCCAACCCAAGCGTTGCTCGATGCCTTTTCGATTCGTGAAAAACTAGGAAGCGTATCAGGAAAGAAAGTCGCGATCATCGGTGATATCTTGCATTCGCGCGTGGCACTCTCAAACATTTTTGCCTTACAAAAACTAGGAGCAAAGGTAATGGTATGCGGACCTCCTACCCTTCTTCCAAAGTTTATTGGCAAGCTCGGGGTTGAAGTAGAATTTGACGTAAGAAAAGCATTAGAGTGGTGCGATGTAGCAAACGTTCTCCGCATTCAATTAGAGCGCCAACACATTAAATACTTTCCATCACTTCGCGAATATTCGTTGTATTATGGCATCACTAAAAAAATATTAGATAGCCTGAAAAAACCAATCGTCATTATGCATCCCGGCCCAATTAATCGTGGCGTAGAATTAAGCAGTGATGCAGCCGATTCATCTCATTCCATTATTTTAGATCAGGTGGAAAATGGGGTAGCCATACGTATGGCGGTATTATATCTTCTTGCGGGAGCGACCTCCTAAATATTAACGACAAGCAATCCTTCTTTAAACTTAGGATCAATTCTCATTTCTACTTGAGGTCAACTGAAACTATAAAATGTGCCTAAAAGCTAATATAACTCTTAAAATAAAATTTGCGACTTAAATGTATCTTTGTTGCCCCTGAGATTGTTTCAAGCCAATACTACAGATGATTGCTGATTAAAAAAGTTATACAATGAGAATCGAGAGTATCAAAATAAAAAACTACAAGGCCTTTCAAAATCTTGAACTTAATAACTTGCCAGAGTTAGCCATTTTTGTAGGAGCGAATGGAGTTGGCAAAACTACACTTTTTGATGTGTTTGGTTTTTTAAGTGATGCTTTACGTAATAATATTAGGCAAGCTTTACTAAAAAGAGGGGGCTATAAAGAAGTAATTAGCCGCGGTCAAACAGGACTAATTGAAATTGAGCTTCAATTCCGTTTAGTTATTGCTAGCAAAGATAGATTAGTAACATATCGCTTGGAAATAGGTGAAGAATTAAACAAGCCTTATGTTCAAAGGGAAATTTTGAGATACAAACGCGGGGCATACGGATCTCCATACCATTTTCTTGATTTTTCCAGAGGACACGGGTATTCAATAACAAACGAAGAGGATTTTGATAAAAAAGACGAAGAACTTTCTAGAGAAGAGCAGGTATTAGGTTCACCAGACATACTTGCAATTAAAGGACTTGGACAATTCGAAAAGTTTAAAGCTGCAAACGCTTTTAGAACCTTCATTGAAAACTGGCATGTATCTGATTTTCATATTGCTGAAGCTAAACCTAGTCGAGAAGCAGGTTATGCTGAACATCTTTCAGCGACCGGAGAAAATTTACCTTTAGTTGCGCAGTTCATGTTTGAAAACCACCGCGATACCTTCAACATGGTTCTTGACAAAATGAAAAGAAGGGTTCCTGGTGTGAGTGATGTGTCAGCAGAACCAACGGTTGACGGCCGAATTGTTCTTCGCTTCAAAGATGGCTCATTCAAAGACCCATTTATTTCCAACTATGTATCCGATGGTACAATAAAAATGTTTGCATATCTCATTTTACTACACGATCCCAACCCCCACCCCTTACTTTGCATAGAAGAACCAGAAAATCAACTTTATCCAAGTCTGTTAGTTGAGTTACTTGACGAATTTAGGTTGTATGCAAAAAAAGGAGGGCAAGTATTTGTATCTTCTCACTCTCCAGATTTATTAAATGGCGCAACTCCTGAAGAAGTATTTTGGCTTTTAAAAAAAGAGGGATGCACAAAAGTGGAACGAGCAAGTGATCACAGTGAAATCGTGACTCTGTTTAATGAGGGAGATAAATTAGGGTATTTGTGGAAAGAGAACTATTTCGTTGGAAGCAATCCGTTGTAGCATGAAGGAAGAATGGATTGAAATTTTAACCGAGGAAGCCTCGATGGAAATTTTTTTAAGGAAAATACTTCCAGAAATTTTACCCAAAGGGTATGCTCTTGATATAAATTGTTTCATAAGACCGCATGAAGGTAAAAGTCATTTACAAAAATCCATTCCAAAGAAAGTAAAATCTTATCCTGACTTTCCATTGCCTGTTAGATTAATTATCATTCATGATCAAGATTCAAATGATTGTAAACTGTTAAAAAAACAGCTCGTAAACCTTGCAAAAGGGAACAAGAAAACTCCATTCCTAATCCGTATAGCATGTCGTGAGTTGGAAAATTGGTACTTAGGTGATTTGGAAGCAGTAGAAAAAGTTTATCCTCGTATCAAAGCTTCAAGTTTGATGGAGAAAAAGAAATATCTAAATCCAGATATTCTATTTGGATCAGCTGAAATGAATCTTCTTGCTAAAGACTTTTCAAAGTCCTATGCATCGCGAGAAATTCCAACTTTTATGAATATTCAACATAACAAATCTCCGAGTTTTAATCATTTTGTATCTGGAATACAGAAATTTCTGTCCTAAAATTAACTCACAAATGGGCTACCATTTATATAGTTTTACCCTTTCAAAAAAACATCCACATGATTTATAATTCCATTATTGAAACAATTGGCAATACACCGCTGGTGAAGTTGAACAAAATGACGAAAGGCATTGCCGGAACTATTGTTGCTAAATTAGAATACTTTAATCCGGGCAATTCTACCAAAGATCGCATGGCATTAAAGATGATTGAGGATGCCGAGAAAGCAGGACTTTTAAAACCAGGCGGAACTATAATTGAAGGTACTTCCGGAAATACAGGTATGGGGCTTGCACTTGCGGCCGTAGCAAAAGGGTATCGTTGCATTTTCACGATGGCGGATAAACAATCGCAGGAAAAAATTAATATTCTTAGAGCAGTAGGCGCAGAAGTTATTGTTTGCCCCACAAATGTTTCACCTGAAGATTCACGTTCCTATTATTCTATTGCCCGTAAGTTGAATGCCGATATTCCAAACTCATATTATCCGAATCAGTACGATAATCTTTCTAATACCGCAGCACATTATGAATCAACTGGTCCTGAAATCTGGAAACAGACAGAAGGAAAGATTACACATTATGTTGCAACGGTAGGAACAGGCGGTTCGATGTGTGGTACTGCAAAATACTTAAAAGAGCAAAACAAGGATATTGTTACAGTAGGTATTGATACGTATGGATCTGTTTTCAAAAAATATAAAGAGACAGGAATCTTCGATGAAAATGAGGTATATCCTTATCTCACAGAAGGGTTTGGCGAAGACATCTTACCCAAAAATGTAAACTTCGATGTGATTGATCAGTTTATAAAGGTAACGGATAAAGATGGCGCCATCGGAGCGCGGAGATTATCAAAAGAAGAAGGATTGTTTGTAGGATGGTCAAGCGGATCTGCCATACATGGTGCATTGGAATATGCTCGCGAACATTTAAAGAAAGATGATATCATGGTCATCTTACTACCCGACCACGGCACGCGTTATCTTGCTAAAGTGTATAACGACCAGTGGATGAAAGATCATGGCTTCTTAGAAACACGTACTTTTGGTTCTGCGCGTGACATTATCAGCAATAGAAATGCAAAAGACACCTTAACTACAATTGCAAAATCTGCAGCGGTAAGTGATGTTATTCAGTTGATGAATCGTGAAGGTATTGACCAGATACCGGTAACAGAAAACGGACAATTTATTGGCAGTGTAAGTTCTTCAAGTTTGCTGGAGAAAATAATTTTAGATCCACAACTTCAGAAAAAACAGGTAGGCGATGTAATGGATAAACCCATGCAATTTGTTGCACCGGATAGTACGCTAGATGTGCTTTCCTCTTTATTAAACAAAGACAACAAAGCAGTGCTGATTCGAGATGCGCAGGAAAAAGTTCACATCATTACGCAACATGATGTTTTGAAAGCAATGACAACGTGATAACAACTTTTAAAAAAATACGAATTACGATTTTTGTGACCTCACAAAAATCGTAATTCGTAAACTTGAAATCAAAATTTATTTAGTTTTCTAATATCTCAATTTCAACACGCACATTTTCTTGCGCCCGTGCACTGTGCTTATCTTGAATAGGGCGCTTGCCGCCCCAAGCTTTTACCTGCATGCGTTTGGTATCAATACCGTTGGCTAGCATATAATCACGAATAATTTCTGCACGCTCTTGCGATAACTCTTTCGAAGAACCATAGCCTTCTTTGGTATCCGTTAATGAGAAGAAGCTTTTGCTGTCTTTCCCCATCTCGATAATTTTTCCGGGTGCCCCACCATTTGCATGGCCATGAATCTTGATTTTATAGTTCGAATTTTCCTTTAACATTTCTAATAAGCTATTCACTTCAAAGCGTGATTCCGGTCGCATGATCGCGGCATCTTTAAAGAAATAAACATTGTACATCACGGCAATATCACCTTTCTGCAATCTCACCAATTCAAACGGTACCAGTACTGCACCATTTTCATTTTTGACAATATCCTCACCTTCTGGTATATTGTAGTTTATGTCGCGCTGTACTTTTCGGTATCCAAACACTTCGCACACCAATGATACATTATCGCTTTTACTTCCCGGATCAGAAACCTTAACACCCATGTTACCTTTATAGGTACCCATCTTTCTGGTACGATCTACATCAATTACATCAACATCTCCTTCAATCAATTTTTTATCAACCGTTCTAAAAATCTTAAAATAGAAATTAGCACCCTCCACACCACGATCAAGTTCGGATGTTTGATTTGTGATTTCAGAAGTCACGGGTGATACAGAAGATGATTCATCTTGTGATGCTTCCGAATTTTGCGTTGAAACGGCTACAACGGGTAAAGAATTTTCAGAGATTAAAGTACTATTCGTTACATCATTTTCACTAATAATTCCAATCCGCTGCTCCGTTACCGGATCAATATCTAAACCTCTCGATTGCACTTGCGGCTCTCCAACTCCCTGACTGTTTCCAAGCATTCCATTATACACCCATGCATCCGAAAATTCCGCCTGCTGCCTCAATCGTAAAGCTTCGTCAATGGCTTCTGTACGATCGACCGTACTCAACACATAAACATAGTAGAGGTTGCGATTTGGGTTAAGCATAAACTGCGCATGCAAATTTCTCTTGTTTACCTGCTCGGTAAATCGCTTTGCGTTGTTGGGAATTGCAAATGCACCGACCACCACAAAATTGGGTGTTTCGGTTAAATTTTGATGAACGTGACGCGCAGCGATAGTGGGCTGAAATACTATAAAAGCTGAAAAAATGCCCACCAGTGCAAAAAATTTCTGGGTCTTCATAAACACATGGTTTTAATATAAAGGCAATAAACCTAACACGAATATAGTAAAGAATGAATACACCACAAGTAATTGTTTACCTGTCAGCCATTTAGATTAATTACAAAACCTCAAACACCGTTTCAATTGATTCTCCGTTCTCGTCTACTAATGTCAATTTATGCTTTCCTAAAGTGGGTTTTAAGGGCAATCTGTGACTTTTTTGCGTGCTCCCTATATATTGATCATCCAAGTGCCAGAATACCTTTATCAATGTGTTTCGATGCGCAAGTTCAAATACGGCACTCCCTAATTTTCCATCCAATTCCCGAGGGATAAAGATTTTTGCATTTGGTTTCGGATAAATTAAATCCATTGACGCCAGCGGAAATGTGGCCATGCAATCACTTCTGAATGGTGGCAACATTTTGTACGATGCATTCTTCTGCCGATAATAATATTCTTGCGATGGGGGCAATACAAACCAATTCCCATCCTTCATTTTATCGAGTGATTCACATTCACTATGCACTTGAAATTTTTCATTAGATGACAGGTGTACCTTCTTATGATAGGGACACGGTAAACTTTGCAAACCTGCTTTTGTTATCCAAACCGTATCAACTTGATAGCACAGTGTTGTATTTCGATGACCACTTTGTGCGCAGATGGTTATCTTCTCCATTTCAAGTGTTGGCTGCTGAAACCAACCTGTATTTGGAAGTTGAGAAAAAATATCAAACATCACTGGCGAGGCAGCTTCCGTTCCCGTAAGACCCGGTCTTCCTTCCCCATCTGCATTACCTACCCATACACCCACTACATATCCGGGTGTTACACCAATGGCCCAAGCATCGCGAAAGCCAAAACTTGTTCCGGTCTTCCAGGCAATTTTTTTTGAATTACTAAAATACTTCCATCCTGTTTCTTCTCCGGGTCGATACACTTCTCTCAACACATCGAAAGTTTGATAAATGGAAGATGCACTTAAAACAGAATTTTCTTGCAGAGCAGAAGCAACATTATTATTTTCAATCGTTGCTGAATCTTGTAGTGTATACTTTAATGAACGGAAATCACTTTGTGCATACTTATTCTTTCCGGGATGTTTAAAAAAATTATTCAGTGTTCTCGCCATGGACGCATACATACCGCTAATATCCCAAAGCGTACCTTCAGCGCCACCTAAAATAAGCGAGAGCCCGTAATGATCTGCAGGTTTAGTTAATGTGGACATGCCAATATTTTTTAACAACGAATGAAATTTTTCATACCGATAATTTCGCAACTCATGCACTGCTGGAATATTGAGTGATCGAATCAAAGCCTTATCAGCTGACACTGCGCCATCATAGCTCATCGAAAAATTCTTCGGAGCAAACCCATTTATAATGGTCGGTATATCGGGTTGCAATGTTTTGGTAAGCATCTTGCCATCCTCTAGCATGGCAGCAAAAAGAAAAGGCTTTAAAATACTTCCTGTACTTCTAGGTGCGGTTACAACATCCACCGCATCTCCGTAATGGCCACGTTGTTTTACTTCTGTATTTCCTACATAGGCCAATACATTACCTGTAGTTACTTCTACAACAATTGCTGCGGCATTAAAAACCTGATTCGCCTTTAGGCGCTGATGATGATCTTGAATAATCTGCTCAACACGAAGTTGAAGTTGAGCCTGTATAGTAGATTTAATTTTTTGTTGCGCATATCCTTCTTTGGAAATGCGCGCTAATAAATGTCGTGCAAAATGTGGTAAGGGTTGTGGTGCGTCAGGTATGTTTTCATCTTTTGCTAACGAACAGGTAAATGCATCAATTACATTACGGTCTTGCAACCGATCCAAAAGTCTATCGCGCTTTGCCTTTAAGCGTTCCCTATTTTTTCCAGGATGAATAAGAGATGGTGCGTTCGGCAATACTGCAAGCAGCGCTGCTTCACCCCACGAAAGTTCTTTCGGATCGCGACCAAAGTATCGCCAACAGGCCGCTTCTAATCCTACAACATTTCCTCCAAACGGAGCATGCGATGCATACAATCCAATAATCTCATTTTTAGTATATCGAAATTCTAATCTGGTGGCCATTACAATTTCGATTGCTTTTTGAAAAAGCGAGCGCGACTTACCTTTCCTTGAAAGACGGATGACTTGCATCGTGATCGTACTACCTCCGCTCTTTACTTCGCCCGACTGAATATTTTGTTTCATCGCGCGAGCAAGAGATCGCAAATCAACACCATGATGATTTTGAAAACGCTTGTCTTCAAACGTAATTATTGCTTGAACAAATTTTTCAGGCACCGCGTCAACTTCCGGAAATCGCCACTGCCCATCGGCAGCAATGGTGGCACTAAGAAGTTCACCTCTATGATCTTCTAAAAC